>NZ_JBFUIL010000003.1:0-509233 GCF_056401895.1 Sphingomonas sp. P4_D12 | reverse complement strand
GGCGAAGGCCGGGGCCGCCGGCGGCACTTTACAACATAGCGGCCCCGGCCTTCGCCGGGGCGACGGGAGAGAAGAATGAAGCTCGATAATTCGGTAGCCGCGGTCGTCACCGGCGGCGCCTCGGGGCTTGGCGCGGCGACCGCGCGGGCGCTCGCCGCAAAGGGCGTCAAGGTCGCGATCTTCGACCTGCAGGCGGAGAAAGGCGAAGCGCTCGCCGGCGAGATCGGCGGCGTGTTCTGCGAGGTCAACGTGACCAGCGACGACAGCGTCGACGCCGGCTTCGCCAAGGCACGTGCCGCCCATGGCCAGGAGCGCGTTTTGGTCTGCTGCGCGGGCACCGGCAATGCGGTCAAGACCGCCAGCCGATCGAAGGAAGACGGATCGATCAAGCATTTCCCGCTGGAAGCGTTCAACTGGCTCATCCAGATCAACCTGATCGGCACTTTCCGCTGCGTCGCCAAGTCGGCCGCGGGCATGCTGACGCTCGAGCCCGGTGTGGATGGCGAGCGCGGGGCGATGGTGATGACCGCGTCGGTGGCTGCCGAGGACGGCCAGATCGGCCAGGCGGCTTATTCGGCATCGAAGGGCGGGGTCGTCGGCATGACCCTTCCGATCGCGCGCGACCTGATGAACGAGGGCATCCGCATCAACACGATCCTGCCGGGCATTTTCGAGACGCCGCTGATGCAGGGCGCGCCGCAGAATGTGAAGGACGCGCTCGCCGCATCGGTGCCGTTCCCCAAGCGGCTGGGCAATCCGCCCGAATATGCGCAGCTCGCGCTGACGATGATCGAGAATTCGTACTTCAACGGCGAGGATGTTCGCCTCGACGGCGCCATCCGCATGGCGCCGCGGTGAGGTGATAAGGAGGACAGCCGAGCCTCACGCTCAACCGTCACCCCGGCCTTGTGCCGGGGTCCAACGGGAGGCTGGGGGAAGGGCTGGAGGCTCTTGTGCTGGACTCGCGGCACCTTGGACCCCGGCACAAGGCCGGGGTGACGTGTAAGAAGCAGGAGAACCCATGCCCGGTCCACTCGCTGGCATCCGCATCGTCGAACTCGCCGGGATCGGCCCCGGACCGTTCTGCGGCATGATGCTTGCTGACCACGGTGCGGAAGTGATCCGTATCGATCGGCCGGCGCCGGACGGCGACCCCCGCGGGCCGACCGCGCGCCATGGCGGTGATCCGCTGCTGCGGTCGCGGACAATCGAAACACTCGACCTCAAATCGCCTGACGACATCGCGACGCTCCGCGACTTGCTCAAGACCGCCGACGGGATGATCGAGGGATTCCGGCCCGGCGTGATCGAGCGGCTGGGGATCGGTCCCGATATCCTGCTCGCCGACAATCCCAAGCTGGTGATCGGCCGGATGACCGGCTGGGGCCAGGACGGACCCTATGCCGCGGCTGCCGGGCACGACATCAACTATATCGCCTTGTCAGGAGTTCTCGGCGCGCTCGGCCGCGCGGGGGAAAAGCCGACGCCGCCGATCAACCTGGTCGGTGATTTCGGCGGCGGAGCGATGATGCTCGCCTTCGGCATGGTCAGCGCGTTGCTGGCGGTGAAGAACGGCGCGCCCGGGCAAGTGATCGACTGCGCGATGACCGACGGGTCGGCGTTGCTGATGGCGATGATGTGGGGATTCCGCGCCCAGGGAATCTGGGGCGACACGCGCGGCACCAATCTGCTCGATACCGGAGCGCCATTCTATGACACGTACGAGACCGCCGACGGCAAGTTCGTCGCGATCGGGTCGATCGAGGGGCAATTCTACGCGCTGCTCCGCGAGGCGCTCGGACTGACCGGCGATCCGCTGTTCGACAGCCAATATGATCGCGCGCAGTGGCCGGCGCAAAAGGCACGGCTGACCGAAATATTCCGGACGAAGACGCGTGACCAATGGTGCGCGTCGATGGAGGCGAGCGATATCTGCTTCGCACCGGTCCTCGCCTGGGACGAAGTGGCGGACCATCCCCACAACAAGGCGCGCGGAACGTTCGTCGAGGTCCACGGCGTGATGCAACCGGCGCCGGCGCCACGCTATTCGGCGACGCCATGCGATCCGCCGCGATGATACGCTGAACGGGAGAGGGACGATGCCGCATTTCGGTGACTATCAGAACGAGATTTACGGCGCCGGCCTGCGCGGTGTGCTCCCGAAAGTGCCGGTCGACTATGCCACGCTCGTCCAGCGCGCGACCGCGGCGATGCCGCCGCACGTGCTCAATTATGTCCAGGGCGGCTGCGGCGACGAATGGACCCAGGACCAGAACGCCGCTGCGTTCCATCATTGGGGCATGGTGCCGCGGATGATGGTCGGCACGACCAGCCGCGATCTGTCGACCGAGATTTTCGGCCACAAATATCACAGCCCGTTGTTCATGAGTCCGATCGGCGTGACCGGCATTTGCGGCCAGGACCAGCATGGCGATATCGCCGCGGCCAAAGCATCGGCGATGACCGGCGTGCCGATGACCGTCTCGACACTGGGCAATGACACGCTGGAGGAGGTGGCGACGCATCTCGGCGACACGCCGGGCTTCTTTCAACTCTACACGCCGCGCGACAGGGATCTGGCCGAGAGCCTGATCCGTCGGGCCGAAGCAGCGGGCTATCGCGCTTTGGTGGTGACGCTCGACACCTGGGTAACCGGTTGGCGCCCGCGCGACCTCAACGCCGGCAATTTCCCGCAACTGCGCGGCCATGTCCTAACCAACTATTTCGTCGATCCGGTCTTCCGCAAGCTGCTGGGCAAGGACCCCGCTCACGCGCTGCCTGAAGCCGTCATGCTATGGGGCTCGCTGTTCGCGCGGCCGCTCACCTGGGACGACATGGCCTGGTTCAAGTCGGTCACCAAGATGCCGATCGTGCTCAAGGGCATCTGCCATCCCGAGGATGCGCGCAAAGCCGTGGACATGGGCGCCGATGCGATCTTCTGTTCGAACCACGGCGGACGCCAGGCCAATGGCGGGATCGCCGCGATCGACATGTTGCCGGGTGTGGTCGGGGCAGCGGGGGAAGTGCCGGTGTGGTTCGATTCCGGCATCCGCTCGGGCAGTGACGTGATCAAGGCGCTGGCGATGGGGGCGCGCGCGGTCGGGGTAGGACGGCCGTTCATCTACGGCTTGGCGCTCGACGGCGCCGAAGGCGCGGCGCACGTCCTCAAATGCATCCTGGCCGAGGCCGATCTGATGATGGCGGTCAACGGCATGCCGACGCTCGACCATGTCCGCGCGGCTGGGGCGACGCGGCTGTAGACACTGCGGTTCAGCCGCCGTTCCAGCCCAGCCGGTCCGCGAGATCGCGCGCCTCGGGTTTCCAGTCGATCCCGCACTGGTCGAGCCACGCATCGTCGAAATAGGTCGACGCATAGCGATTGCCGTCGTCGCACAATATGGTGACGATCGATCCCTCGACACCCGCGGCCGCCATCTCCTCGGCCAAGGTCGCGCAGGCCCATAAATTGGTGCCCGTCGACCCGCCGCAGCGCCGTCCAAGCCGCTCGCTGAGCAACCGCGCCGCGGCGATGCTGCGCGCGTCGGACACGATCTCCATCCGATCGATCACCTCCGGCACGAACGACGGCTCGACATGCGCGCGGCCGATCCCCTCGATCCGGCTGGCGCAGCGATCGAGCTTGGCAACATTGCGGTCGGCCCAATGGCGGTGGAACACCGATCCTTCGGGATCGGCGACGCAGATCCGGGTCGCGAGCCGGCGGTAGCGGCCATAGCGGCCGATCGTCGCCGAGGTGCCGCCGGTGCCTGCGCCGCACACGATCCAGTGCGGGATCGGATGCTGTTCGAGTGCCATTTGGGCGAAGATCGATTCGGCGATATTGTTGTTGCCGCGCCAGTCGGTGGCGCGTTCGGCGAAGGTGAACTGATCCATGAACACGCCGCCCAGCTCGTTCGCGAGCCGCGCGGCCTCGCCGGCAGCCTCGACCGCCTGCTCGACGAAATGCGGCCGGCCGCCATAGAATTCGATCTCGGCGATCTTCTCCGCCGAGGTGGCGCGCGGCACCACTGCGATGAAATCGAGCCCGAGCATGCGGGCGAAATAGGCCTCCGACACCGCGGTCGATCCGCTCGACGCCTCGACGATCGTGGTGTCGGGGCCGACCCGGCCGTTGCACAAAGCATAAAGGAACAATGAGCGCGCCAGGCGATGCTTCAGGCTCCCCGTCGGATGACTCGATTCATCCTTCAGATAGAGCTGGACGCCCGGAAACCGCGGCAGCGGGATCGGGATGAGATGCGTGTCGGCCGAGCGATTATAGTCGGCCTCGATCAGCCGGACCGCTTCGTCGGCCCAGGCGCGGTCATGGGGAGCGTGATTGGACGTCATGCCCGCGCGATCGACGCATGGCGCGCCCGCGTCAACCGTTGGCGAGACGATCATACCCGCCTCACCACTTCGCTCGTGGCAATCACTTCCCAAACGCCGTCGCCCAGCGGCCGCACCGGTTCGCCGCTGGCGAGCGCCCATCGCCGCGCGCCCGGATAGCTGCGCTCGCCGCTATCGGTCTGGCGGCGTTCGACATGCTGATACTCGATCACGACCAGCGGCGACCCGTCGTCACCGACGCTGCGCGTACGGGAAATCTCTCGTTCCATCATCGGCACTCGTCGTAGATGTGCTACGCTTTCGGGCCGAGCAGCATCTTGTCGATCGCGGCGGCAATTGTCGGATGATATCCCTGGCGCGCGGTCGCATAGACTTTGCGCGCGATCGGCAACCCCCAGTCGCCCTGTGCCTTGAGCGCGGCATAGACCGGCAGGATCAGCAGGCCGCGCCCGACCCTGGGCAGATATTGCGCGATCGACGGAACTGCCGGCTCGTAGCGATTGCCGATCGCGAGCACGAGCCAGGCGGAGCGGATATAGGCATTGCTCGACGTCGAGAGTCCCAGCGAGCGATCGAGCTCGGCCAGTCGCTCCGCCGATTGCCGGCGCGGCAGGCCGTTCAAGAACCGCAGCCATTCCTGGGTCGACCAACGCGACGCATCGATCGAATGGATCGGCGCACCGGCCGCGACCGAGGCCAAGGTCTGGTCGATCCTGGCCAACGTCGCCGAGCGGATATGGACCGCATTGTCCGGCAGGCCGGTTCCGTACGCCCACTGGTCGAGCTGCAGCTTCGCCTCGAGCGCCTGATCGCCCTTGATCAGATTGGTGCGCAGGTCGGCGAGAAAGCCGGCGGTCGTCTGCGGCTGGAAGGCGTGGCGATCGAAATAGGACCGCAGATAGGCGTCCCAGCGCGCTCGGCCGACAGTATATTCGATCGTGCGCAGAAAGGTCGAACCCTTGGTGTAATCGAGCTCGCCGTACACGCCTTCGGGATCGCCATGCAGTCGCGTCGCCTTGGCGTCGGGCGCCGCCTTCAGGTCGCGCTGAAGGTCGTCCCATGACAAATCCGCCAAGGTCGCCGCGCGCTCCTTGCCGTATAGCGCTTCATCGATCCGGTTCTCGAAATAGGTCGTGAACCCCTCGTTGAGCCACGAATCCGACCAGGTCGCGTTGGTGACGAGATTGCCTGACCAGCTATGCGCCAGTTCGTGCGCGATGACGTCGACGTTCGACTTGTCGCCGGTGATGATCGTCGGCGTCGCGAAGGTGAGGGTGGGGTTCTCCATCCCGCCGAACGGGAAGGACGGCGGCAGCACCAGCACGTCGTAGCGGCCCCAGCGATATTTGCCGTAGAGGCTCTCGGCGGTGGTCACCATCTTGCCGGTGTCGGACAATTCGGCCGCGGCCTTCGCCAGCACACTTGGCTCGCTATAGATTCCGGAGCGCGCATCGATCGCCTGGAAGCGGAGGTCACCGACCGCCAGCGCGATCAGATAGGGCGGGACATTGTGGTCCATGCGGAAGCGATAGCTGCGCCAGCCGCGCGCGGCGGGAATGCCGGCTGGGGTCAGCCGCTCGGCGCTCATCGTCGCGACCAGGTCGGACGGGACGGTGATCTTGGCCGACCAGCTCTGGCGGATGCCGGGGCTGTCCTGGGTCGGGATCCAGCTGCGATTGTTGATGCTTTCGCCCTGGCTGAAGAGATAGGGCTTCTTTTTTCCCGCAGTCAGCGCCGGCGCCAGCCAGCCGAGCGCGCGTGCCTTGGGATCGGATCGATAGGTGATGACGATCCGCCGCGCGGTACCGATCTCGATCGTCAGCGGCGCGCCCATGTAATCGTCGTTGGCGCCGACTGCCCATTTGAGCGGACGCCCGCGCGCGTCGGTGATCCGCGAGATGACCAGGTCCTTGTCGTCGAGGACGATCTCCCGCGCGTCGGGCCGGGCAAGGATGTCCAGCGTCGCGGTGCCGCGCATGATGTGCGTTTTGAAGTCGGCGGTCAGGTCGAGATCGACATGGGTGACGCGGGCGATCTCGGGCCGCGCATAGCTGAGCACGTCCTTCGCGTCTGGGCTGGTCAGGATCGGCGACGGCGCGTCGGGGGCGGCAGTCGCGGCGGGCGCGATCGCCGCCGAGGCGATCAACAAAGCGGAGGTGACGAAAGGGAGGCGCATCGCGGACTTTCCGGCATGGTGGATTATCCTGCGCTCTCCACCAATCAGCCTGCGGTTACAAGGCGAGCGGCGTCACCCTTCAGCCCATGATGAGCAGCAGCCGTTCGCACGCCGATTGGGGGAGCCGGGCGGACAAGGCGCGCGCACGGGAAAGGTGGCGTGCTCGGCGAGCCGGGTCGTCTTGCGTCGACGCTATATCGCGCTCATGCGCGATATAGCACCGCAAGCGGCGTTCGGGATCGAACAGAAAAGGCGCGTCGCCGCGATCGAGATCGGTCATGCCGAACACAACGCGCCGATCGCCGATCGGATGCATGTCGAGCGCCAGCGGTCGAGGAATGGCGCGCCCGGCATAATTATAACTCTATCGTCGCTGACGTTCGCCAGTGTGCGTATTAGCATATGAAATAATGGTATTTTATGGAAATCCCTGTTCGCTCTTGTGCACCACGGCGCGCCACAATACACACATTTGTGTGGGAGCTAGTGTGGGAACATTTTCATGGCGCTCAGTGCGATCGGGGTGAAAAACGCCAAGGCAGGGCGGCATGGAGACGGCCATGGATTGTACCTTCTCGTAAAGCCGACCGGGGCAAAGTCTTGGCTGTTACGCGTTCAGGTCAACGGCCGCCGGCGCGACATCGGTCTGGGCTCAACGGCTGCGCTGTCGCTGGCCGAGGCGAGAGAGAAGGCGGCTGAGTTACGCAAACACGCGTTGAACGGCCGGGACCCGATCACGGAGCGCGATAAGCACAAGCATCTCATCCCTACGTTTCGCGTCGCCACAAAGGAAACGCATGCCGCGTTGCGCAGCAATTGGACGGATAAGAATGCTGCCGCATTCCTGACGACGCTGTCGACCTACGCCTTTCCCAAGCTGGGCAACCTGCCGGTCGATGTAATCGGCACTGGCGACGTTCGCGACGTTCTCGCCCCCATTTGGACGACCAAGCCGGGGTTGGCCAGTAAGGTCAGAATGCGGATTGGCCAGGTTCTGAATTTCAGCCTGTCTAAAGGTTGGCGTTCGACCGAGGCGCCAGGACGGTCGCTGACGCTGGGCCTGCCGCGTCAGCCGAGAGGGTCCAACTACAAAGCAATGCCGTATATGGAAGTCCCGGCATACATGGCATCCCTGGCGCAGGCTGCGCCGACCACTGGGCGTCGGGCGCTCATGCTATTGATCCTGACGGCAGCGCGACCAGGCGAGATAAGAATGTCGCGGTGGGAGCAGATCGACCTTGAGCAGCGACTATGGACGCGTCCTGCCGCGATGATGAAAATGCGTGAGCCTCATGTCGTCACGCTTAATGCGGCTGCAGTAGCGCTACTGGCGACACTTTGGGAAGAAGCGGGAAGGCCGAGCGAGGGACTGATCTTCGCGAGCGTGCGCGGCAAGGCATTGTCCGACATGGCGCTGAACAAGGTGCTGCGCGATGCCAAGATTCCATATGACGCGCACGGCTTTCGTAGCAGCTTTCGCGATTGGACGGCGGAGCAGATGGTGCATGTCCCCGATCCGGTGGCCGAAGCCGCGCTGGCCCATGCCGTTTCGGATAAGGTGGTTGCGGCATACAAGCGGACGCAATTCGTCGAGATGCGCCGCGACTTGCTGGAGGCATGGAGCGTTTTCCTCAAAGGCGTCGAGCCCAACTCGTGACAAAATTCATATTTTGTACTGACGTCGAATTAACGTGACGCGCTGGACAAAAAAGAAAACTTCGTGTCGCTAGGGGGAAGGCGAGCTCGCGACTGAGGCGGGTGCTGTCGACAGTGTTGCTGAAGCGCATATTGCATGAAGCGCCAGAACAGGCAGCTAGCCATGTCGATGGGGCCATTCCAGCCATGTCTGGGCGTGCGAAGCCGCGTCATTCGTATACAGCTAGCGGGCCACTAAGCCGTTCTTGCCGACATGCACGCCGTATAGAAGGACCATATCCCTCCAATCCCATCGGTCCATCCAACACAGCCAACGCGCGTGATAGGGTTCCGGTATGCGGCGACCGACGCGTTCGCGCGCAACGTAAACGAGGCCGTTGCGTGTTATCATGCCAAGCCACTTAGCTGGCCAAAAAGATTTGGCTAAATAGGTGAGTGGTGATGGCATGTTGGACAGCAATTCGCGTGATATTCTGGCGCGCTGCGCCACGCCGTCGCTAGGATGCCGCTGTTTGGAAGACTCATATTTCGGGAGTTTGGCGAGGTCGCGAACGACGTCGACCATGTCGTCCACCGCGACGCCATGCGCATGGATGACGTAACGTTTGGTGTTGGACTCAAACTCTCCGTGCAGCACGAAGACGGCCCAACCTTTGGCGTCGGCACCTCCGGATCGATTGAGGTCGGTACGTAATTGCCAGAGCAAGGTTGCCGGTTTGAGGGAATCCAGATGGTCGGCTTGTTTTACCCAGCCTAGCGGGATGATCGTGGCGGTGGACACCACCCGATAGCGTCCTTCGTGAACCAGTCGCCACAAGGCGGCAATCAACTTACGCCTAAAGCAGCGCCAATAGCGGGAGCTGGCCAAACTGACAGGATATGATCCTGTGCGGGCCAGCCGCGTCGCTAATCGCGCTGCTTTCGCGAGCCCTCTTTCTATGGGTGGATTCCGGCGGATCGATCGGGCCCGGCGGGCGTCCTCTTTCCTAGCATCGTCAGCGGATTCGAACTTGCATTCGACAACGTTCGCTGGGTCATAGCGTCGAGGTGGCGACGGAAGGTCGCGCAGGCCCAGTCTGGCCATGTTCATGTCCTTTGATGGGAAAGGGCTCCTCAGGCCCCGCGCGGAAATTGTGCGTCGCGCGGAGCCTGGATTGGGTTGCTTAAGTCAGGGCAGCACTATGACGGGCAATTGGATACGGTCGCCCGCGTCATTTGCAGGAAGGCTGGCAAGACGTGACGGCACGGCCTCGGGCCGGATTTCGCATGTCTGCGCGATGTCGAGTAGTTCGGCCTTGAGGCGCAGCAGGCGTTTCAAGGTGGACGCCAGCCGCTTGCCTCGACCGGTACCAAACATCGTTCGGTCTAGCGGTGTGAGCAGCCGAGCTGCCTCCACACGAAGGCTCAAGAATGCGTTGTCCATTTCCGTACGCATGGTTGACGCTGCTATGTCTGACCAAGACCACATCCGCGCCACCGCTTGGCGTACGGGCTTTGCGGCTTCGCCGACGTCGAGAATGACGGGAAGATCGAATATCGGACTGGCAGGAACTATCGGCACATTGCGCTGTCGTCGAGTAAGACCGTTAGGCCTTTTCCGTATTCCTATAATGAACGCGCTGATTGCGAGGCGGCTTTCCATGACAGTCGGTCTCATCATGCAGAATGCGTCGTCGAACTGAAGGCGCATCTCGATGCTCGCCTTCCGCTTCAATTCCTTGAAATCCAGCGGAACGTTGTCGGCCTCGTCGCATTGACTGTGTATGGTCTGGAAAGAGAGCCCTCTATAGGGTTCTGCGGCGGACAACGCTTCCATTGCGTCGAGCGTTAGTTGGCGTCCGAGCCTCAGGCATGGTCTCGAACCGTGGGTTGCCGCCGCAACTTCGAAATTCAAGAGCACTGCGCCTGTCAGCAAGGGCTCGCTAACCGTTTGTTTCTCTATCTCGACGGGCACAGCATCATTTTTCCGAACGGCCGGCGTTGTCGCGGCTGCCCGAATTTCGCGCGGCCTGACGGTCGGCGCCGCGTCGCACTTTTTAGTAATATGGCGCTTGCCGACGCGAGACTTGGACTTCATCGCCCGGCCTCCTTCTTCGTGGACGCAATATAAGTTTGCAGACTGCTTTCTGAAATTCGCGATGCCGAACCAATTTTATGCAGGTCCAGTTTCCCTCCGGAAACTAAATTGTAAAATTTTGTTCGGCCTATTGCTAAAATTTTACAAGCAGAAGAGATTCGATACAGCTTTTCCATTTCCAACTCCATGTTTATGGAGCAAGAGCATTTATAGTCGTAATTTGTGTATTACGAGGTAATTAGAATCCCGGACTGCCTCCCGCCGGTAAGTAACGCGGTAAATGCTTACCGCCTGCCGTGTTCTGCCGACGCTTGCTTGACGGCATTGAACTCGTCGCAGAGCCCCGCGAGACGGTCGCTTAGTGCTGTGTCGTCGGGATTCGAGTCCAGAAAGCGCTGATGGTCTTCCCGCGGCTTCTGCGCAGCTTCTGGTGGGAGGTCGTTGACCGGTCCCCGCCAGCGTTTCACCGTATCGTATTCCAGGCGAATTGCGTCATTGATCTTAGCTGTGGTCCAGCCACGCGCCTTTAGCTCATCGATCGCGAGCAATATTTTGAGCTGGATTTCCCGCAGCCGGTACGGAAATTTCGATCGCGCTATCGGCGGCTTGGCGGCAAACAGCTCAGTGGTCTCCCCGGCATCTAGCGCTAGCAACGAACGAATGACGTATTCGACATCGAGCGCATCACCGCGCTGGGAGCGCCGGATTTTGAATAATGGCCGGATATACTCAATCCACATGGACAGCTCGGTGCGGGGTGCTAGCGGTTCTTCGACCTTACCGTCTTCATCATCGCCGCGCCGCGAATTGAACCCGCCATATGCAGCAACGAGAACGACGGAATACGCCATCTTTTTGGCTTGCTCGCGCTCTTCTTGCGTCAGCTTTGCGCCAAGTGCAGCGGCGTCTCTAATGTCGTTCACGCTATCACGGAGATGCGTCGTTTGATCGCGCCCGGCGATACTAGCCCCAGTCGCCATGAGCCAGTTCGCAATCGCCATAACGTGCGAGCCAACAACTGGGGCGAGTTTCTCATCCAGATCGATTCCTGCCCGATCCAACGCACTTTTGCCTGGGGTCACTAGCAATCCTTTTTCTGCCCGGTTGCTCCGAGTTCCCCGCTTTAGTTCTTTGCCGTGCCCACGCTAGAGCGTTGTTATTGCTGCGGACAAATCGATGATGCTACGAAGAGGAATTACGCTGCGCACAGCAAATCTTTGACGAAAACTGCTAAGTGTGTTATATTACTGAGACAGTGCCGCAATGGCTGCGCATTGAACTTCAATCCATAGGAGCGATCATGCCCGGACCCGCGAGGGTGCTGGAGCCCGGCGACGTGCGGCAGCTGCTGCAGCACGTTTCCAGGCACCGATACCCGATACGCAATCGCGTGATAATTTTGCTTAGCTTCAAGGCTGGCCTACGAGCCTGCGAGATCGCAGGTCTAGATTGGCAAATGACACTACGACCTGACGGACGCGTTGCCGATCATCTCTCCATAGGGCGGCACATCGCGAAGATGGGGTCGGCCCGCCGCATCCCAATACACACAGATCTCGCCGCTGAACTGGCTGTGCTAAACGGCGAACAGGGGTTTTCGCGAGCGGGGCCCGTCATCCGATCAGAACGGGGCGGTCATATGGCGGCGCGCAGCATCGTCAACTGGTTCCGCGAAGTGTACGAAGATCTCGACTACATCGGATGCTCCTCACACTCAGGCCGGCGCACGTTCATCACGCGCTCGGCCCGCCATCTATCGCAAAGCGGCGGTTCGTTGCGTGACGTGCAGGAGCTCGCCGGACACCGATCGCTCACGACGACCGAGCGCTATATTCAAGGCGACCGTGAGGCTCAGCGTAAGCTCGTGAGCCTCGTCTAACACCACCATCAACCATCGCTGAAAGGAACATCGCATGGCCAGTAAGGGCATGCGCGCCGAAGCCGTGGGCGCGCAAAAGATAGCAGAATTGAATGATGAATTTCGAGCGGGGAGGGCAGGCGGCCGCTTGTGCGTCACTCCCGGGGTCATTCGGCACGTCAACGGTACGGCGGATGGGATGCTGCGCGCAGTGCGCACATATTCGTCGTTCAACGCCGACAACGATCCGTACGGCGAGCACGACTTTGGATCGCTTGAATGGGACGGCAAACTGCTGTTCTGGAAGATCGATTATTACGACATCGACCTCCAGTTCGGGTCGCCCGATCCAGCCGATGTGGATGTCACGACACGCGTAATGACGATCATGCTGGCATCGGAATATTGATGCGAGAAGGCGCTTCGTCGGCTCCCCTCGTCTCGGGGCAACGCATACAGCAGAGACACGATATCGAACCTTATGCCCAGGGCGATTTAGATGAATTGTGCGGTCTGTACGCGATCGTGAACGGTATCCGGCTCGCCAACCATCCTAAGTCGCCTTTGTCGCGAACGGACAGCATGCGCGTGTTTCACAGAGGCTGGCGATTCCTCGATCGCCGGGGGTACGCCGATGCGGTGCGCGAAGGCGTTTCTTCTGACCTTTGGATAAAACTGGCCGATCATGTGGCGCGATATGCCGCAAAACATGGAATTGCCCGAATACACCTGGGCAGAATCGCGCAGCATGAAGAGCCGGAAGGCTTGCCGAGAACGATTGCCGTGATCGAGGAAACGGTCGTCGGCGGCACGCCGGTCGCGGTCGAGTTGCGAAAGAGCTTGAACCACTTCACCGTCGTGTCGGCGGTGACTGACGAGCGTTGGATATTGTTCGACAGCTACGGCTATCGCTGGATTGAGAAGCGTTCGCTCGGAACGCGGGGAGCCAGAGCACGCCATATCATAGGATCTCGGGCCATTTCCTTTCACGCTGCCTGACCGGGCGCACTCACATTGCCGAGAGGCCCACTTTCTGCTGAAGCAAATCTATGACTGACACAAACCGTGTGATCGGCGAAGTTTAGCGCGCGCACCCGAATGGCTACGCCGCGATCTGCTTTCCGACGATCGCAACGCGCGTTCCGCCGCCGAGGAGGCGTTGGCGGCTATGATTACCAATGCGTTGGCGAAGGGCAGTTCCTAAGGCACCTCGTGATCGCGCAGCAATCCGGTCGCAGCAGGATCTTTAAGCTGCCGGTGGCGCACAAGCATCGAGCTATATAAGCTCGATCTTCGGCTTTACGCCGGGCTTGAGGTGATATCGGCGTATGCGGATGCCCAGCGCATTGAGATTTTTTGCCATACCGAAAGGCAGGTCGCCTTCGGGGAGCACGAGGGTCTTTTGGATGGTCTCCGGCTCGGACGCCGAATGGGATAGCAGCTGTCCGATACCGGTATAGAGCGACTGGCGTTGGAGACTCGTTTTCACTTCGTATATTTCGGTGATCTGAGAGGACGGCCGAACATAGAGATCGATTAGACGGCTGTTCTTAACGGAGTTCGGGGGTCGCTTGCGTTCAAGCTCTTGCTTTAGCAGTTCGACGATATCGCCGTGATATGAGATATAGTCGATCTCGCTCCGTCTGCTGCCGCGGCGACGCCCTGAGCTCTCGCGCCGATAACCTTCCCACTCGCCAATTAGCTTTCGCACCGCGGCATTCGAAATTTCGCCCCGGTTCACGGCGTCTTTGAAGGCGTGAGCAGATTGGACGTAGCGCCAAAGCCTTGACGGGAGGTCCCGGGAGTTGACGCGCCCAATGACTACGCCTTCGCGGGCCCTTCCATCCGGACGCTCAACCTCGACCAACGATTGCGCCGTCCACCACAGAAATGCGTTCCGGCTGACGCCCTTTTTACCGCCGCCGACACTCCCGTCGTGCATCAGGTATACCGTATCGGTGTAGGGATCGCGCGCGAAGAAACCTGCCACGCTGGCGGAATTGGTCGTGGTCGGAATGTTGATTTCAACGGTAATCATCTGCGCGTGGCGACGCTCGTCAAAGACGCCGAACGCGTTCCACCGCCTCGGTATTTTCGCATCCTCCGCGGAGCCGAAGGCGCAATAGAGTTTGCCGGTCCCGTTGGAATAAACGACCTCGTCGCGGTTGCCGCTGGGGAAGCCGATGTTCCTAATGCCCTGTCGCTTGAGGGCAGCCTTAACGACGCTTTCCAGTTCGCGCTGCGCGTTGTCCTTCGCTTTGCGGTCCTCGATCAGCTTCAGCAAAACGCTACCTTTCACGAGCATTCGGTGCGGAACTCGAAGCATTGACATCGAGAGTTCGTTGAATGGATGCCACGAAGCATTTGCGGTCTGCCACACAAAATGAATCCATTTTGATCCGTTCGATGGCTTGGTTTGGCGCTTCGTATTTTGGAGTCCGGCCGCCCCGGCCCGCAATGAGAGGCTCGCCTTAGCATTCCCAAAAGGCCGCTACGCCCTAGAAGTGGTCATTCAGCAAGGGTGCCCGCGACCCTGAAAGCTGCCGTTTGTTCATTGCTAGCGCACCGCGCCCAGGTGGCTGGCTCTAGGAAAGAGAAGAGCGTTCGCTAGCTTGCGTTCGATCTCGCCAGCACCCAATTATGCCACTCATCGCAGGCCCTACCGATCCCAAAAGCGGACGTTTATCCGCTTCGCCGAAAGGGCCATCACCTGCACTTGGCTAAGCCGCGTCCCGAAGCGCAGAACCGGGAGATATCTTTGCAGCTGCGGCGGCGAAGGAGCTTGCGAGCCTTCGGCTCACAAGTTTTTGCGCCAGCAGTATCAATCCATCATGTTGTGAAACTCGCTTCTTGGAGGCGAGACGTAAGTCGAGGCAGTTTCAGTTGATCAGCGAGATCAACTCCACCTGCTGTCGGCGAACGGCGGTTACAACATGTCGATAGCGCCTCGACGCCATATACCCCCGGAGGGAATGAACCTGATCGTCAACCAACAGGCGCCACTGGCTTTTGTACCAGATGAACGCCTGATCATCACTTTCGGCAATCACGCCGAGCGTCGTCAGGCTCGTCGAAAGTATGCGGCCCGGTGCTCGGAAACTGTGTGAAATTGTCGGGTTGTCGGTGATCTTGTCGTCCTCGGTTGCTTTGACGCGACGCATGGTGCCGTTTTCGAATTCTACCCATAGCGTGCTCTTGAAGAGGAACACGCGCTTTACGGGTTGGCCAGATTTTGCCACGAGCTCGGCAATAAGGTTGGTCTGCGCCTCAAAACCGAGTTGATCGACCGTGGTGAGTTCGAGCTGGTCAGGCTTGCCTTCATCGCTACTGATATCCGCATTCGGACTCGTTGAAACCCGGTCTGAATGCGCGCGATAGAATTCTACCTGCGTGGGCGTCCGCAGGTTTGATATGGCGTCCGGATTCAATTCGATGCCGTAGGATTGCGGTGCGAACCTGTCGAAAGCGATTTCCCAGTCCGGATCATCGACGCTTGCGCCGAAACCGATAAGGCCACCGTCCTTGCCGCAGGCGGCGCTGACCGCGCCGTATCGACATTGAAACTGGCGGCATGCTGAATCCGACACGAGGCGCTCGCCGAGCGGTTCTCTGACGGTGCGACCAATACCGTTAAATTCCAGGTCGTCGCGATCATGCGCGGTAAACTGCTGAATGCTTTTCTCGGTGCTGTAGAACCCGCGGCCGTAATAAAAGCGAACGTCGAGGACCGATTTGAAGTCAACGTGGCTTTTGAACGAGTAGGAAAATTGCTCGACCTCATCCTCGCTGACGTCGATTGCGCTCATCGACCGAAGTAGCCCATCGACCTCGGGATCGAGCTTGCCGGCCGTTAACCGCTGGTTGTTTGCGAAGAGCTTGCTTGCAGCGTTGCCGCTACCGTTGAGACGCCGACAGCAATATTCCTCGATGTCGAACGCCCGGATCAGTCCGTCTTTGGTGATCAGCCACGCGAAGTCGAAATAGAGGTAGCATTCCACATAGGCGCCATGCAGCCGCAGCGAGAGACGCCTCATATCTTGCCCTTCCGGATCCGCCCGGCGATCAGATCGTCCACCCAGGGCTTTTCACCGGCTTCCCACATCGCAATGATCTCTTCCGGTACCTCATAGTGCTCATCATTGGAGGGGGCGACGGGGTAACCGTGCCACGGTCCAGGATGATTGCCGCAGCGGGGGAAAAACGCAATTCGCTCGCCAAGCGCCCCGATCGCACGCACACCATTAGCAGAAATCCACCAATAGTTATCTGCTGCACATGACCAACCATTGGCGTCGCTTAACTCGAAGAACATGGGCTCCTCAGCGACGCCGACCTCGCTTGCCCAAAGCGTCTTGCCCCTCTTGAATTTGACCTGCCGATGGTAGTTCATCGACTTGTACGAGCGCCCGTTCAGCGTCGTGAAGCCAAAGACGATCCCGTCACTCTCCACAGCCAAACGGTCCACCGCCACCTCTTCAAAACCGGTTGGTCCGGTGTCGCGTACTTCTGGCTGCCACTAATGCTCAATGGGATCAATCCTATGCCGGCGACGAAGTTTTGCCAGCGTCGGCAATGCTCAGGATCATCGGCAAAAGCTGATGGTGCGGCGATGGCGGGAGCTTTACGGCTCTGTCGCTTGTGCTGATCACACTGCCACGCGGACCGGGCGGCGAGATCCATCAACGCCCGAGCCGGGAGCCGGATCGCCCGCGACGAACCCGATGCTCGGCGCCCGCCGTGTTTCTTATCAGGATCCGGGATAGGCCCAATGCAGGCCGCTGCCCGGCGGGGCAGCGGCAAGGAACTCCGCCTTCGAAAAGGGCAGCGTCCCGCTCACGGTTTTGGTGTGCTCGACCATGGCCAGCAAAATGGTCGCGGCATGCCTCGAATCCGCCGGCGGTCCCGCGCGCATCGTCTCGAGTAACCGCAGCGCGTCCTGGCGTTTGTGGTAAAGTTTCATGGCTCGCTGCGCCGCCTCGCGGACGCCGCGATCAAGATCGCCGAGCAAGGCGGTCGTTGGCGGGCGATCGAGGACAAACGGCATGCAGGCACAGGCGGCGCGTCGCTGATGCTCGTCCGGACTGGTCGCCAATGCTTCGACCGCTGCGATCAGCGTTTCCTCCCACGGCCGGCCATCCGGGGTAAGGGCCAGCAATAGCTCCTTGACCGGCCAGAGAGCGTTGCACCGGAACACGATCGTCCGACCGCCGGCAAATGTGCCGGATGACAGGGCCTCCGCCAATTTGGGGAGCTCCGGCGTCTTGGCGGTCGTCAAGCCACAGAGCGACCCGAGCGCATCATGTGCAAGCTCGAGATCGACGCTGGCAATCGCCCCGATCGCCCGGAGAGCTCGGTGATACTGGGATGCATTGACCGGATATGCGTCGCTCAGCAGCTGATCGTGCGCCGGTCCGTCCTGGCTGGCGGCGTATTGATAGAACCAGCGAACATGGCGCAGCGATCGAGTGGGAATCGTATCGACGGCCTCAGCTGCCAGTGCGCGCCATTCGGGCTGGTCCGGACGCATCACGGTTCCCCAAAACCCAAGTTCCGCCCGCTTCAGGGGCTCGGTTGTTGTCTCGGCGATCGCGAGAAGAGCCGCATCGGCGCCGGGCTGGTCGAGAACGGCCAGGACACGCTCGATCCAGTTCGCGTCCGCCGGCTGGCTCGAGAGCGCCGGGACGAGTTCGTCGCTAAGTTGCGCCAGCCCGGCGCTTCGCGAGAGAAGGTAATCGGGCAGCCGATAAAGTGGCTGTGTCCCGGCGAAGATGTTCGGGATGCGCGCCACAGCGTCGGCGACGACGTCATCACCCGGAATTCGCTGGGCCAGCCAGAAGGCGTGATTGAGGTCTGATGGCGTGCCGGCGGCTAGAAGGTCGCGCACATGGGTACGACCCCAATCGGGGTCGCGCTCGGCCAGCATCTCGAGCGCCTGGCAACGCCCGGGTTCGTCGGTAGCGTGATCCGAGAGGGCGATTGCTTCAAGCTCGGTACGGATTGCCGCCAGATCGGCAAGGCCGGCGTCGCGCACCGCGTTCCACCGCAATGTCGGGTGACTCTGCGATAGCTGCATCCGCAGCACCTCGGCACTGGCCAGTGGATCGATGTAGCGCAATAGCGTTTCGGCCGCCACGAGATCGGGGTCGTGCCACAATCCGCCGTTGGCGATTCGGCGCTGCACGAGCGCCATGAGGCGCGGTCCGAGTTCTTCCGGGACCAGCGTTGGCAGTCGTTCGATGCGCACTGGATCGTCGATCGCCGCGAAGAGGTCGAGCAGGCGGGTCGCTACCAGATCTTCGCGTTCTTCCGGGATGAGGGCGTCGCTCAGTCGAGCGGCGGCCCAGGCGATATCGGCGTCGCGAAGAGCCTGGGCTCGCCCGCTGAACGTGAAGGCGAGCTGACACCCGCTGGGGTCGGTGGTTTTGATCGCCGCCACCACCGCGGCCAAGGCCCGCTCGTGTCCGGGTTCGAGCAGTGACGTGATCCAGCTGTCGTTGTTGAAATTCAGCAGTCCCGGCGGCAGCTTTCCGGCCAGTGCTTCTGCCAGATCGGGTCGCCAGCGACACACGGCGCCCCATGCCGGCAAGGCGGCCATGCCGGTACCGTCCTCGCACCAATCCGACAGCGCAGCGTCGAACCGGCGATCGTCGAACGCGCCGATACACGATGCCAGCCAGTATCTCGCCGCGCGGTCAGCCGCATGTCGCTCGACAAGGGCGTCGCCATGTTTGAGCCAGATCGAACGCCCTTCGGGCAGGTGCGACAGCAGCGAGATCAAATGGCAGGGCCCCGGATCACGACCGATTTCCCTGTCGAAATAGGCTGTCGCCCAGCCGGGTGCGATCAGCGCGCACGCGCGAATTGCAGCCCAGGCCGCCTCGGACAGAGCGCTGTCGTCAAAATCTGAACCCGAGGTTTGCGCCGGCGTCTGACGATGGATGACGGCCAGCGCGTCGAGGCGCGACGGATCGGGTTGCGCGGCGATCAGCAAGCAGGCGCACCTCTTGGCGGATTTATTGGGATTCCCAAGCAATCGCGAGACCGCCGCTTTCGAGCCTTGCCGCGCATCGGCGAAGGCCTTCAGGCACGCGGTCGCATCGGACTGGCGGTCCGACTCCGGCTGCGCGGAGAGGCGCGCCAACAACGCCGGCAACAGGGACTCGAGCAACTGGCTGCCGCCCGTCGCAAGCAGGTGCCGGTAGAGGGCGTCCCTGATTTGCCAATATCTGTCGTCGGCATCCCAGGCGTCGAGAAGCGCGCCTAGCCGTCCGGCACCGTTCGATGCTTGCGCGACCAGCCACAGCGTGTCCATGAGGGCGTAGGGCGCTTGTGGAAGCGGAGGTGCGACGTCGGGTCGATACCCGGACAATTGCGCCAATGTCAGCGCCAGCGCTGCTGGGTCCCCGCTGGATTGCGAAAGGTGCTCCGCCACCGCCCAGTCCCGCAACCGGCCATGCGCGAAGGCCAGCTGGTCGTTGCCCCCGAAAATGAGCCACCCCGCATGAACCAGAACGTCGATCTGCTCGGTCGTTGCTGGGGGCATCGTCGCCGTCGGATCGAGCGATGTCCCGACCAGGGCCTGCGCGCCAAACGCCGCGATGAGTTGCCGACAGCCGCGCACGTGGTTGGCGACCCCGCGCTGGCGAGCCCGCTCGGCAAATGCGTCGAACAACTCATATTCGCTATTGTCTGCCCAGCTCTGCTCGCCCGACCTCAACCTGACATAGAGACCGGCGAGCATCGGCTGGCTGATCCACATCCGCACGTCGCTCGGGATGTTGGACCAGGAGAGGTCATACCGACCGAGCAACTCGCGTAGCTCGACCTGGCTGAAATTGCCGATCCGAACGACCGGGGCCGCAGAGGCTTCCTGCGCTAAACCAGCCTCGTCAGCCGATGCGGCCGCTATGACCCGCATGCCGGCCGACCCCCAATCAAACGCCAACAGACTATCGCGATCCGCCGCATTCATTGGCAGCTGGTCGACGAGCACCAGCAGGGACGGGACCTCATCACGTTGCAGCACATGGGCAACATCGCTGAGTAGCGTATGAAAGCTGGTCTCATCGGTGCGACGAAGAAGCTGTCGCCAGATCTGATCCAGGATCTGTGCGCGGCAGTCATCGAGACCGGACGGGCGGTCGAGCCACGCGACCAGCGAGCCGTCGCGCAAAGCGTTCGTTGCGCTCGCCGCCAGCGACCACGTCTTGCCGGCGCCCGATTCCGCCTCGACGAGAACAATGGCGGCTTCCGGCAGGTTGAGCGGACCGCGAACGTCTCGATGTTGGTCATAGCCCCGGTGTCCGAGGGTCGTGAGCACTTGGTCTTTTGCCCGCCGATCGAATTCTACGATCGGTCGCAAGACGTCGGCCGTGAGGCCGCCCACTTCGAGAAATTCCTCGGCGGTCACGATTGCCCCGGCGGTCGGGCTCAGTTCCGCGATGAAGTTGAACAGCGCGTTATATGCCACGGTCGCTCGTCGCCGAGACCCGGTCGCGCGTGTCAGCGCCTCCATGATGCGGCGCCGGACCGTGTCGACGCGGACGGATTCCTCGATCACGACGCGCGACAGCAATCGGCGCACGCGCTGCTCGCTGAGCCCCTCAACGACAACATTGCCGCCATCGGCGACCGCCTCGATGATCCTCGCGACGATTTCATGATGAGAAAGTGGGTCATGGCCGACGCGCAGCATTCCGGGGTCCTGCGTTGAGTCCAACAGCGCGAGGAAGTCGCGAAGCGCTCCACCGGCTTGTAGGGTGCCAGACGTCACGAACACCGGGCGGGCATCGATCCCCGGGGCGACCAGTGCCGCGCGCAATAGGGTCGGAAGCACGTCGAAGAGGATGGCATGGTTCGACCATGGCCGGGTGACCGTGCGCGTCTTGTACTGGATAACGCGGCTCTCGCCGGCCACTTCGGCGGCGTCCGCGAAAGGCGGTTCCAGACTCAGGATCGGACCGTTGTTGCCCCCAAGCGCGAGGCTCGCGACCAGGCCACGGTCGATCGTGTTGAGGAACTGATAGACGAACCCCGCGATCGCGAGGCTCCCGCCTTTGTCGCTCATATGCTCCAACTGCCCATAACCTGGTCGGAGATAGCGGACGTAGCTGTCCGGGTCCAAACCGACGTCGACGCCGGATCGAAATCTTATCGGATCGGCGATCGTCTTCGGAGTCTTGCAGCATCTCGTCAGCCGTCGAGGCGGCTTTCGATTGGGCACGCGCCAAAGCTGGGATAGGTTTGGCGGCAATGACTCGGGCGGTGATCGATTAGCATGCGTTTATCGAGCGCGTCCTTGGCGCAGCCGGAGGGATACCCGTCGAAACCGTTATCCCGCGCGAGTATGCTGGAAAGCGCGCCGACGTGCTATTCGCGGCCGACCGCCTCATCGTCGAAATCAAGTCGTTGACCAGCGATCGTCGGAACGATCCGGAGGTGATGAGCAAGCTGGGCGAGGTCTTCGTAGAGAATGCGAACCTGGGCGGTCCCATTCCGTTCGGGAAGATGACCGTGCGCCTCCATGATCTCCCGCCGCTTTTGGCGGAACGCTCGCTGCGGGTAGTCGGCAAGAGGGTTCGGGTCGAGGTCGCAAATGCGGCCAAGCAGATCCAGGCGACGCGCGATATCCTAAAGATGCCCGAGGCATTTGGGCTGCTTGTTTTCGTCAGTCCGCCTGAACGGATCGGCCACGATTCGATTGGGTGGCTCATCAACGATGTAGTCAACCAGGCGGAGGATCGTCGCGGCCTTGACGGGGCACTCGTGATCGAGACGTCGTTCGGCTTGGGTGTCGAAACCGCCGCTGCCAGCAACAGCTTTTCGGCCTTCTCCTCGATTTCCGGACGCCCGTTGCCGGATGGTTTCGCCGAGCGGATCGCCGCTGCATGGCAGCGCGTGACAGGTCAGCAGACACATGCGGCGGAGAGGGAATTGTTCACGACGCTCGGCGCATCAGAGTGAGGCCGCCGCTCGGCACTGGCTCCATGACTGCCCCGCTATTGCCGGCGACTCCCGTTCGACCTTCGCTGAGGCCGCCGTCTCTCAATGCCAGGTAGTGTTGGTTTCGTTTCGCGTATCGCACTGATCTGCGAGGGGTTAGACAGCGTCGAGCGATTTCAGCGGGCCTATTTTCATGTTCATCGAGAAGCTTGTTCTAAAAAACTTTCGGTGCTTCGGACCCGAGGCGACCGAAATCAGCCTCGTCAATGGACTGACGGCCTTTGTCGGCGTCAATGGTGCGGGCAAAACTGCGGTCCTGCAGGCGCTGCAACGCATGTTCGGCGTCGTCGGCGACCAACGTCGGCTGCGACGTCAGGACTTCCATATTCCTGCTGGCGAATTGGCGCCGGTCCTCAACCGCACGCTGTCGCTCGAGGTTATCCTCGCTTTCCCGGAGCTCGACGATCCCGGGACTTCTGCGGGCGCCGTTCCCGAGTTCTTCCAGCAGATGGCGGCCGACGAAGCGGGGAAGCTGAAATGCCGGTTGCGTCTCGATGCAACCTGGACTGACGATGGTTCAAGCGAAGGATCGGTTGAACAGAAATATTCGGCGGTCCGGGCGCTCGGCAACTTTACCGAGGCCGATTGCATCGATTTGAAACCGCTCGACCGGGCCAGGATTCAGATGATCTACGTGCCCGCCTCGCGCGATGGAGCCTCGCAAGTCGCCGCATTCCTGCGTGGCCGCCTCTGGCGCGCGATCAACTGGTCGCCCGGCGTGCGACAGACGTTTGCCGATACCGGGACAACGCTCAACGGCGCATTTGCCAGCGAGCCCGCCGTCGATCTTGTCGTCGGCGCGGTGACCAGGCGATGGCAGGAAGTTCACAGCGCGGGTACCGACTCTACGCCCCTCTTTCGACCGATCGATCTGCGGTTTCAGGAGTTCATCCGTAAAGTGGCCGTTGTGTTCCGGCCGGACGAAGCCGGTCGAGAACGGGCGCTCGACGATTTGAGCGACGGCCAGCGATCGCTGTTTCATCTTGCGATGACCGCAGCAACGCTCGATGTCGAAGGCCAGATCGCGACCACGGCCGGCACGTCCGGCTTCCAGTCCGGCGGCGTTCCGTTACCGGCGCTCACGCTGATTGCGGTCGAGGAACCCGAGAACAATCTCGCGCCGTTCTACCTCGGACGCATCGTTCACCAGATCACCGACCTGACGGCGGGCGGACGCGCGCAAGCGATCGTTTCGAGCCATTCCGCAAGCATTTTGGCGCGTGTCGATCCGGAGCAGGTTCGCTATTTCCGACTGAACAACGCAACCCGGACGGCGCATGTCCGCGGTATCGACCTTCCACCCGACCTGGAAGAGGCATCGAAGTTCGTCCGAGAAGCGGTTCGAACCTATCCCGAGCTCTACTTCGCCCGCTTCG
Source organism: Sphingomonas sp. P4_D12 (assembly GCF_056401895.1). Classification (NCBI taxonomy): domain Bacteria; kingdom Pseudomonadati; phylum Pseudomonadota; class Alphaproteobacteria; order Sphingomonadales; family Sphingomonadaceae; genus Sphingomonas; species Sphingomonas sp. P4_D12. The sequence continues at coordinate 485,738 of NZ_JBFUIL010000003.1, read as the reverse complement.
TGGTGCTCGGTGAGGGGGCATCGGAAGAAGTGGTTCTGCCTCGGTTGGCCGAGGCGATGGGGCTGGATATCGATCGCTCGTTCGTCGCGGTCGTGCCGCTGGGTGGGCGGCACGTGAACCACCTCTGGCGGCTCCTGAATTCGCTCAAGATACCACATGCAACGCTGCTCGACCTCGATTGGGGCCGCGACGGAGGCGGGTGGGGCCGTATCAAGACCAGCTGCGAGGAGCTGCTGAAGATCGGCGTGCCGCCGGCAGACCTGTTCGGCCAGGAGAATCTCGGCCCCCTGAGTCCAGCGACCAACCTCGCGGCCGTGGCGAACAACCCTATCGATAACGTTCAACTATTCGACTCGTGGTTCACCTGCCTACGGCGGTTCAATCTGTTCTTCTCGGCCCCGCTCGACCTCGATTACGCGATGCTCAAGGCCTATCCGCTGGCCTATCGGACACTCGAGCCCGGACGCCAGGGACCGTCGTCGACCGGCGATCCACGCACCGCTGTCCTCGGAGAGTATGGCCTAGGGCACCTCTATGAGGCCGGCTCCGAACCCGACCTGCGCTGGTATCGCTACCTGTTCCTCGGTCGGGGAAAGCCCAGCACGCACGTCCGCGTGCTGAGCGGGATTGCTCCCGACGACCTTGCCGCCGGCGTGCCCGAACCCCTGCGCGCCTTGCTGACCTCGATCGTCCAACGCCTTGCTCCGCCGGTCCCGGTTCCGCCACCGCCTCCCGTGCCGCGTCCACCTTTGCCGCCCGTGCCGCCGCCGTTGCCGCCGCAGTTTTGAGAATGGCGTTCGTTGATCCAGCACATTGGCGCCCGCGTGGGATCCAGGACCTTGAACCCAATGCGTGGCGTGCGCTGCGCGCGACGGGATCGACCTGCGTCGTGGCGGGACCGGGTGCCGGAAAGACCGAGTTTCTCGCCCAGCGGGCGTCGTACCTGCTCGAAACGGGAATTTGCGCAGCACCTCACCGCATCCTGGCGATCTCGTTCAAGAGCGATGCCGCCGAAAATCTCGGCGCGCGCGTCCGGCGGCGGTGCCCACCCGAGCTTGGCAGCCGCTTCACCTCCTTGACCTTCGACGCCTTCACCAAAGGATTGGTCGATCGGTTCCAGCTTGCGATTCCGGCGGATTGGCGTCCCAGCCGGCCCTACGACATCTGGTTTCCGACCAAGGCGCAGACCGAGGGGCACCTGACCGAGAGCCGGCTGAACGCGCCGGGTCAATGGCAGGCGGAGATAGCCGGACTCTCGTGGCTTCGGTTCGAACCAGAACATGTCGGTAGTTACCATCTGCCGTTCACGCCGCAGATGCCACAATCAGGCGTCGAATTCGCGATACTGCGATGGTGGGCGTAAATGCTGCAATCGCAGTCTCAGTCGCACATGACGTTCGTTGGGCTCAATCGTCTCGCCGAATTATTGCTGCGCGCCGTCCCGCACGTCCGGCGCGGGCTCCAGCTGACCTACCCGTTCGTGTTCGTCGATGAATTCCAGGACACCACATACGCCCAGTATGATTTTCTGCTCTCGGCGTTTCACGGGTCGAGCGTCTCTCTGACCGCTGTCGGCGATGACAAGCAACGTATCATGACATGGGCCGGTGCCCGGCCCGATGCGTTCGAGCGCGTCATGACAGACTTTGCCGCCCAGACCGTCCCTTTGACGTTCAACTTCAGGTCGTCGCCCGATCTTGTGGCGATCCAGCACGTCGTTGCCCGTGCGCTCGATCCGCAGGTCGCACAGGGACTGTCCCAGACTCGACGCCAGGTCGATGGCGACGTCGCGCAGGTCTGGGCGAGTCAAACCGTGGAAGGGGAGGCGGCCCATCTCGCGCAGTGGCTCGTTGCCGATATGCAAGCCCGCGCACGCAGTCCCCGGGACTATGTCTTGCTCGTCAAGCAAAAGCCGGAAAATATCGAGCCCGAGCTTGCCGAAAGCCTCAATCGAGTCGGTCTGGCGCTTCGCAACGAGAGCGCGAAAATCGGTCGCACGACGCTGCAGGATCTTCTGTGCGATCGGGCCGTGCAAACGGCGGTTTCCTTTCTTCGGCTGGGAGCGCAGCTGCGCGCGCCGTCCGCCTGGCAACATTGCCTCCGGGCAATGCGCGAGCTTCGAGCGGTGACGTCTGAAGATCATGAGGCCGAAGCTGCTTGCGAGCGCGACCTCTCCTACGCGATGGTCGGGCTGCGATCCGAGATGGCCCGGAATGCGCCGAGCCCGCAAAGCGCGGAGACGGTCGCCGATCGAGTATTCGCGCTTTTCGACCTGCAAGCGATGCGCCGCACATATCTCGAATATTCGGCCAACGATTTCCTTGCTCTCATGGTCGAGGCTTTTCGCATTCATCTGGCCAACAGCGCGACCGCTGCATCCGATTGGACTGTCGCGCTCGATCGGTTTGAGGGGGCCGACCAAGTCCCGTTGATGACCGTCCACAAGAGCAAGGGGCTCGAATATGACACGGTGATCTTCCTCGGCCTTGATGATAGCGCCTGGTGGTCGCACCGTCCGGGTGACGTCGAGGGCCTTTCGACATTCTTCGTTGCGCTCTCCCGGGCGAAGCAACGCGCCATATTCGCGTTTTGCAGCGGTCGTGGCCGTCGCCAGAACGTCGCCGAGCTTTACAAGCTCCTTGAAGACGCCGGGGTGCCCGAAATATCGATCGGGTAGCTCGCGCGATCGCTTTCATTCGCGAAACCGGCATCCCGGCATTTGGCTTCCGTTTACCCCAGCGTTCTACGATCGGCTGATGAGCGGTCGAACTAGATTATCCTCGGTATCAATCCTCGCCGGCGGTGTTGCGATCGGCGCAGTGATCGGCGTCGGATTGGTCGCAATCAAGCCCGATGGACGTGCCGACCTGGCGGCAAGGGCAACCAACGCTGCGGTTGGCCTTGGCTTGAAGAGACAACGCGAACCGCAACCGGGTGATCAGTGGAGTGGTTGTCGCGAGGCGCGCGCAGCCGGGACGGCGCCGATCTATCGCGGCGAGCCGGGGTATCGGTCGAAGATGGATGGCGATGACGATGGGATCGCATGTGAGCCCTATCGAGGTTGATGGCGTCGCGGTGGCCAGAATGATTACTGACGGCGGCAGTTCTTGTTACAGTCGTTCGCATGAGCGCGGGCGGGACGGACAGCACCATCTTTATCGGAGGGGCGATTAGCGCTGCATCCGAGCGGCGGGTGATCGAGCGCATTCATCGCGAACTGTCTGCGGCGAAGTTGCCGTTTGCCCTGCTGGCGAACTTCCAACTCGGCGGAAGGCAGCTAGATTGCGTCGTCGTGACCGAACGGCGCGTGGTCGTGATCGAAGCGAAGGCGTCCGTGCTGCCCGTCCGCGGCGAGGTCGACGGCGATTGGGCCCGTCTCGATATTTCCGGCGAGTGGCGGCACTACACCAATGGATATCGTCAGGCGCTCGGCCAGAAAGAGCGACTTGTCGATGCGATGCGCCGGCGCGGCGACATTGGTCGGTTCTATCCCGATGCGGCTGTCGTGTTCGCGAAGCCTCTGCCGCCGGGTTCAAGCCTCACGGGGGGTGATTTCAAGGTTTCTGTGACGGACATTGATCGGTTCGTCCCAAGTGGCAACGGCGACAAGCAGAACCCCTGGACGCTGGCCGATTGGCGCGCGTTCGCGGCCGGTCTCGGAATGCGACCAGCCTCACTCAGGGAAGTGCTCGGCGGCGAGGCACAGGAGCACGCGTTCGCGATCGTCAGGGATTATCGGCAACGTGTCGCAAGCGAGCTGCTGCGCGACGGCGGTCATTGGCTCGCCGAGGATGAGGGGCAGCGTGACTCGCTAAGGATGGCCGGCGATGATCCGCTCGGAGCCTATATTCATGGGCCATCGGGATGCGGCAAGACATTGGCGGCGCGTTGGCTTGCGGGTCAGTTAGCACAGGCCGGCGAGGGTGTGTTGTTCGTCTCGGCGAAGGATTTCGCCGGGTCGTGGGCACGTCTCCTGAGGCGCGAAATTGCACTGGTCACCGACACCGGCGCAGGCGCGTTACTGCGCGCGTTCAGTGATACCGGCGCACCGCTTCGCATCGTCCTGGATGGCATCAACGAGATCGGCGTGGCGCGCGATCCGTTGCTTCGCAGTCTTCAGGCGATGGCACGAAAATACGATGCGCGCGTGATCGTAACGGGGCAGTCCGAGAGGCCGGACCGGCTGGCGGGCATCACCGCCTTTGCTGTCGAAGCGCCAAGCCTCGACCTCAAGAGCCGGATCGCCGCGGTTGGCACCGATCGAGTCAACGACCGCGTCCGGGATGTGCTGAGGGCTGTCGCAAGTGGTTTCGAAGCGGCGATGGCCGCCGAGGTCGGCGCCGCCCTACCGGTCGATGCGTCGCGCCAGCTGCTCGTCGATCAGTTCATTCGTCACCGGCTTGGCGCGGTCCAGCGAGCAGGCGCGGCGGGGCTTCGCCTATTCGCGAAACGGCTTCTCGAAACGACAAGCTTTTCGATGAACGAGACGATCTTCGACGAGTTGATATTCGAGGGCGGCCTGGCGAGCACTGATATCGACACGTTGATGGCCGCGCGCATCCTCGTTCGCCGCGGCGGCCGTGTGTCCTTTGCGCACGAGATCCTCCTCAGCGCTTGCGCGGCCGCGGCCTATGCGCAGCTGGCGCCCGAGGCCGGCGCGAAGTTCGCATTCCTCCTCGAAGTGCCGGTGCTTGAACCGATCGCAACCGATATCGTGTCGGTGATCGAAGACCCGAAGGTCGTGCGGACGGTGCTCGAGACGACGAGAAATCCCGCTTTGTTGTTCGATGCCGCCCAAGGGATAGCTGGCCCACTCGCAGCGCTGGCGGTCGGCAATCTGCTCGACGCAACCGAGACGGCGATCGGTGACGAGATCGAACGCCTGCGCCTATCGATCGTAACCGATCCTCGTCCATCGATTGACTGGGAGGCAGGTTCGCTCTTCACCTGGGATGACGCGGCGCTGGCGCGGATCGAAACGCTGGCGCGTACCATCGCTGCCGGGGACCGTGTCGATGGTTATTTCGCGCTGTGCGAAGCGATGGACGCGCGGCTGCTGGAGGAGCGGCAGCGCCTTTTCGAGGACGCGAAGGCTGCCGGGATCCACGCGCTTCGAAGCGAAGGGTTCAGCCTCGCCTATTTCGGATTCGGCCGCCAATGCGGTTTCACGCGGCTCACTCGGGCTTTTTCGAGCGGCATGTTCGGCCCTGTTGACGGGGGAAAAAGGTTTGCGCCACGCGATATGCTGGCGCTCACGTCTGGCCAGCTGCATTTCTACCTGGAGCGGCGGCATGTCTTCACCCCCGAGGACGGTGTCGATGACATGGCGGACGCGCTGGCTCGGCTCATCGTCGCGCGGTTTCGGTTCGAGCCCTATCACGTGAAACTGGCGATATTGCATGCGGCGGGGTTCGTGCGCTGGGCGAGCCGCGAGCGGATCGAGGCTCTCCTAGACGCGATCCAGGCGATCGACGCCAATCGCGAGCATATTTTCGTCAGCACGTCGATCGTCGAAGCCTTGCGGTTTCTGGGCGGTCTCGATGATTCCGCCGAAGAAGCGCGCGACGGCATCCGGGCCGAGCTCGAGCGAGCAAGTGGCGATTTGGAGGCTGACGACGTCCTCGATCTCGCGCTTACCGTCTATGTCGCGTCGTTCGATCATCCGTATAGCGGCGTCTACGCAGAAGAGTTCAACGCTCTGTCCGATGCCCGACGCCATATCGTGATCCAACGAGCGTTGAGCACCGAAGCAGCTCGGTCCAGTATGAGCCTCAGCTGGCTGATCCGCGAACTGGCGGCGTTCGGCGACCCGGCAGACGCGACGGTCATGGAGAAGTTCGCGGGGCTGCCAGACCGCCATAATAGCTTTCCGCAAGAGGAGTGGGCGGCGTTCGCCATGGCTACGCGGTACCTCGGGCGACATGGCCTTGATCTGCCCGACGTCGCTGACGACAGTGATGCCGGGCGGGCGATCATTTTGATGCGCTCGCTGTTGTACGCCGCGGACGGTGGTGGCGTGTGCGAGTCATCGGAGCCAATATGGGCGGCGCTCAACATGATGCCGCCCGGGGTCGTAATCGGTTGCCTCGCCGAGATGGAGGCGGCGCTGCGAGAACATGACTGGCTCAAGCAGGATGCGCTGCCTCGATTGAGCCTTGTGGCCACCTATCCAGCGGAAGCCTTGGCGGCGTCGCGCCGGTATCTGGATGATGGAGGCGAGGCTGTGCACTTTCATTTTGCGTATCACCGAGAGCGCGGCCCCGATTTGGCGTTCACGATTCTTGAGCAGTTCGGTGACCGGACGGATCTCCAGCGGTTGCGGAACCTAGCAAACGCGCCTCGTCATGCCCGGTCGGCGCTGCGGGCGCTCCGCAAACTGGACAGCATGTAGCTACGCCGATTACCTGGTCGATTGGCTGATGTCCGGTTTAACGGCCGTCGCGCTTGAACCAGCCTGTCTGTAAACGGCCCAACTTCGGCTGAGGGCAGTGTCAGCGATGGGGCATTCGCGGTCAGCGGCGGCTGACCGGGCCGATTACGTGGCGACCCGAGTCATCCGCCGCCCCCGGCCGTGACGACTGGGTGCCATCTATGTTCGGTGGCGAGAACCGTTCGACAAGCGGGCGAAAGTCTGTCACCCGATCGGAGAAGACCAGTTCCTCGCGTTCCGTCCCCGACGTTCCCATGCCGCGCCACCAGTTCAGCAGGGCGCCGCGCGTTACCGAGCGGATCTTCCCCTGGGGAGAAGGTGCGATCGACTGGGCCCGCCACGATCCGTGCGTTGAGCACCAGTGAGGCCAGCGCAGCTACCTCGTCGAAGACGCCGCCGCTGTGGTAGTGCTCGTCGTCCGTCTCCATCGGGACGCAGGCCTCGGGAGCCAACAGCCATTCCGCGCGGAGCGATGGCGGGTTTGAGGTTATACATGCCGCCCGCGCGCGTTGGCGGAACTGTGTTCAGGAAGCTATATGGCCCAAGATTGTAGGCCTGGGCGATATACCACGCATCGGAGTAGCGCCGCAGCTCGTAGATTTCGCGCAACTGCTTCCCGTCGCGTCTGGCGTTCCATTAAACCATCTGTGCGGGGGGACGGCGACGGTGTCTTGGACGCGTCCGGCACTACTTCCGAAGGTCCATGACTATTTTCTTCCCCGCTCACTGGGTGATCGCCTTGAGGCGGCGCCATGGATCGCTCTGCCTGAGCGCGGGCATGGCTGCGGCGATAATCTCGAGCACCTCGCGCAGGTTCCATGGCGCGGTCTGGGGATCGTCGCCGACCAGCGCGTTCAGGATGCGAAGCGTCTCGGCCGGGTGGTCGAGCGCATAGCCCTCACCTGCCTCGCCCTGCTTCCTGATGCGGTACGCGAACGTGTCCAAGTGAGCAACGGGACGAAGGTGATCGACGACCAGCGCCACCGCCTCCGGGAAGTGCGGGCCAGCCTTCTCCACGATGGCCGCGAGCTGGCGTGAGGTGCTGTCGGTCTGGTACTTCACCTGCTGCGGCCAGGCGTCGCTAAGGAAGGGGCGGAAGAGGTGAACCCAGAGATCATCATTGGGCTGGGTACGGGCGAGCACACCCAAAGCCTCTGTCCTGATCTCCTCGCCGGCGGCGACGAGGATGCGGCGAACCTCGGTCATGGAGAACGCTGCAGGCTCGTCGCCGCGCGGCACGGAGAGGTTGACCATCAGGGCCGCCAATCCGCGCCGGGCCTCGGTATCGAGTTCCCATGGGGTGCCGCCCGTCAGCACGGCGGCCAGATCCTGGCCGATCCTCCGGCCCGCGGCGTTGCCGATGAAGTCGCCGCCCGAGGCAAGGCCGTGCCACACGGCCTCAGACAGAGGATGGTCCGGCGCGAAGAACGGCGTCAGCCGCGCCGTCCATTCGGGGAACCAATAGTTCATCCAATGATACTGCCGTGTGATCACGCACGCGACGTGACCGGCCCCGTCCCCCGGCAGCGTCAGCAGATGCCCAAGGCGCGAACCGATCCAGGCCGGCATGGCCCCTGGGCGCTTCCTGTTGCCGAGTTGATCGAGTACCGCACGAACGAGGTTGCCTCCCGGCGCATTGATCGCCTTCATCAGCGAGAATTCAGACGTCTCGCGCTCGACGCCGCCGGTGCGCACCGTGCCGATCGCGCTCGAGAGCATTGCGGGCGCAGCCGATAGGTAGCGCGCGGTGATCTCATCGAAGGCCCGGCGACCCGGCCTGCGTTGGCGACGCATGACTGGACCGACGGTCTTGGCCGCCCAGCGGGCGATCCCGAACCGCAGCTCGGCGAACGCCGCGTCCGGCAGGCGCGCGAGCGTATGAGCGAGAAGCAGTACTAGGCGATCGCCGGTCTCTTCGGGCCATTCCTCGACGACGTTATGCCAGAAGCGCATCGGGTACTCGCCTCCGCGCGCGACGAGGCGGAGCGCGGACAAGGCGCGCAGCGGATGTTCCTTCACCAGGCCAACGAAAGGCCGATAGTCGCGCAACTGCCGATGGTCGTCCGTGCTCAGTTCTGTCGCGAGCGTGACGATGTCGGGGACCGGCGTTTCCTCGAGGCCCTGGCTCGCGGTCACGCGCTCTACGAAGCCGCCGCGCGGACCGCCACCGTCGTCGGCTGCCAATGCCCAGGCGTCGGACCACCGCGGATCGGCGGTCTTCAAGGCGACCAGTCGCCGGCGTGTGGGGCGCGACAGCGTACAGCCGTTAAGCTCAAGCCAGCGCAACCAGCTCGCCGACGTGGCGGCGCGCATACGCTCGTGGTCCGCCTCATCATAGCCTTCCCTTAGGGGACGACCCTTGATGACCCGCTCCTCTATCGCAATGCGGTCGCGCCCCGGCACCCCCGTCCACTGAGCCCTCAGCGCGAACAGCATCTCGCGCGTAAGGTCCTCGGACCACCAGGTCCCATCCGGCATCGCCAGGACGCGGCGGGCAAAGTCAGCCGCTCCGACCAATCCCGGCAGCGTCGCGGCGTAGAGGTATAGCTTGGCGAAGAAGTCCGGGTCGTCGACGTCCCAGCTCTCCATCTCGCGCCGGGCGGCCTCCGTGTCGTGTGCGACGAGGGCGGCGAAAAGATCCCGAAACTTCAGGAAGTGGCTCTTCTCGCGATCGCCCTGGAAGTCCTCGCCGCGATCGCGGGTCGGATGCAGCGTAGGTGTCCGCCAGTAAAGGGTAGTGCTCTCCGCGATCATTTCCGACATGCGCTCAAGCGACCGGCGGACCATCTCGACGACGCGGACGAGCCTCTCGGGGGGTGGATCGAGGCCGTCCGCCCATCTCGATATGGTCACGCTGATCTCGGCGAGGCCCTGCAGGCCGAGATCGTCGAACGCGCCCTGGGGCGGGACCGGCGGGCCGAGCAGCGCTCGCGAGATGGAGAAGACGGGTGCGAGCGCAACCTCAAAGTCGCGCAGCGCGCCGTTCGTCCAGCCCTCCTTTTTGACCCGTTCGAGCACATCATATTGACGCAAATCCTGCGTGTCGCGCGCCTGCGTTTCGGCGGCCGCTAGGTAGCATTTCCAGAAGTGGCGAATGGGCGGAGGAAGGTCGGCGCCGCGATCGAGGCGGTAGTCGATCTCCCGCGCCATCCCGGGATGGGGGAGGGCGCGACCAGCCGCCCACCATATAGCGGCGGGCTGCTCCATGATGCGCCCGAACCAGGTGGCGAGCCGGTACAGGCGTCTCGGGAGCTGGTTCGTCCACCTCTGGTCGAAACCCATTAGACGCTGGCGCTCGGGCCAGTTCTCGTCGCCGCGCCGCCAACCCAGCAAATCCTCGCCGGGTGCGACGAAGCGGCCGTCGCTCCTCGGTTCAGGGCGTGGCGGGTCCCCATCGAGTCCGAAGATGTCAAGGGGGTCGACTTCGCTCTCGTCATCCCATTTCCGCTTACCAGGCTTGGCGTAGCGGCTGTTGACATCTAGGACGCAGAGCCATTCGGCCGGCGGCGGTGGATCTGCGGACGCGAAGGCGTGCGCGCCCTCCGTCGTGCTGACGAGGTTCGCCACCTGCCCGCGCTCGAACGGCTGTAGGTCGGCCGGCTGACGCTGCGCCAGCGCGACCTGTCGCGTACGCCAACCTTCAGGGTCACGGGCCGCTTCCGCCCAGGCGAAGAGGCTGTCCCAGAGGCCGCTATGCGCGCGGTCACGTGGCCCGTAACTGATCACGGTGACGCCCTTGTCGCGCCAGGATTCGTCCGCCGCTGCCGAACCCTCGGGAGCGAACGCATAGATCAGGGAGCGCCTGCTGGGGTCGTCGCGGCTATTCAGCCCCTCCAGCAGATATCGCATTGGCGGATCGTTCGCCGAGTAACCCAGGAGAACGATAGTGTAGCGTTCGCTGAGCGCGCGCACGAAGCGCGCCGCCCAGCCTTCCGCGAGGTAGGCACGACCGAAGTCGGCGCTCGTGATGACGTAGCCTGACCGGACTCCGGTAGCCCTGTTGAGCCGTCCGTGCAGGTAGACGATCCCATCGATCGGTTGGAGTTGGGAGAGATCGGGGAGGCTCGGCGGCACGTAGCCCCGCAACCGCCGGTCCGCCCTCTCGAAGAGCAGGTCAAAGTTGGTCGTCACGATCTTGGGCACTCCGTCGTGTCCCCTCGACAAGTCGATCGCGGCGCGGTGGTAGCGCAGATCCGTGTTGCGCGGTGTACGCAGCGCTTTGGCGAGTTCGCGGTCAACGGCTGCGGAACCGAACTCCTTGACCATCTCCTTGAAGACGTTGTCGAGGCTCTGTCCTTCCGCACGTGCCCTGCGGGAACTCTCGGCAGTGAGCTCGTCGAGCAACGTGTCAGCCAGTCTGCCAAAGTCCGGAAGGCCCGCGGGCAGGGAAATACCGGCACCGCAGAAGAACACGACCTCGCCGAGGTCGCGAGCCTCCAACAACGTCTCGGGGATGTCGGGGCCGTCCTCTAAGAAGCGCATCGGTTATCAACATGGGTGTGCTCAGGGATCACGGCCGATACTCTGCGCGATGAAGGGCTGACCTGCAATCGAGGCGGGAGGGTTCCGGCCGATCAAAAGCCGGTGCTCTCTTGCGTTCCGCTTTTCAACGCCTCGAAACTGAAAGCTGCTAGTCTGCTACCGGCCCATTAGCGGCCATGCCCCTGGTTTTGGCATTCGGCGTCGATTTTCGCCCGCGTTGCCCTAGCGCAGCTTTTCATTTATAATAATGTTGCGCTGCGTGAAAGCCGCAGCGTGGGGCTTAGTAACCCCTTCTCATCATGCTCGGTCGCCGAATTCGGAGGCCGGGTGGCATGCGCGCATGTCCAGCCGGCAACGGTAAAGGCGCATGCGCCTGTGATGAGCAGGTTACTAACATCCGGCTTCGGCCGCTGCCCCGAGTGGACATACGGGCAGCGCGAGGCTGAAGCAGGTTCGCTGCCCAGATTTGGGGGCGACATGATCAGCGGATTCCTTCTAGCACTAGCAGTTACACGATCGGCAGGACCGACGCTGCCTGAGGAGCCAACTGACGGCCAGCGGACGCGCTATGCTGCCGGCTCTTGCCTATATGGCGACTACGTCACCAACCCTGTTCGGGACGCACATGTCGTTCTTGGCCCTAACGAAATCGAGATCGTCTATGACGGAGAAGTCCGCGCGCGCGCAGACTACACGCTTAGTGCTGACAATATAATTCGCTTCGCCGGCGGCGACGTGCGCTTCGAGTTGTCGTGTATTATTGGCGGTCCCGCTTGGTTGAAAGAGACCACGGGCGATCGGCAGAAGGTGCATTCGATCTATTGGCGCGATCCGTCGAATGCGGAGGGCGATGCTGATGGCTCGCGGTAAACAGATGGTTGTCCTGCGCCCGATGGCCACGGCACTGCTTTTGCTTGGCTCCCCTGGATGTGCGCCAAGAGCAGCAACTGAGAACGCAGCCGAGGCTAACTCGTCAGCTGATCGACCCTCTAACGCCGATGTATTGGCGACCGAACCAACGCACGCTTCTAGTTCAACGTCGTCGACGCGGGATCTTTTGATAAGCGGGCAGGGGGCTGCGTGTGTCCAAGCCGACGTTCGCAACACTGTAATTAGCGCAGTTAGGCCTGAGCAAAAATTCCCTAGCGACTGGACCCCAGAAGAAATCGCTTCCGTACAAATTCCTGTATCGTACGCCATCGATGCTGTGACGTTGGTCGGCGTCGACCGTGACACGTCCAGGATGGCCTGCCAGGCAAACATCACCATTGTCGAACAGGGCGAGGATGGACGAACGTTTCCCATTCGGTACACCCTCTCCCCCTCGCTCGACGGCGATGGATCGGTCGTGGTGAACACCAGCGCTGGTGATGCAACAGCCTATGCCAAGGATCTGGGAATTGATCGCAACGCTGCGAGTATGATCGAACTGAGAAAGATATCTGCTCGATTGGCGCCGCCGCCGCCGACCGACCCCGATTACTCGAGAGGCAATTCGGATTGAGCTAAGGTTGTGAGCGCCAGTTCGGAGCGAGCGCGCACATGCTGACAATCGCATGTGCGGCGTTGCTCAAATTCATGGCCTCACACTCCTTTCTATGTCGCCTTCAGTCGTTAGGATTCATTCCCGGACTCAGTACAATCTCGCCAAAATGCCTCAAGTGGAAAGGGCGAGTATTCGGCCGTAAGCGGAAAGTCGCTTTTCAAGTTTTTCGACCGTGAAAGCTGCCGCTAGGCAGTCCCTCGCCCTCCCCGGCCTATGGACTTCTAAGGCTCTCCACAGCTCCGCTGGGGAGGACTGCTGCCGTTGGTTTGAGGGTCAGGCCCTAAAGCCGAACCGCTTCCTTTGCCGTCACTTCGAACCCGAAACGGGTAGCGTCCACACCAACAATGACCACGTCATATTCTCCACCGCGCTCGCTATTCACCATTTCCGTGTCGCTCCGCAGAGTGCACACTCTTCCTCCATGGCAGGGTTGCAGCGCGGGGCTCCGTATTCCGGACCGCCTGCGCACTCGATAGAACGGCATTGCTGGGATTGGACAATGAGTGCGAAGAGCGGATGACGGCCTTCGGTTGCCGCCTTTGAACGCGGAAATTCGGGTATGATTGAACTTCTTACTGACCAAACGGAGAGCGACGCGGCCTTTCATATTTGGGTGGATGCGATGCTTTCGCGTGGCCGAAAGCAGGGCTATGGCTGGGCATTGGAGCCGAGCGGTCTTATATTCACCAATTACGGCAGTGCTCCGCCCGGTGTCATCAAGGATCAGGTCATGCTTGGCCATGACGCCGATATGGGCGATGGCACCGTCAAGATCGTCCGGCCGAAGACCGCTACGAACGGCAAGGGCAAGCAGACTGTCATCGGACGAGACAAGGTCGGCAACCTGATCCTGCTTCGTGAAGGGTCGCTCGAACGCAACAATGTCTCGCGCCTCATCAAGCAGGATTTCGCAACACTTACTGGTCTCGTGCCCCAGCCAGTCGTCGTCAGGGGCGCAAGGTCGAGTCGTCATTGGTACGTCGTTGCGCATCTTGCTCACTCCAAGAAGCGTATCGTCGAAGAGACCAACCGGTTCACGCTTGCCTGTATTGATGCGCGACAGACCGCAGGAGGTGGGCGCAAGGAGCCACAGCCGGAACAGCCTGCCTACAGCTTTGGCGTTGATGAGAAATACGGCGTCGTCACCCGGACCACCAAGGGTGGCAAGAAGCAGGTCAAGCTGCTTCAGGGCGCAGTCTTTGAAGCGCTAAGGGTGCGATTGGGTGCCGCGCTCACCAAGCCGAAGGGCGATGGGTACGAGGTCGACGGGCTGTTGGAAGCGGCCAACATGCTCATCGAGATCAAGACAGGTAGTTTCGCTAAGCATTGTTACGAAGGTGTCGGTCAGCTAAAGCTCTACCCTTCGCTGATCGGCCTCAAACCAGGCCTAACGCCCGCATTGCTTTTGCCCGACAGTCGGCCACTTCGACCCGGCATGGCGAGCGCGCTCCGCGGAGCTGATATCAAGGTCTTCACCTACAGCTTTGGCGAGGTTGGCGAGAAGCCGCAGATCAAGTTCTCCAAGCCCTTTCTAGCCGCGTGTAAACTTGAGTCCGGTTGAGGCAGACAACACTGTAACTGTGGATGAGGCTGCCTTTACGCGGACAGGATTGCGTGGCCGATGCTAGATCTGGACCGTGACCCGCGCATGCAGCGCGGTGGATGCATGGTCCTGCGTGAAGCTGGCTTCATTCGTAGGCCTGACGCACCGCTGCTTATGCTGCTCCCGCTACTCCGCTAACGGGCGCCCTTCGCTCGCGGGCACGTCGGTTTGGCGACTCCGTGCGACACAAATACCCGAAAAACACGCGCCGCCATTACGAGTTGACTCGGGGCCCAAATAGTGTTTACGATTAAGAGCTTAGACCGTCCACCAGTCAGATTAGGAGCAGCTTATGTTGACGAATCGCAGTGTCGTGAGACCCGTTGCTCGGGAATTCGCCAGAGAGCTTACGTCGGAAGAGCTTGCCTTGGTGAATGGCGGCAGCGGCAGTATTGCCCAAACTGGCTCGTCAACGACTTGCGATATTGCCACTGTCGAAAGCGGTTCTGTTGAGCATCATATCGGTCCCGACGACTTCCGAGGCGACTAAATAGCCTCCCAAGACCTCAATTGGCTGCGGCGATAGTGGCCAGGCATTGGAGCGATGTCGTCTAGTTCGGGCTTAATAGTTCGGGCGAGGGCGGCAGGCGGCTCCTTTGCCGTGGGGCAGCTTAATCGTCCGAAACCAATTTGGAGAGAAGGGTATGCCCGCGGAACGCAGTGTTGTAAGGCCTGTCGCTCGGGAGTTCGCCAGAGAGCTTACATCGGAAGAGCTTGCGCTGGTGCATGGCGGTGGCAGCGGTGTAAACCAAAGTAGCATTACAACGTTTTGCGATGTTGGGACTGTCGAAAATGGTACTGTTGAGCACCAGTGGGCTACCGACGATTTTCGATAATAAGACTTCTCGGAAGATCGACTTGGCTGCGACTTAAGGCAAAGTAGATATTGGGGCAGGGCTTGTCGAGTTCAATCTTAATAGTTTGCGAGAAGAGTGACATTCACTCCTTCGCCGTTGAGCGCTGCTTGAGTCTCCTTGGAGAAGATTCGCACCTCATCTTGCCTCAGACGCTGTCTGGTACAGGCGAGATCAACATTGATTATAGACGCGAAAAGCCTGTCTTTCAACTTGGTAAGTTCACAGGCACGGCGGATGATGTAAAGTCGATCTACAATCGTCGATTGCCTGATGACTATTCTCTTCCAGAATATTGTTTAGAAATTGACCAACCCTACATCCAACGCCAACTAAAAATGACCCTTTTGGGCATTCTTTCCCTACTAGAAGATGCCTTCGCGGTAAATCCGCTCAAGTCCGTGTTGTTTACGTCAAATAAAGTTATCCAATTGGCCGTTGCTCGAGATGTTGGCTTCCGCGTGCCAGATACTGTGATCGCCACCGACCCGGCATTGGTAAGCGGATTTATCGACGAAGTAAAAACGGTTTGTACAAAATCATTGGAATCATTTTCTTGGCGTAAGGGGACCTCCCTTATCCGAGCACTGACCGCCACAGTTAATCCTGAAACGTCGGTAGATCCTCTTAGTATTTCCCTAAACCCGAACATCTATCAAGCATTCGTCGATAAGAAATGCGAGTATAGACTTACGGTGTTTGGGAATTACCATGCCGCCGTTCGGATTGATAACCAGATTGATGGCGGCGTCGATGCGGTAGATTGGCGATTTTCCAATCGGTACTTAGGACGTCTCTCACCGGCGATCATGCCAGACGCGGTCATCAACGCGGCGCGTGCAATGTTAAAGAGATTGGGTTTACGATTTGGTACCTTCGACTTAGCTGAAACCTCGGACGGGGAAATAGTATTTTTCGAAGTCAATGAAAGCGGAGCGTTCTTGTGGCAGGAAGAGTTTTGCGAAGGCGTTTACGTTCTTGAGCCCTTTGCTCGTTTTCTGGCCTCCGCAGATGACAACTTTCATTGGAATCAAGAGTGGTGCTCGCCAAGTTTAAGTCTCAAATCTATCATCGGCGATGTCAGTCAATTTGACGGCTTTGACCCCAATGATCCGATGTCTCCCACAACTAGCTTGAAATATTGGGCTGTAGAGGAACGGGAGCCGACTTAGTAGGTACCTATCAATCCGGGCCATTGCTAAGCTGGTCAGCTCGGTCCCGTTGTCGCTCACAATCATCAGCGGCCTGCCGCCAACCGCGATGATCGCGTCGAGCTGCCGGGCAACGCGCGCCGGATAGAGACGTGTCGACCACAAGCGCCAGGGTCTCGCGTATGAAGTCATCGATGACGGCAAGGATGCGGATACCTCGGCTGCAGACCAGCGTGTCGCTGACGAGGTCCAGGTTCTACCGCCGATTCGGCCCTCGCGACAACGTCATCGGCGCCCGCGTGCCCATTGCCGGCTCGCGACCGCGCCGGCGACGCATCCGTAGGTTCCCCGCGGTACAATCGCATCAGCTTCTTGTGGTTCATGACGATGCCCTCATGGGCTAAATGATCCCCAGTCGCCGGTAGTCGGACGGCGACGCTCAAGCGCGATCTCGAAGACGCGACCGAAGGTTGCCATCATCATCACGTCGAAGCGCATAGCGTATCGACGACCGATCCACGCAAAGGAGGGTACAACCCTCCGGAGCCATTCCAACGATGTGTTGCATCGTCGGAATCTTGGGCTCCGCCGCCCGGCGCTCGTTGATGCCGAAGGGCTGTCGAACATCCTCGACAGCCCTTCGGCTAGCGGTAGGCTTCACCATTTTTTTAGGCAGCAACCTCCCTCAGCACCGCATTGTCGAGCATCGCATCAGCCGGCAGTTGCTTCAGCCGCCCGTTCTCGTCCGGAGCACCTTCAACCTGCGCCCCTGCAACGCGTCCATCCGCCCTAGGTCGCCTTCCTCTTGTAGAACGTCGCACCGCTGACACCGTGCTTGCGGCACGCGTCCGCCGTCGACGATCCCGCTTCCTGCTCACGCAGGATCGGTATGATCCGCTCCTCGGTAAACCTGCCGCGCTTCCTCGCCGACCTCCTTCATGAAGGACTCTAGCTCAGACCGGCCGAATTTCAGGGGAGCAGGTCAGTCGCCTCGACGCCTGCGTCCAAGATGCAAAGGTCCCGTGATCCGAGCACTCTTTCTCTAGGCGAACTTCAATTGACTGTAGGATACTGATTGCCAATGCGTCGGACCGAATAAGGCAAGCGCGCTAACACCGCCGGCGCGACAATCCAAAATATCACTAAGTACACCAAGTAGTTTTCTTCGATAGCAAGACGGGCTAAAGACAGCGCCATAATGAACGTAAGTGCTTCTTGCGATATGCGATTCCGTCTTACGGACTCGCTATCCTTCGGATGCCACTCCAGCAAGCCTTTACGACCTTTCAACATTCGGAAGGTCGACCGAACGCCCGCATCCGCGATGATCAAAGCGTTCCTCTGAAAGTATATTAAATTCCCTATGGTGCAAAGAAGTCCATTAGCGAAAATGTACTTCAGCAAATAAAATAGATCGTACCGCCTGCTCCCTTTAAAATACATCCTGACCAGTTGAATAACCCCAATGACTATCCCCTTCTCGTCCGTCAGCAAGACAAACATTAGAGCGATTATGCCAACCCCCGTGCCGCTCGAAAAGGCCAACACCACAAATATATACTTTATCAGCGGATCTATTGCCGCAGCAACAACATGGATAAGCGCAAACCATTGCCCGACGCGCAAATGAGGAGATGGATCCGCTCCATGGCCTGTAATCCAAGGGGCAATCTGGAAGTCCCCTCTCATCCATCGATGTAGCCGACGTTCCCAATCGGCTCGATTTTTTGGGAAAGGCTCGTAAATCGACGCCCTGTTTGTAGAGCAACCATAACCTAGTATCGCCTCCAGATGATCATGGCTCAAAATTGTATTCTCTTTTATGTTAACCGATAATCTAACGTAGTCATCAACATTCAAGATGGCCTTACCGTTATATATGTCTCGACCAAAGGCCACTTGCCGTGGCGTTAGCTCTCTAACGTCACTGCCGCTTTCAAGTACTTCAGGTTGGATAAGCCAGCGCTCCCACCGGTCACTGTCGGCTTGCAACACCTTCAAACAAGGGGCGAGGAAAGCAGGTGGAGGAGACGCAATTCCCGATTGACGGAGTAGATCAAATTCATGCGTAAGGGTATCCGCGTCGTGTTGCGTTATTCTGGAATCGATATCCATCATAATCACGTTCGTAACTTTTGACCTATCAAAGGGGAGAGAGCTCCTGATAAAGTCGCCCTCTAGGCCTTGGATCAACCTACAAAACTCAACAATCTTGCCCCTTTTCCGTTCGTATCCCATCCACAAATTGTCATAGGGATTCCATCTCCGCTCGCGCACTAGTGCCGATATCTTTCCATCTCGAGCGTGGCGTAAGAGTGAATTACTTTCATCCAAAACAACATCTAATTTATTTAGTAACTCCACATCCGCTGGATTTTCTTTCGTATCGGCGTCAAATAAATCGACAAGAAAGATGATATGATTTTTTACAGAAAACAAACCCCTTGACTGCTCCTTGGCCAAGGAACTGATCATATTTAAGTCTCGGTCGCTCCTTATTATTACTGGGATAACAATAGGAGTTAATAAGTCTCTGCTGGATTCCCGCGTATTGTAGGCGTCTCGCGAGCGCGACAATGGTCTTGTTACAAGCGCTACAGTTAGCATAGAGGCGTTGAGAGAGAATGTTATCGACGGCAGTACGGAAAATAGAGCTATTATAGCAGTTTTGTAGATGCCTATCGCGTGCAGAGCATATATGGTCCCCGACCAGAATATACATAGGAGAACGAGCGTGAGTTTTGGATGTGCTGGGTCGCAAGTAATCTGTTTAGAATTAGCCACTGCAACAGATATTTCGTTAGAGGGTATCATTATAGCGACCTATTTAACTTGTATATATTACGAAACGCAGGATATGCTGTCTAACACTGGAAGATATCGGCTTTCAATACCAACATCATCATAATGTGTCCGGTGAGAATGGCGTAAATTCTTGGTGTATTGCTTTCTTGTGCCCGTAGATGACAATTGTATTGTCAACAATACTTTCAACGGTGGCGGCTTGCCTTGGGAATGGGCTCCGACAGCAATGATGTCCGAGGTGGCTGGCCTGGCCGACGGCGCTGCTAATTGCGAGTTCGAATTTTGAATGCCTGCAGCGTCGCGGTGACGCGCGCACATCGCAGATTGGGCGGAGTGCGTTTGTGCCTACGTCGCTTCTAACATACAACACCATCTCAATGGCACACTACCTCACTAGACGCCCGACGGCGAGGAGAATTTGGGAGCAGATCCAACATCTTGAGCGGCGGATTGATCTCCACATCGTGATCGCCTAATGACCGAGAATGGTGGTGCTACCTGCGTTCGCAATGGGTCTCTCGGCTGCATTTGCCTGTCGTCCGTTGGCTGGCGCGGATATGTTGTGGAGACGCCGCGAACTCCAATGGATTATCGTAGGCGAGGAGCACGGAACCACCGAGATTCCGGCTGTATTTGCGGACCTCGTCTGCGCGGCAAAAAAGACAAACAGGCCGATCATAGTTGCTCTCGAGCAAGCGCCCTACACTCAGAAGGACATTGATGCGTATATGGCTTCGTCCGGCGATCTGGCTGCACGCCAGCGCTTCCTCAGGTCGGAAATGTGGAATAGCCCCATAAAAGACGGAAGGACAAGTGAAGCTTACTTCTTGCTTGTTGAACGACTTCGGCAGCTGCATATGATGGGTGCAGTACAACGCGTTGTGGCATTTGCAGCCACCACGAGTGACGTACAAGCAAGAGAAAAGGAAATGGCGTCGAATCTGGCATCCATTCCAGCCACCCGCGACGAACTCGTTCTAGTCTTTACTGGAAATATCCACGCCGCGACATCGGACGTAAAATGGGGCGACATCACCTTCAAACCTGCTGCTGGATGGCTGCCGCCGAAACAGACGCTGACGCTCAACGTGCGAACAAATGGAGGGGCCTCGTGGAACTGTTCGCCCGATTGTGGTCCCCATCCTGAGAATGTTAATCGGCATAAGCCGCGCGGCGTGGTAATCTTAAAGGACAGACGCTCCGGCTACGACGGATACCTCGAATTGGGAACGCGTACATCTGCGTCATCCCCCGCGACCGAAGCCGATGGGGGTTCTAATTAATCTATCATTTGCGGGGTCGGAACATATTCACACTCGCGCGATCAATTGTTTTGCTTTATCGTATGAAATATCGATCGAACCGTATAGCATTCCATTCGAGATAATCTCCGCCGTGGCTCGAAGCTCTTTCGGGAGAGGCCCCGCTTTCGATTGAATCAGTCCGTTTAATAAGGGGGCCTCTACCCAGGTAATTCGGGCAGCACTCCGCAGATCATAGCCATCGGCGACCCACATTAACCCGTCGGTATAAAAACGAATAATGTGTATATACGCTGGTTTATTCGGCCAAATGACGCGCGCCTTCGCCACATATGTTGTGATTAACTTATCAATGCTGGGGGCTAGATAAGCTGGGCGTTCTACGATAGTTGCTGTGGTGTCGAAAAGCCTCTTGCTGGCTTCCAGAATAGCTTCGCGGCTGAGCCCCCATCGTGGGGCAATCAACCTCGCCAGGGCGATGCGACTGCAGCGCTTAATATCTCCCGGGATATCCCAACGACGTTCCAAAAGTCCTTCCATTCTCTTTAATGCGTTCGCTCGCATAGAGACGGATGAAGCTTTCATTAGACGATAATCATCATCGAGATATAACCTGATAATTTGCTGATCTTCATACAGATCTATCAATAATTCCGATAGTTCCGAGAGAGCGTCGTCGGATGCATCTTGGGTACCTGATAGCGGTATAATCATCTGCAGGGTCTTCTCGAAAATATCCTTCGTTATCGCTTCGAAGTTCAGCCGATGAGGAAGATCGCGAGCTACCGGGTTGCCGCGCAACCGGAGATTCCGCATGAGGGAAAAAAGTGTTGCCACAAGCGACTTTTGTTCGTCACCGAAGCCCGGGCCAGATTGCTCGCCGTGTTGGCGCGCCCAGGAAGGCACGAACCTCGCGGAGCCAAAGTCGACGGCCGGGCCGAAAACCGTTGCGTTCGATGACATGAAGGGACCGAGCCAGAAGCGAATAACCCTGCCGCTTACTATCTGTTCGTAGTTGCTTGTTATGCTTTTCTCTATCAAACCGTCCACTGACGCCGAGGCGCCTAACATTGATAGGGATGCATTGGTAAAGCTGTCGACTCGTCTGGCATCGTGCGCCTGATCAGAATCGTCAGTTCCTGCTGATCCGAAGAAAATGGTACGCTCGAGGTGCGCTAGCCGAATAAAATTCGGTCGTACCATTATAGCTCGCCGCTCGCCTCGCGAGCCATCGCTCCACTCGATATTACTGCCGGTGTCAATCAATGCGATCACCGGCACTGAGCCATGTCGTAGTTGCGAACTTGCGATCTCCGAATACACGATTTCACGAATGGCCTCTTCAAACCACAAGCATCCATGCGAGTGATACCAATCAGTATCGCGCGACACTAGCGGGGTAGCGCCCACCCCTTTAGCATTGAATTCGCCGATGCTGCCGCAGCGGCCACTTCCGCCCGCCTTTGATCCACCAGTTCTTCCGTATCTGTCAGCGTTTAGAAAAAGCTCCTCTGGTTCAAAGTCAGCATCCGCTGACGAACCAGATGTGCTGACCGCAAAGTGGTCGAGCAGCCAACGTTCCAGCTGCTGCCTGACTCGCATATCGTGTACGGGCACACCCTGCGACAACAGCCAACGGAGATTTAGCCAAAGAACGGTAGAGTTCCGAAACTTTTTGACAGGGAACTGCACGCAGGCAGATTGTCCCATCTGACCGTAGTTGATGGCAGCGCCGGCTTTGATCATGCGAAGGCTCGCTGCGGCGGGTATAGTTTAGACGGGCGCCTTGGTCCATAAGCGGTCAGCGGAACGGGTACCTCGACCAGGCCGCGCCGCTGTGAGCGATAGGAGATGGTTGAATGGCCGCGCAATGAGAGTTTTAGCGCTTCCCTTATCAAGAGGCGTGCGCCGCCGTTCGGCGCAACGAGATCGGCTATATGAAGGTTCCATCCTTCATTCCACTGCTCAAGTTCTAGTTGAAGAGGTCTTCTCTGGCGCATGGCCGTGAGAACCTCAGGTGTCACATAAGCCCACGTTATAAAACCAAGTGGGGTTCCTTGCGCACTCGTGAGGAAGCCAATTTGGCTGAGCCTAATCGGCGGGAGCAACCGCGCTACAACGTCTCCGATCGAAAACATGCCCGGCATTCTCACGTTTGCCAATATATTCGACGCGGCGCCAAGTTTTGCGTTTTCGAGCATCAGGCTGTAATTGAGAGCCTTATCTTCGCCGAATGATAGCTTATAATTCATGTTGCCTCAACGTTAATTACCCATGTACTATTGGGGGTGGCGTTTGGAATCTAGTTTATGTAAGGCCGGTTCTTACTAGCGTTATGCTTTAGGTTTTCATGAGCCGTGATACTGAAGTACTTGCCAATGACGGCGGAATGAGAGGGGCCGAACCGCGAGTGCGCCGATGCCGCGGTTCTCGGCAATCGCGATTTTTCGGCTAACGAAGCGCATAGGTTCGAGATACGAAAAGTCCTGTGAGAAAATTTTGAACTGCCGCCGGTCATGTCGCCGCAGCAGTTCGCGGCAAATGGCGGAAATCTCGACGCATTTTACTGCTATCACAGCGATGGCGCGGGGCAAAGAATTGACCGAGCTGCTACTGTTGCTTGCAAAATTCACGTCCAGGTCCAAATTGTGAATATCCGATCCGCCCTAATTGTTCGGCGTTAGTTTTACTCATCGCTTACCGATCGGCATGGCAACGGTAGGATCATCGCTCTGAGGCAATCACTGTGCCCTCGGCCCGTCGGCTAACTTTCCTTTCCTGCATGACGTAGACTTGCTTTGCCGTTGCAATTGTTTCAGCTCGATGAGCGATCACAATCCGTGTGATACCGAACGCTGCTATTGCTGAGTTGACGGCGCGCTCGCATTCCGCATCAAGATGCGAAGTGCCTTCGTCCATCACTAGGAGCTTGGGCTGGCGATACAGCGCCCGAGCAAGCAAAACGCGCTGCATTTGGCCGCCCGAAAGTGTGGAGCCCATATCGCCGACCAACGTGTCATAGCCCATTGGCATTCGAGTAATGTCGTCGTGGATCGCGGCCGTCATAGCTGCTGATGTGACTAGTTGCATGTCCGGAGCATCATCGAACAAGGCAATGTTGTCGCTGAGTGATCCGGCGAATAGATGATCCGTTTGCAGGACCGCGCCAAGCTGCTCATGATAATTCTTATATCCGAACCGCGCGAGTGGAATGCCATCAATGAGGACTTCGCCCTCATCGGGCTCCAACAAACCCAGAAGGATTTTGACTAGCGTCGATTTTCCTTCCCCTGACGGACCGGTAATGGCAATATGATCTCCGTATTCCGCAATCAGATTGACGCCTTCCAGCACGAGTGGATCGCTGGGACTATATCGGAAACTAACGTTCTTTAGTTCGATACGGCCCTTTAATTCCGGCCTAGGTCCGACTGGCAGTGAAAAGCTCTTGTCCTGATCGGCGAGTGCAATATCCGACAATCGTTCCAGGTGCAGTCCAAGCATGCGGAACGCGATTCCTTGGTCGATCAGGGAGCTTGCTAACTGCAAGAATTGACCCTTGTAAGCCATGTACGCGAAGACCATGCCCACGCTAAATCCGCCGTTGATCACAAAACGGATCGCGACCCAAATTGATAGGATGTTCTCTAACCCGAAAATTAATATGCTAGCGGTGGTTTGCCAAATTCCTATGCGTGCCAAGGATACACCCGCGTTCATGGAGTCGGTGAGCCGACTCTGCCACTGGGCGTGGCGCATGGACTCGCGGTTAAACAGCCGCAGAGTGACAACGCCGCGTAACGACTCGATCATCGTCGACTGCTCTTTTCCACTGCTAACGATCGCATCTTCCTGCGCTGTACGTTGGGCAGCAAACGTGACGGCGCGAACGAGGCAGTAAAGTCCAAAGGCAAGTAACGCCATCATGGCTAGCATCGGACTATAGAACAGCATGATTACAAGCGCGAAGATCGCAAGGCTACCGTCAAGCAGCGCGCCAACTGCGCCTTGCGTTAGAAATTGTTGAATTGGCGCGACGGACTGGAAACGCGACAGTATATCTCCCACTTGACGTTTCTCGAACCACGAAATCGGCAGACGGAATAAGCGCCGAGCGATGTTACTTTCGATGCCAAAGCCGAGAGAGGTACCTGCGGACAACAGCACGTACGATCGCAACAATGTCGCGCCAGCATTCATGACGGCAAACAAGCCGAATCCGAGCGCGAGAACCGTCAAGAGGTTGGAATCCAGGGCCGGCAGCACATCATCGATCGCGATTTGCATGTAGTAAGGTGAAGCTAAGACGAATACTTGCATTACGATGCTGAGGACTAAGATCTGAATCAATGCTCGTTTCAGACCGGTAACGCGTCGCCAAAGCTGGGACATTCGAAGACGATCGCGCTGATGTAGGGGTTCGAAATCCTCCGCAGGGCGCAACTCAAGCGCTACTCCGGTAAAATGCTCCGATAGCTCCTCGAAGGCATACCATCGCGACAAGCCTTCGGGATTGTGTATTAGCGCTTTGCCGTACCTAATCTTTTCTAAGACGACATAATGATTCATATCCCAATGTAGGATCGCTGGCATGTGGATCGCGTCGAGTTGTTCGAGCGGCAACTTCACAGCGCGCGGAATCAACGCCATCTGATCGGCAATGGCGATCAACGACTTCAGCGATGCACCTCGAGGCGATGGCTGAAATCGACGTCGGAGAGCTCCTAAGCCGACGTCCATGCCATAATAATTAGCAATCATAGCTAGGCTGGCGAGACCGCACTCAGCGACCTCGGTCTGCCAAATCAGCTTCACTCGCGAGCGTCGAAAGAAGCCAAGCTGTAGTTGGCTAGTCATCGTCTGCTCACCGCAAAAATCGGCTCAAACAACCATTCGAGAAGACTCCGTCGGCGCGTCGTAACGCGCCCAGTGAGGGTCATTCCCGGCAATAGAGGCTGTTTGCGACCAAATGCCATAACCCACGGGTGGGCGACCGAGACGGAGATGAGATAAACAGGCGCCGTTGTGCCGTTAGAACTGACCTGGTGAATCGTCGCAGACGAAATGCTGTCGATCCGCGCGTCGATTGTGCCAAAGCTATCGTACGGGAAGGCGTCGATCGCCAGCCGAACAGGTTGTCCAATCTTCAGAAAACCGGCGGCTGCTGTCGGTACGTACAACTCGGCGCGTATTATAGCGCGAGCGGGGATCACCATCATCAATGGCTGCTGACCCGCTGTTTGTCCGACTCTCGCCGTGATTCCGGTGGCGACCCCATCGACTGGCGAAACCAAGGTATAGCCTTGCGCAGATTCGATTTGGGCGAGTTGCTGGTTGAGCTCGGCACGATCGGATCCGGTGCTGGCGATCTGGGCCGCCGCGTTCGCGCTCGCTGCTGCGATGGACTTTTCCGCGGTGGCAATGCTCGATAGCTTGTTGGAGCGGCTTTCTTCCAATTGTGCCAACTGCTGCCGTCGGGAAACCAACGTCGATTCGCCTGCCTCCAAATCACGTTTGCTAGCGAAGCGCTTGGCGGCCAACGTTTGCAACCGTTGGTAGTCCGAAAATGCAACATCAACAAGGCGTTGCTGATCATCGATCTGAGTTGTCAGGCTTTTTATTTCGTTCTTTAGACCCGCGATCTGCTCGACAAGCCCGCCCCGTTCGGCCGAGGATGCCATCAGTAGTGCATCTATTTGTTTGGCTAGACGGGCATCCTGCAGAGTCAAAGCGCGCTTCATCTGTTCGGGCGCAGTTCCACCTCCTCCGACAAACTCACCCGATCGGATCAGAACCAAGGGATCGCCGACATGAACCTCTTGACCTTCCGACACCGGAATAGCGGTGATGATGCCGGCACGCGATGGAATGATCTGCGCCACGCCCTTGTCCAGAGTGATTGAGCCACTCACGGTTTCGACTTGGGAGTAGGTTGCCGTAGCAAGGAACACTATTACGCTGCCCAAGCCGGCCAGGAGCAAAATACCGATCGCCTGCCACGACATTGGTATGGCCAAGCTGATTTCACCTTGCAATCGATCGGATCGCTTCTCCAGGACCTCCTTTCTGAACAACAGTGCATCGATCGACACGCGCCACCCCATGAATGCCGGCGGCTAAACTATTGAATTTTGACGGCTGTGTAGCAAGGCTGTTTTTACTACAAACGAAGCCGAACGTGTCCGAGCACGGGGTGCCCACAATCGATCGCGTTGCATTTTGGACCGTTAAATTGCCCTAACGCTAGCTCACGCAATCCGAAAGGGGATGTGCCGTAACGGCAGTCAGTCTAGGGCGAGTTCGTCCTTCTCTACGATAGAACTTGCGCTTGAGGCGGCGCCTATCCGACGAGCGCCGCCCACTCGGCCAGCGGCGCTTCGTCGGCGGGCACGCGATTCTCGATATCCGCATTGGAGTCACACCATTTCACGATGGTTCGTTGCCGTTGCGTAACGGTTGGCGCGGCGGACGAACGAACAATATGCGCCATCGAACCCGCGCATGGGCGTCTCGGTGTCGATTTGAGTGTCCGTCCCCAGACCGGATTGCCAATAGAGGAAGCGCCCCGGTGTATCGTCATGGTGGATCGCGGCGCCCGACGCAGCCAATCCGGTGCATTCGCACCACCACTGGTTGAGGAATTCGACCCGCCGATCAAGATTGGCGCTCCAGACCAGGAGGGGCAGGGCGTCCACGAAGCGATCGAATTCGCTCTACATTCTCGCTGATTGTGAAGCCGGCATGGGGCCACAGCTGTGTCCTACGCGTGGCAACGCGTTCCTATATTATGCTGTTGGTCCGAGGTGATGACCGACACCTCGAGGGCGGATGCACCTGCGCTGGTTTGGCTGCCCCTCGCCGAAGGGCCTAAGGACTGAGTGGAGCTAGTTGCGCCCCCGGCGCCCCGGATAGACTCAACTCACGACGATGTGGGAGCGGTTGGGGGAGCTAATGCAACTTTCGCAAGATTTATCATTTAATACCCTATAATTATCGGGATGAATTGGCGCGCCCGGCAGGACTCGAACCTGCAACTCCAAGCTTAGAAGGCTCGTGCTCTATCCAGTTGAACTACGGGCGCCCGATTTCCGCCTAGGGCGTTTGCGCGCGAGCGGCAACGCCCTCGACGCGGATTGCGGGCGAACGCAAGCTTGATCATAACGGTCGCCATGACCGAGGGGGAATCGACCGCGCTGCGCGCCGTGACGGCCAACACCGTCCACCATTTCCGCTATTACGACTTCGTCATGGCGGCGTTCGTCGCGATCCTGCTGCTGTCCAACGTACTGGGCGCGGGCAAGGTCGCGCAGGTCTGGCTGCCGGGGGTCGGCTATTGGCCGTTCGGAGCCGGCATCCTGTTCTTCCCGATCTCCTATGTGATCGGCGACGTCCTGACCGAGGTCTATGGCTACGCGCGCGCTCGCCGCGTCATCTGGGCCGGCTTCGGCGCGGTGCTGTTCATGGCGTTCATGAGCTGGGTGGTGGTGGCGCTGCCGCCCGCGCCCGACTGGAAGAACCAGGCGGCGTACGAGACGATCTTCGGCCAGGTACCGCGCATCGTGCTGGCCAGCTGCGCCGCGTTCTGGGCGGGCGAGTTCGTCAATTCGTTCGTGCTCGCCAAGATGAAGATCATGACGCGCGGCAAGCATCTGTGGACGCGCACGATCGGCTCGACCATCGCGGGGGAGGGGATCGACAGCCTGATCTTCTACCCGCTCGCGTTCCTGGGGGCGGTGGGCTGGACGACCAACCTCGTCATCACCGTGCTGTTCACGCAATGGTTCCTGAAAGTGGCGTGGGAAGTGCTGCTGACCCCGGTCACCTATATCGTCGTCGGCGCGCTCAAACGTGCCGAGGGCGTCGACGTGTTCGACGAAGGCACCGACTTCTCGCCGTTCAAGGCGACGGTCTGACTTTTTCGAACGCAGATTTGTGAACGAACAAACCAAATAGGTAAATGGAGTCCGAGGCCGGAATCGAACCGGCTCATCGCGGAGTTGCAATCCGCTGCGTTCCCATTTCGCCACTCGGACAGCCCTACTGCCCTCAGGGGTGACCGGCGGGATTTGCACCCGCTAACATCGGAATCACAAACCGACCGCGCACTGCATTGCGTTCGGCCACACCTGAAGGCAGTGGAAATCGGAGAGGTTTAGATCGAAGCGCAGGCGTAAAAACCTGCAGATTGCCGCACTGAGGCGAGCCCCTCTCCATATCGAGCCGCACCCGGACTACGGGCGCGACTCAGTCGCCCGTCAATGTCGACAGGTAACGGGGCGCGGTTGCGCGGAGAGGACGAAGATCGTCATGGCGACAGCTAAATGCCGCGCTGTGACCGAAATAGCAAGTGCCTATTTGGATAAGTCCCGGTCAGGCCGAGACCAACTCCATCAGTCCTTCGAACAGCCGGCGACCGTCGTCGCCGCCATGCGCCGCTTCGATCTTGCGTTCGGGATGCGGCATCAGGCCGAGCACGTTGCCCGCGGCGTTGAGCACGCCGGCGATCTGGCGCGACGATCCGTTGACGTTACCGGTGTAGCGGAAAGCGACGCGGCCTTCGCCTTCGAGCCGGTCGAGCGTCTCGGCATCGGCGGTGTAATTGCCGTCGTGATGCGCGACGGGGATCAGGATCGTCTCGCCAGCGGCATAACGGCTGGTGAACGCCGATTGCGCATTCTCGACCGACAATTCGACGTCGCGGCAGACGAAATTGAGGCCGGCATTGCGCATCAGCGCGCCGGGCAGCAGCCCCGCTTCGGTCAGCACCTGGAAGCCATTGCACACGCCGAGCACCGGCACGCCGCGCTCGGCGGCATCGACCACCGCGCGCATGACTGGCGACCGCGCTGCCATCGCGCCCGAGCGCAGATAATCACCGTACGAAAACCCGCCCGGCAACGCGATCAGGTCAGTCCCGGCGGGCAGGTCGGTCTCGCCATGCCACACCATGTTGGGCTTGCGCCCCATGATCGACTCGATCGCCACCGCGAGGTCGCGGTCGCAATTGGAGCCGGGAAAAACGACGACCGCGGCGGTCACCGCTCGATCCTGTAATTTTCGATCACGGTATTCGCGATCAACTTGCGGCACATTCCGTCGAGGTCTTCGTCGGTCACCGAGTCGGCAACGTCGAGCTCGATCACCTTGCCGGCGCGGATGTCGTTGATGCCACTAAAGCCTAGACCTTCGAGTGACTTGTGGATCGCCTTGCCTTGCGGGTCGAGCACTCCCGGCTTGAGGGTGACGACGATGCGAACCTTCATGGAGCGGCGCTTTCCTGGCTGAAACGGAGTCGGCGTCCCTATGGCCGCGCCGGCGGTTCGCCGCAAGTTTTACGCTTCGTTTACCCGCGAAGCGCAGCGTTTCGTCCAGCGGGCGACTCGCCAAGGGGTCGCGCTCGCCGGTTTAGGGGGTTCGGACATGGCCGGACTGGCAATGGTGATGTTCATCGCGCTGTTCACCTTTGGTGGACAGTATTTCGGCTGGACCGACTCCGGAGGGTGGATTCAGCTGTCGCTGGTGTCGTCGTTCATCTTCGGAATCATCTGCGGATTCCGAGTCAAGGACTGAGTCCTTTCCGTTTTCAGCCAAGCTGAAACGGTCGCGGCGCCGGCCCGCTCCCCCACCCGGCCTCCCAATCAGGATATTCTATGGGAGGCCGGGTGGGGGAGCGGGCTGGCGCCGTAACAGCGAAGCTGCAAAACGCGCTTATTTGCCCCGGTTCTGGCGATGCGTTTCGAGGTCGAGTACCGCACCATCGGCGCCTTCGGGCAACAGCCCCAGCCGCCGTGCGACTTCCTGATAGGCTTCGACTTCGCCGCCCAGGTCGCGGCGGAACCGGTCCTTATCGAGCTTCTCGTTGGTCACCATGTCCCACAGCCGGCAACCATCGGGGCTGATCTCGTCCGCGAGGATGATGCGGCTGTAGTCATTATCCCAGATCCGCCCGAACTCCATCTTGAAGTCGACCAGGCGAATGCCGATTCCGGCGAACAGGCCGCACAGGAAATCGTTGGTGCGGATCGCCAGGTCGGCGATATCGTGCATCTCTTCCTGGCTGGCCCAGCCGAACGCCGCGATATGCTCGTCGGTGATCATCGGATCGCCGAGCGCGTCGTCCTTGTAATAATATTCGATGATCGTGCGCGGCAGCTGGACGCCTTCCTCGATCCCGAGCCGCTTTGACAGCGACCCGGCGGCGACGTTGCGCATCACCACCTCGATCGGCACGATCTCGACCTGGCGGATCAACTGCTCGCGCATGTTGAGACGGCGGATGAAGTGTGTCGGTACTCCGATCATCCCGAGCAAAGTGAAAATGTGCTCGGAAATCCGGTTATTGAGCACGCCCTTGCCGCTGATCGTGCCCTTTTTCTGCGCGTTGAACGCGGTCGCGTCGTCCTTGAAATACTGGATCAGCGTGCCTGGTTCGGGGCCCTCATAGAGGATCTTGGCTTTGCCTTCGTAGATCTGGCGGCGGCGTGCCATCTTCGGCGCTTACCTTTGTAAAATGAGCGCCCCGGCAACGCGGATAGCGCGCCGGGGCGGGAAGCAATGACCTATACCGGAACGACTGCTCCGGTGCAATCAGGCCTCGGTTGGCGGGACGGCGCGGCGCGGGCGGAAGCGGCGCCAGAGCAGGAAGCCGATCAGCAGGATCACGCCCGGCGGGGCCAGTGCGGCGAGCGCGGTCAGCACGACGCCGAGCGTTATCTGTGCCGAATCGAGGAAGACATTACCGGCGCTGGTGATCGGCGCACTGCCGTCGAACCCGCGGACTGCTGCGCCCGATTCATAGCGGAAACTGACCGGCGTGGTGGCGAGCGATTCCTCCTGATTGCCCGTCTCGGTCTTCACCTCCTGCAGCCGGGCAGCGAGCGCGGCACGCTGGCGCTGCAATTCGCTGCGCTCGGCCGGTTTGAGATCGCCGCGCGCGAGCTGGCGGTCGAGCCGCTGCACTTCGGCCTCGGCCTGCTGGCGTTGCACGTCGAGAGTCTTGATCGCCGCACCGGCATCGGTCCCGGTGATTTCGGCATCGACCAGCTTGCCGTCTGCCTTGACGATCGCGTCGATCCCTTGCTTGCCGAACGCCCGGGCGAGCGCCGGGTCGAGCTTGAACTGGATCGCGCCGACGATGTTGTTCTCGCCGATCAGCCGGTAGAGCATGCCGGTGATGCGGCAATGCTGCGGCCCGAGCTTCTCGCAGGCCGAGGCGTGCGCCTCCTGCGCGTCCTTGACGTTCTGCGCGGGCAGCCGAAACGCATAAGTGTAGCTGAACGCGACACCCGGCGCGGCGGTGACGTTTACCCCCGGCGCGACGTCGCTGGGAGGGACAATGGTCATCGATGGCGCCGCACGGTCTACAGGCGCGGCGTCCGCAACGGCTGTGGCATTGGACGCTGTTGAATATCGATCCGGTTGATAGGGCTGGTCGTTCTGGGACTTGCCGCATCCTGCCAGCAGCACTGTCAGGCACGTCGTCGTCAGCAATACGTATCGCATCGCATTCTCTCCCGTTCTTCCCTGTCGCAATACAACATCTCATTGATGGGATATTGCGTCAAGGCGAGTGTTTTTGGCGATGAAACGTGAGGATATGCAGGGGTCGCCATCAGCTCGTCAGCAGACATGGCGGTGTTCGGAAGAGCGATGACAGGCGCCTGCCGGCGTGGGCCACCTATCGTCGCAGTTAATCGGTCATCAGCGGGTCTTGACCATAGCGGTCGCAACCTCGACGCCCGCTTTGCGAGTCTTACCCGCGTCGACGGTGGCGAGCAGGACGTTGCGCTGACGCCGGGCAGAGGTCGCGGCGACCGACCGGCAGCGGTCGTTCGAGAGGATACCGGTGCGTGGTGCGGCATCGGCGGCGGCGCATACCTGATCGATCGCCACACGCAGGCGACGGTCGAGCATCCGACGGCCGGTCGCGGTCGAGAGATCGAGATCGGCGGTCGTCACGCGGGCGGTCGGGGGAAGCGGCTTGTCGCCGGCAAATGCGGGGACCGCAGCGAGCATCAGAGCGGTCATCATCAAGGGCTTGAACATCTTCTTTCTCCTGTCGTCGCCGGGGGTGGCGATGACGCCGATATGCCGCGGGCCGCGCTGCAGCTCCAATCGAACGTTGAGAGCAAACCATAAATCTGCTTTATGTCTCAGATGGCCTCTATTCCTCCTCTCGGCGCGGTGCGCGTGTTTGAAGCCGCGGCGCGGCTCGGCAATTTCACGCGGGCCGCCGAGGAACTCGGCACGACCCAGGCGGCGGTGAGCTATCAGATCAAGGTAATCGAGGAACGGGTCGGCGCGCCGCTATTCGCCCGCAAGGGGCGCGGAGTCGAACTGACCGAACTCGGCCAATTGATCGCGCCGCAAGTGACCAGCGCGTTCGAGAAGCTCGACGAGGCGTTCCGCGCCGCGCGCAGCGATAACGAGATGATGCTGACGGTCAGCGCCCCGTCGACCTTCGCGACCAATTGGCTGTCTTCACGCATCGGCGACTTCCAACTTGCCCGGCCCGATCTGGCCGTGCGGCTCCGCGTGTCGGACGCGCTGACCGAGTTCGATCGCGGTGAGATCGATGTCGCGATCCGTGGGGCGCCGGCGCCATGGCCGGGGCTGGAGGCGGACTTCCTGATGCGGATGCCGTTTACGCCGCTGGCGAGCCCGGCGCTGCTCGCTGCCCATCCGCCGGTCGAAACGATCGACGATTTGCTGGCGCTGCCGCGATTGTCGCCGGGCGACGGCTGGTGGCGATTATGGCTGGAAAGCGTGTTGGGAGATCAATCCGGCGAGTCGCCGCCCAGCGTGCAGCTCGAATCGCAAGTGCTGCAGGGTCAGGCCGCGATCGCGGGGCACGGCGTCGCGGTACTCAGCCCGCCAATGTGGCAACGCGCGATCGATGCCGGGCAGCTCGTCCAGCCGATCAAGCGCACCGCTTATTGGCGCAACAGTTTCTGGCTGGTCTATCCCGCGCACCGCAAGCGGCAGCGCAAGGTCGCGGCGTTCCGCACCTGGCTGCTCGCCGAAGTGGCGGCGTCGCTGCGCGACGATCCGTTCGGCGCGCTGGTCCCGCCGCCGGCTTAGCGACCGGTTACGGTGAAGGCGGCGGCGATCAGCTGCTTCGTGAGCGCCCAAGCGGCGGTGCCCGGCGTCACCAATTCGACATGGCCGGTACCCGGCACGGTGTGCAGGACGGCTTCCTCGGCCGCTTTGCCGGCATAATCCGTCGCCAGTCGATAGGGGACGATGCGATCCTCGCGGCCATTGACCAGGTCTTGGCGCACGCCGATCGGCAAGAGTGGCGGGATCGAGGTGTCGGCATAAACGTCGCGCCCGTCGCTGCCCGGCGCGCCGACCAGGTCGCGGATGACGTCGATACCGCAGCCATTGTCAGGGCTCGCCGCTACCGCTTCGAGGTCGGGAAGCGCGCCGCAGGCGACGACATGCGCGATCGCCAAGGGTGTCGCGCACCACAGCGGACTGTCGAACGGCAGTCGCCGCCGTCCGGCCAGCCATAAAGCCAGATGCCCGCCCGCCGAATGGCCGGTGGCGACGATGCGGCGCAAGTCGAGCCCGTATTTTGGGGCATAGCCGCGCAACGCATCGGCCGCCGCCGCGGCGTCGCGAAAGGTGCCCGGATAGCCGCCGCCGGGGCGGTCGACGCCGCGATAATCCAGGTTCCAAACCGCAAAGCCGTCGCGGCGCAGATCCTCGGCGACCCAATTCATCAGCGTGCGATCCGCAATGCTGGTCGTCCAGCATCCGCCATGGACCATCAACACGACAGGGAAAGGGCCGGCGCCATCGGGCAGCCAGAGATCGACGCGTTGCCAGGGATCGTCGCCATAGGCGATCGCCGCTTGCGGTTCGGGACGTGGGCGCGCGGTCAGGTCTGCCCAGGTCAGCGGCTCGAAATCGTCGCTCATGTGAAGGGAAAAGACCGGCGGCGCGCGGAAGGCAAGAAGGAAGCGGGTCCTGCCGTCCGATCGACGCCGCCGGAGAAGCGTAGGTCCAGAAAGGGCCGGGCGCGCATGGGGGCACGCATCCCGGTCCTGGGGCTGGCGCGGCTCACCGCAGCCCGGAGATGCGGACCTTGCGCCAAACGCGGTGCCACGGCGCGTCGAACTGCGCCCGGTTGAGCGCTTCGAAACTGTCGCTGACCTTCTCGGCCAGATCATGGCCCAGCTTATCGACGTCCGCTGTCAGGCGGTGTTTGTTCGCGGCCCAGTCGCCGCTCAGGAAATCATCGCGCATGGCTCAATCCTCCTCATAAAATCCGGCGTTGGCGATGAGGTGGATATGCTCGTATCGGCGTCGCTTCGCCAACAAATCGTTGGACATAATCGACAAGCCATGCTTATCAAGTTTCATGCGCCGCCTGCCGCCCCTTGCCGCCGTTCGCGTGTTCGAAGCCGCCGCGCGGCACGAGAATTTCACCGCCGCCGCGAATGAGCTCGGCATGACCCAGGCAGCGGTCAGCTATCAGGTAAAATTGCTCGAAGAGCGGCTCGGCGCGCCGCTGTTCCGCCGCGAAAAGCGCCGCGTGGTGTTGACCGATGCGGGCCGCAAGGCAGCGCCCCAGATCACGCGCGCCTTCGACGCGATCGACGCCGCGTTCGGCGCGATCCGTGCGGACGATGCGGCGGTGCTGACCGTGTCGACCTCGAACACCTTCGCCAATACCTGGCTCGCCTGGCGGCTCGGCAGTTTCCAGATGAACCATCCGGAAATGGCGGTGCGCCTGCTGACCAGCGACGCGCTGGCGGACTTTGCCAGCGACGACGTCGATGTCGCGATCCGTGCCGGCCTGGGCGGATGGGACGGGCTGCACGAGGAGTTGCTCGTGCGGATCGATTTCACGCCGATGTGCTCGCCTGGATTCCTCAAGCGCCACGGACCGTTCACGGTCGAGGACATGCTGCGCATCCCGCAAATCAGCCCGCACGATCCGTGGTGGCCGTTCTGGCTACGCGAGGCCGGGGTGGAAGTGCCCGATGGCCCGCCACGCGTCGGCGTCCGCCTCGACAGCCAGGCGCATGAAGGACATGCCGCGATGGCGGGGCAGGGAATGGCGATGCTGACGCCCTTCTTCTGGCGCAACGACTTGGCCGACGGACGATTGGTGCGGCCGTTCGATCAAGTCTCGACCCGCGGCTACGCTTATTGGCTCTGCTATCCCGAAGCGCGGCGCGGCGTCGCCAAGATCCGTCGCTTCCGGGAATGGCTGCTCGACGAACTCGCCCGCGATATGCCGAGCCCGGTCTGATCGCGTCGCGTGGGGCATGTCGCATTCCGCCAATACGGTCGGAGGGCATGGGCCTATCCCTCCAAGGGTCGAGAGCCGCTCTCCGCTCCCGGAGTGCGCTCTCGCTTTGCAGGGAGGATGGCATGGCCGATCTCATGAAACCTGCGCTGGCGGCGGCGGTATCGATGCTGGGCTTGTCGCTGGGCGTAACCGACGCGGCGGCGCAAAAGCAGCCCGGCGTACCGACGGGCGAGACGCAAGGCGTCCTGATCGGGCTGGACAAGCCGGACAGCACCCAGATCAAGAGCGAACAGGTCAAGGGTCAGGCGCCGGTCAGCAACCAGTGGAAGTCGCCCTCGAGCAGCCAGATCAAGGGCGAGGGCCCGGTCAGTACGCAGTTGAAAGCGCCTTCGAGCAATCAATGGAAAGCGCCGTCGAGCAACCAGATCAAATGGTAGCCGCGATCCGCTGACCTCTCCTTCGCGTCAACTCTTCGGCGCGCCGATCAGCGCGGTGCGCGCCGCGCGGGTCGCCATGCGGCGATCCAGAAGCGCGCCAGGCGTGCCGACCGACCCTTCGCGCATGATCCGTTGCGCGACGTGCTCCAGTTCGCCCGGTCGTGGTGCACGATCCTGTGCGATGCAGGCGGCAAGCACTGGGTAGAGCAAGCGATATTCCACGAACATTCACCCGTGCAGGGGATCGTCGACGCCGGGGTGTTGCCGTTCGATCCACGCCAGGCGCCAGGCGCGGCCCTCGATCCAGAAGGGAATGGCCGCCAGCAACGCGAATACCAACGTCATGCGCAGGAATTCGCTGCGCGGCAGCATGTTGGCCGCCCACAAGATGACGGGCACGACGACGATCGGGGGACCCCAAGCGGGGTGGCGGATCAGCCGGAAGGCGCGCCATAGCGACCAGCACAGCAGGATCGCGGCGGCGACGCTGCCGACGATCAGGCCTATCGATTCGACGATCACCAACAAGATTTGCATCCGGCCATCCTCCTGGTCGGAATTTATATCGTATTGCGATATAAATCAAGAGTGCGCGTCAGGCGATCGTATCGAGCAACTGCTTCAGCATCGGCCGCATCCGGACGATCTCGTCGCGGTGCACCGTCGATAAGCGTTCGAGGATTTCGCGGGCCTTTGGGGTCAACTCGAGCAAGGCCTGACGGCCGTCATGCGGTGATGGCCGGCGTGCGATCAGTCCCAAGGTTTCCAGCCGCACGATCAGCCCGGACGCACTATGCGGCTTCACGAACAGGCGTTCGGCGACATAGCCGATGCTGACCGGTCGTGGGGAAGCGCCGCGGATGGTGAGCAGCACCTGATGCTGTTGCGGCGTCAGCCCGAAATCGGCTGCCCGCTCTTCGCTGAACGCCTGGAACTGGCGCAACGTGCGGCGAAAATCGGCCAGCGCGGCATATTCGGCGTCGGTCAACTCGTGCCCGCTCGACATTGTTTCGTCATCCTCGATTGAACTATGTCGCGCCGCGATATAGTTGCGCGGCGTCTCCCTACAAAACAGGACGCCATGTCACTCCATTTCACGTCCGCCGACAAGGCGCGTCCTTTAGGCGATCACAGCGCCGATTTGCGCATGATCATGCTGACCGCCGCTGCGATCCCGGTCGGGATCGGCGCGGCGCTGGGGGCATGGCTGTTGATCCGCCTGATCGCGATCGCGACCAACCTGTTCTGGTTCGGCCGATTGTCGGCGAGCCCGACGGATATCACCAGCGCGCATCTCGGCCTGTTGACGGTGGCGATCCCGGTGATCGGCGGGCTCTTGATCGGGCTGATGGCACGGTTCGGATCGGAGAAGATCAAGGGCCATGGCATTCCCGAAGCGATCGAGGCGATCCTTTATGGCGAAAGCCGATTGTCGCTGAAGGTAGCGTTGCTCAAGCCATTGTCCTCGGCGATCTCGATCGGCAGCGGCGGTCCATTCGGCGCCGAAGGGCCGATCATCATGACCGGCGGGGCGATCGGCTCATTGTTCGCGCAGCGTTTCCGGCTGAGCGCCGCCGAGCGCAAGACATTGCTGGTGGCGGGCGCCGCGGCGGGCATGACCGGCATTTTCGGCACGCCGCTCGCCGCCATTCTGCTGGCGATCGAGGTGCTGCTGTTCGAATGGAAGCCGCGCAGTTTCGTGCCGGTGGTGACCGCGGTGCTGGTTTCCTTCGCCTGCCGCCCGATGCTGCTCGGTTCGGGCGCGCTCTTCCCGTTCCCGGCGGTCACGCTCGACTGGTGGCAGGCGGCGTCGGGGTCGCTCGCCACAGGAATTCTCGCCGGGCTCGAAGCGGCGTTGCTCTCGGTCGCGCTCTACAAGGTCGAGGATCTGTTCCACCGCCTGCCGGTTCACTGGTTCTGGTGGCCCGCGCTTGGCGGTATCGTCGTCGGGCTGGGTGGGCTGATCGACGCGCATGTGCTCGGCGCCGGCTATTCGAATATCCAGGCCTTGCTCGACGGATCGATGACCTTGCGCATCGTGCTTGCCTTGCTGGTGGTCAAAGCTGTGGTCTGGCTGATCGCTCTTGGGTCGGGAACGTCGGGCGGCGTGCTCGCGCCGTTGCTGATCTTGGGCGGCGCGCTCGGGGTCGCACTCGGACAGTTCCTGCCGGGGCCGGCGGGGTTCTGGGCAATGGCAGGAATGGCCGGGATCATGAGCGGCGCGATGCGCGCGCCGCTGACCGGCGCCTTCTTCGCGGTCGAGGTGACCGGGCATTTTACCGATCTGCCTGCAATGACGGCTGCCTCGGTCGGCGCCTATGCGGTCAGCGTCTTGATCATGCGCCGTTCGATCCTGACCGAGAAGATCGCACGCCGCGGGCGCCATATCCTGCAGGAATATACCGTCGACCCCCTCGATTTCCTCCAGGCGGAACAAGTGATGACGCGGGATCCTGAGACCTTGCCGGGCGACATGCCGATCTGTGACGTCGTCGCGTTCTTCGCCGATCATGCGACGCACCGTTCCTATCCGGTGGTGGGGAAGGACGACCGGCTGCTCGGATTGGTGTCGCGCTCAGACGCCTTGCGCTGGCAGGTCGAGCGTAGTCAGGACGACACGCCACTCGCCGACGAATTGTCCGATGCCTCGCAACCGATGGCCTATCGCCATTCGCCAATCGGAGAGGTCGCCGATCTGATGGTCGAAACCGGAATTGGCCGCGTGCCGATCGTCGATCCCGCCAGCGGCAAGGTGGTGGGCATCTTATCGCGCCACGATCTGCTAAAGGCGCGCGGCGAGCGCCGCCGTGCCGAGTTCGAACGCGCGCGGGGCGGGGCCGTCTCATAATTAGAGGCCGGACCCATCCACACCTTCTTCGTTCCCGATATTTCCTCTCGGGCAAATAGGCTCTAACCGCTTTCGGATGGCAGCCGAGACGACCGACCTTCCCGACAATCCTTCCGTGGGCGTGTTCGACGCGCCGTTCGATAGCGCGCTCAGCGAACGCTACCTCGTCTACGCACTGTCGACGATCACCGCGCGCTCGCTGCCCGACGTCCGCGACGGGCTGAAGCCGGTGCACCGCCGCCTGCTCTGGGCGATGCGGACGCTCAAGATGGATCCCAACAGCGCCTACAAGAAATCGGCGCGCGTGGTCGGCGACGTCATCGGCAAATACCATCCGCATGGCGATGCCTCGGTCTATGACGCGATGGTCCGGCTCGCGCAGGATTTCTCGCTGCGTTATCCGCTGGTCGACGGGCAGGGCAATTTTGGCAATATCGATGGCGATAACGCCGCCGCCTATCGCTACACCGAGGCGCGCCTGACCCAGGTCGCTACCGACCTGATGGACGGCCTCGACGAGGATGCGGTCGGTTTCCGCCCAACCTATAACGGCGAGG
Organism: Sphingomonas sp. P4_D12; assembly: GCF_056401895.1. Lineage (NCBI taxonomy): Bacteria > Pseudomonadati > Pseudomonadota > Alphaproteobacteria > Sphingomonadales > Sphingomonadaceae > Sphingomonas > Sphingomonas sp. P4_D12. Next base: position 446,501 of record NZ_JBFUIL010000003.1, on the reverse strand, counting down.
ACCATGAGCCCGAGCTGATGCCGGGCGCTTTCCCCAATCTGCTCGCCAATGGCGCCGCCGGCATCGCGGTCGGCATGGCGACCAGCATCCCGCCGCACAACGCCGCCGAACTACTCGATGCGTCGATAGCGCTGATCGACAATCCGGACGCCAATGTGCTCGATTACGTGAAGGGTCCCGACCTGCCGACCGGTGGCGCCATCGTCGACAGCCCTGCGGCGATCGCCGAGGCCTATGCGACGGGCCGCGGCTCGTTCCGGACGCGCGCGACGATCGAGCGGGTCAATGAAAAGGGTGGCGGCTGGCATCTCGTCGTGACCGAAATTCCGTACGGCGTGTCCAAGGGCAAGTTGATCGAGGGCATCGCCGACCTGGTCAACGACAAGCGCTTGCCGATCCTGGCCGATGTCCGCGACGAATCCGCCGAGGATTTGCGCATCGTGCTCGAACCGCGCAGCCGTACCGTCGATTCCGACACGCTGATCGAAAGCCTGTACCGGCTGTCCGATCTCGAAACGCGCATTCCGCTGAACTTGAACGTATTGGATGCGACGCGAACGCCGCGCGTGATGAGCCTCAAGGAAGCGCTGCAATCCTGGGTCGACCACCAGTTCATCGTGCTGCGCCGCCGGTCGCAGCATCGGCTCGACAAGATCGCCGACCGGCTCGAACTGCTCGACGGCTATATCATCGCCTATCTCAACCTCGATCGCGTGATCGAGATCATCCGCACCGAAGACGAGCCCAAGCCGGTGATGATCGCCGAGTTCGAGCTGACCGACCGTCAGGCCGAAGCCATCCTCAACATGCGGCTGCGCAGCTTGCGCAAACTCGAGGAAATGGAGCTGCGCAAGGAGCGCGAGGGACTCGAGAAGGAAAAGGCCGAGCTCGACCTGCTGCTCTCGTCCGACCAGCGGCAACGCACGCGGTTGAAGCGCGACCTCGGCAAGGTTCGCGACCGCTACGGCCCCGAAACCGCGCTCGGCAGGCGGCGGACCAAGATTGAGGAAGCCGCGCCGGCGCGCGAAATCCCGCTCGAGGCGATGATCGAGCGCGAGCCGATCACCGTGATCCTGTCGCAGCGCGGCTGGATCCGCGCGATGAAGGGCCATGTCGAGCTCGCCTCGGCCGATGCGATGAAGTTCAAGGAAGGCGACGGCCCGCGCTTCGCCTTCCACGCCCAGACAACCGACAAATTGCTGCTCGCTGCCGAAACGGGGCGGTTCTACACGCTCGCCGCCGACAGGCTGCCCGGCGGACGCGGCTTCGGCGAGCCGGTGCGGCTGATGATCGACCTCGACGGAGAGGCCGGGATCGCCGCGTTGCTGCGCGCGAGCGAGGCGGAGAAATTGCTGGTCGCGGCATCCGATGGCCGTGGTTTCGTGCTCAAGGCCGCCGACGCGATCGCCGAGACGCGCAAGGGCAAGGCGGTGGTGACGCCGCGGGCCGGCGCCAAGCTCAAGATCGTCCGGCCGATCGCCGGCGAGGACGATTACGTCGCGGCGATCGGCGACAACCGCAAGATGCTGGTATTCCCGCTGTCGGAAGTCGCCGAACTAGCCAAGGGGCAAGGCGTCCAGCTGCAGCGCTATCGCGACGGCGGGCTGTCGGACGCGGTCACATTCAAGTTCGCCGAGGGGCTGAGCTGGGCGATGGGCGGCGAGAGCGGCCGCACGCGCACCGAAACCGACCTGCAGCCGTGGCGCACCGCGCGCGGCGCTGCGGGGCGAATGCCACCGACAGGGTTCCCGCGCGACAACAGGTTTTGATTTAACCCCTCTCCCGCTTGCGGGAGAGGGAGGGACCCGCGAAGCGGGAGGGTGAGGGTCTTCTTTCTTCTTCCAAGCGGCGGACGAAAAAAGAAGAAAGAAGACCCTCACCCAACCCTCTCCCGTAAACGGGAGAGGGCTAGAATGTCGCTCCGCCAGCCACCCCCAAGTGGCTGAAACCGGGGCAAGCTTCAGCGCGCTTTAACCAATCCCGCCTAAGCGGGTCGCAATGGCGCTCGGATTGTCTCGCGCGAAGGCCGCTAAAGCCGTGCCCGTCGAATCGGCGGCGGTCGTGCTGCGCCCCGACGAGATCGCCGGAATCGCCGCATCGATCGAACTGATCCCGGTGCCGTTGGCTCTTGTCGGGCGCCCCGACAATGCTGTTATCGTGGCCGCCGCGAACCGCGCCTTTCGCGCCGCCGGACTGGGCAATACCGCGGGTGAAGCGCCGCTGATCGCCGCCTTGGGCGAGCGGATCGCGACGTTCCTGGCGGGGGAGGCCGTGAACGACGAGTTCACCTGGGAATTCGGCGACGCGGTCGATTGCCGCCATTTCCGCGTCACCCTGGCGCGGCGCTCGTCGGCATCGTCTTATTGCTTCGCCACCCTGGTCGACCATACCGGCGAATTGCGGACCGCGCGCAATTTGCGCCGCGAGATGATCACCGACAGCCTGACCGGTCTGCCCAATCGCAGCGGCTTCAGCGAATTGCTTGAGGAGCGGATCGCCGAGGGCGGTGGCGCGCGCTACGCGGTGTTGATCATCGACCTAGACCGGTTCAGCCGGGTCAATGCCTGTATGGGGTCGATGGCAGGCGACGAATTGCTGATCACACTCGCGCGGCGCCTCAAGGGCGCGTTGCGGGCGTCGGACATGCTGGCGCGCACCGGCGGCGACGAATTCGGCATCCTGCTCGCGCTCGAAGAGAGCGAGGCGGAAGCCGAACAGGTCGTTCGTCGGATTCAGGAGACGCTGGCGACGCCGTTCCGTATGTCGGACTTCGAAATCCGCGTGTCGTGCTCGATCGGCATCGCGTTCGGGTCGGATGCGGTGGAGGATTCAGAGGATCTGATCCGCCACGCCCATTTCGCCGTCAAACGCTCCAAGACGTCGGGCCAGGCCGAATATTACCAGACCCAGGCGCTAGATATCGCGCGCGAGCAATTCGGCATCGAGACCGAGCTGCGCCGCGCGATCGAAAATGGCGCGATGCGGCTGACCTATCATCCGATTTGCGATCTCGCGACCGGCCAGGTCGTTGCGTTCGAATCGCTCGCGCGCTGGACCGACGAACACGGCCATGAACATTCGCCCGCCGACTTCATTCCGGTCGCCGAGGAATCGGGACTGATCGTTCCGCTCGGCCGCTGGGCGATCGAGGAGGCGGCGCGGACGCTCCGGTCATGGGATATCCGCGCGGGCGGCGACTGCGGCGTGCGCGTCGCGGTCAATCTGTCGGCGATCCAGCTGCAGCGCGACGATATCGCGCCGGCGGTCGAGCAGGCGCTGCTGCGCAATCAGCTGACCGGTAGCCGCTTCACGCTCGAGCTCACCGAAAGCGCGCTGATCTCCGATCCCGAGCGCGTCGCTGAGACCATGCATCAGCTCAAGAGCCTGGGCGCGACCCTGGCGATGGACGATTTCGGCACGGGCTATTCGAACCTGGCCTATCTTCAGAAACTGCCGATCGACGTGCTCAAGATGGACCGCAGTTTCGTGACCGGGATGCTCGCCGACCGCGACAAGGTGGCGATCGTTCGCGCGATCCTCAGCCTGGCCCAGGCGCTCGGCAAGGAAACCACCGCGGAAGGGATCGAGACCAACGAGCTGGCGCAGACCTTGGCGGCATTGGGTTGCACCTATGGCCAGGGATTCGTCTACGCCAAGCCGCTCGAGGCCGACGAGGCCTATGCCTATCTGGTCGCGTCGAGGGCCTGAGAGTCTGTTTGAAAACGCGCTGAGGGCGCGTTTCGCGGCACCAGCCCGCTCCCCCACCCGACCTCCCATAGAATACCCTGATTGGGAGGTCGGGTGGGGGAGCGGGCTGGTGCGGTCTCAAAACTCGCTCTTTCGCGAGTTTTCAAACAGACTCTGAGCGACTTCTTCGTCGGTGATCGCGGCGACACGCGCGGCATCGGGGAAGTGCTCGGCGATCCAGCGATCCTCGATTGCCCGCAAGGTCTTCGCCACATCGGGTCCGGCTTTCAGCCCCTTGGCGACGAGCTGTCCGCCCGACATGGGCAGCCTTGGCCGCACCCAGTCGCGGATCGCCGCAGCGTCGCCACCCGACAGCAACAGCCGATCGACCGCGAACTCGGTGCCCAGCCGATAGGCCAGCGTGTGCGGATCGGCATCGATCGGCAGTGTCGCACTTTCCAGCCGCTGGCGTTGTTTGTTCGATAGCTTCAGCCGCGCGCCGACGCTCGCCGCGACGGCAGGATCGGCGGGCAGCAATGCGGCCAGCCGGCGGATCGGATCGGGAGCGATCCCACTATCGGCTTCTCTTCTCGCCAGATCGGCGAGACGCGCGATGCCGACGATTTCGGGCAAGACGGGGACGAACACGCCGCGCTCGATCATCAGCGTGATGACCTCGACCGCGCGCGGCGCCACGAGCAGGCGCAGCAATTCGTTGGCGATGCGTTCGCGTGACAGCGCCATCAGGTCATTGGCGCGCTCGGTACAGGCCTGCAAACCGTCGGGGTCGGCGATATCGCCGAACCGCGCGAGGAAGCGGAAGAAGCGCAGGATGCGCAGATGATCCTCGGCGATGCGGCGATAGGGGTCGCCGATGAAGCGGACGTGGCGCGCGTCGAGATCGGCGATCCCGTCGAAATAATCGTGGATCTCGCCAGTTGCGGGATCGGCATAGAGCGCGTTGATCGTGAAATCGCGCCGTGCTGCGTCCTCGCGCCAATCGTCGGTAAAGGCGACTGTCGCACGGCGGCCGTCGGTGGTGACATCGCGCCGCAAGGTGGTGACTTCGTACACTTCATCGCGCGACACCGCAGTGATCGTGCCATGGTCGATCCCGGTCGGAACCGCCTTGATTCCGGCGGCTTCGAGCAATTGGATTACCATGCGCGGGTCATGCGGAGTGGCGAGGTCGATATCGGCGGTCTCGATTCCCAATAGCGTGTCGCGCACCGCGCCGCCGACGATCCGCGCATTGTCGGCGCCGAGCGCCGCGACCAACCGAGCGAGACCGGGGCGATCGCGCCACTCTGCCGGAGGAAGCAACGTCATGCCGCCCATCGCAGCCGCCGTGACAGATTGACCAGCATCGCCGCCGTCGCGCCCCAGATGCGGCGTTCGCCCCAGCGGATTTCGTAGAAATAGCGTGTCCGGCCCTGCCATTCCGCACTGGCGCGAAGTTGATTGGCGGGATCGAGCACGAACGCCAGCGGCACTTCGAACACGTCGGCGACTTCGGCCTCGTTAGGGTGATAATCGAGATCGGGCGGGACCACACCGACCACTGGGATCACCTCGAATCCGGTGACCGTGAGGTAGCGATCCGCCTCGCCGATCAAGGTGACGGCGGCGCGGGGCAAGGCGATTTCCTCCTCTGCCTCGCGCAATGCCGCATCGGCTGCGTCGAGGTCACCAGGATCGATCCGGCCACCGGGAAAGGCGACCTGTCCGGCATGGCGGCGCAGGCTTTCGGTGCGCTGGGTCAGGATCAGCCCGGGCTCGGGCCGATCGGTCACCGCGACCAGCACCGCGGCCGGCATGCGCGTGCTCCCGATCCCGGGATGATCGCCGGGGAGCAATTCGGGCTGATGGACATGGTCGAGCGCGAGGCGCAGCCGTTCGGCGAGCGTCGTCATGCGTCGGACTCCAGCGCGAAGAAGGCGCCGTTGCTCCACACGCCCGGCGGATCGTCGTCGCCCGACAGCGCCCGCTCGGCAATGTCATAATAGACCGATCGTGCGACCAGCGCCTCGAGCCCGCCACGAACGTGGAGATAGGGGCGCGGTCCGTCTTCACCCTGCTCGAATCGCAGCGCGTGACCGGCGTCGGCGGTGACCAATTCGCCAGTGTTGAGGCGAAAAGCGAGCGCCGCGTCGCGCCCTTCGCCTTCGGCCTTCATCTCGACCGCGAGGAAGGGAGCGTCCTCGACCTCGATGTCGAGCTTCTCGACTGGCGTGACCAGCACGTAACCGCCATCGGATTCGCGCCGCAGGATGGTGGCAAACAGCCGAACCATTTCCTGCCGGCCGATCGGCGATCCCATGTGGAACCAGGTTCCGTCGCGCGCGATCCGCATGTCGCTGTTACCGCAATGGCTGGGATTCCATTGCTCGACCGGAGGCAGGCGCTTCTCCGCCACGAGCCGCGCCACGTCTGTGAGCGACAGGCTGGCAAGATCGGGAGGCGGGGCCATCGGCATGCGATGACCGCTAGGGCAGGGAAGATCGGGCTGCAACCGCGAGCCGGCATATGGCGGTCGGGATGATGACTCCTCCCACGTCACCCCGGCCTTGTGCCGGGGCCCAAGGTGCCGCGAGCACCGGACTTTTAGTCTCTTGCCCTTCGCTCAGCCGCCCGTTGGCCCCCGGAACAAGCCGGGGGTGACGACCGGCTGGCGACGGCTGTTTTCCCGCTACGTCAGACCGCGACGCTGACGCGCGACCCCAACTCTCCCGCGATGGCGGGCACGTTTGACCCGCGCGCGAGCAATCTATGCGCCTCCACGGGCCCCGGCAGGCGCCACCCCGCAGTCGCTGCGGCGGAAAATCCCCAGAAGCGGCCATAATATTCCGGATCGCCGATCAGCATCATCGCGCCGTCAAGATCGAGCTCGAGCGCGGCGTCGAGCGCCTGGTGGACCAGTTCCTTGCCCAGTCCACCGCGTTGGCGCGACGGCTCGACCGCGACCGGGCCGACCAGGACGAGTGGGTGAATGCTGCCGTCGTCGCCACGGAGCGCAATCGGCCAGCATTGGATGGTGCCGACGAGCATGCCGTCCTCGATCGCCGCGAAGCTGAGATCGGGAATCGATTCGACGCCGTCGCGCAGGCGATAGGCAGTGCGGCCGTGACGGTCTCGGCCGAACGCACGGTCCAGCAACGCCTCGACGGCGGCGGGATCGATGGCGTTGATCGGCACGAAATCGGTCACTTGGCGGAGTCTCCTCGAACGCTCGGGCAATACGCCCGGGGGCGGGCGCTTTATCGGCATCCCGGCTGAATACAAGGCGAATGCGCAGGCCGCGGCGCCACAAGGGGTTGATCGCGGGCCCCGGGACGGGCAGGGGCGCGCTCCTTAGATGGGATCACGCGACTTGGAAGACCGGCTGCAACTCGAAGTGCACGATATCGAGGTAATGGTGCTGACCGGCATCTATTCCGAGGAAACGCATCTTCCCCAGCCGTTGCGCATCTCGATCACGGTCGATCTCGACCTGCCGGGTCGATTCGGTCCCGAATCGCCGCTTTCCATGTCGAAAAATTATCTCGATTTGAAACACGCTGCGACCAGATCGCTGCCGGAGGGCGTGCATTTCACGCTGATCGAGGGCGTCGCCGATCACATTTGCGAGACATTGTTCCTGCAGGACAAGCGCGTCGCCCGCGTCGAGGTGAAGATCGTCAAGCTGGCGATCTCCGAAGGCGGCGAATCGATCGGGATTACCCTGGTCCGCCATCGCCGCTAGGAGCGATTTCAAGTCGATCGGAACAATCGGCGGCTCGGAAATCGCGGAGCGAATCCGTCAGGACGGATTCGCTCCGGCTCGGCAGGGACCGAGCCCTTGCTTGACCAGCGCATAGTCCTGCTGGATCGCCGCGGCGTCGGCCGGGTCGAGTCCGGTCAACGTGTCGGCTGGTATTTCGACCGGCAGGCCGCAGGCCAGACGGTACCACAGGAATGTGTTACGCTGTGGTGGCGGCAAGGCATCCTCCACTACTTCGCTCAGCGATACCGTCCATACCGGCGCCTGATTCTGTTTGCGCTGGATGCCGAGCGAGATCGGATGTCCGGTGGTCTTGAGGAAGATCTGCGTCTCTCCTTCGCCGGGAAGAGTGCCTGCCGCATGGAAGGCGTTGGAGATGCCGACGATCGCGGGCGGCGCCTTTGGCGAAACCAGATCGGCGGACAGTCTGCGTACCGTTGCATCGGTCTGCGGCGACCATTGCAACTGCGCGCCGGGGGTCACCAATTGAAGCTGGTCGGGGCTGTTAGCGACCGCGCGCGCGAAGATAATCACGCGCATTTTCTTCAACTTGGGTGGCCGGCCGGCGGCGTCGAGCGGGGCGTCGTATAGATAGCCGATCTGTGGCGGCAACGCCCCCGGCGCGCGGATCAGCGCGTTGATCGTGACCGTGAGATAATAGCGTATTTGCCCCGGCGCGAGCCCGGTAGCCTCCGCCGGCTTGATCTTCGCGGCATCGGTGATAGTGGCGTCCACGACCACCGGCGCCTTCGTCGCCAGATCAGCCATATCGGCATAACGATAAACAGGCGGCGGCGGGAGCACTTTGGTTGCTGACACCGGTATCATCGGAGCGGCGCCCGCAATGAACAGGACAGAGAGGAATCGAGCCATGGGAACGCGTGACATATCGAATGAGTTAGGCGATCAGAACGTTCCTTTACAGAAATAATTCTGCCATGCTGCGATTGTACGTTTGTTGCGCCCGACAAAGCGTTTGCGTCGTCGCAGGGGTAACGATAGAGACTCGCGCTCTGCCCGATCTGGCGCTAGCCGAAGGGTTCGTTGCCGAACGATTAACGTCTGGCGACATTCGCGGGTCGGACACGAAGGAGTTGAGTTTCTGAATGTCATACGCTGATCGTGATACAACCGGCAGCCGTATCGTAGCGATTATCATTGTTTCGCTGATCGTTGCGGGATTCGGTTATGCTTTCGTGACCGGCTTGGCGGTAGATTTCGCCAAGAAGGCCGCTGAAAAACTGAACGCGTTCGACGTGGCACCGCCGCCACCGCCGCCGCCGCCAGACAAGCCGCCGCCCCCGCCGCCGGACCAGCCGAATCTGCCGCCGCCGCCGACTCAGGTCGTGATCCCGCCGATCACGCCGCCGGTGCAGTCGCCGGTCAACATCGCGACGACCAACGTGCCGCAGCCGCCGCCCCCGGTGACGCCGCCGGCCCCGGTCGTGCCGCCGCAGCCACCCGCGCCGCCTGCACCCAAACCCGTAGCCGTAAAAGGCGGGCCGAGGGGCAATCCCGGTAGCTGGTTTACCGACGACGATTATCCTGCCGACGCCAAGCGCGCTGGCGCCTCGGGCCGTGTTTCGGTGCTGCTCAGCATCGATACGTCGGGCAAGGTTGCCGGATGTCGCGTCACCGCATCGAGCGGCAACTCGTCGCTCGACGACGCGACCTGCCGTCTCGCGCAGCGTCGTGGCCGCTTCACCGTGCAGAAGGATACGGAAGGTAACGCTCAGCCTTACAGCTATACGTTGCCCGGCATCCGCTGGACGCTGAAGGACGAATGACTTTTTTCACGCCGGCGCCCGGAAACCCGGGCGCCGGCCGGGTTGTATCTTGAGACGATATTTTTAGAGGAAGCATCCGAATGAGCATCTCCATCCTTAACGCTGGTGCGGCCGGTGCCGCCCAGGAACAGTTCGGCTTCTGGAACGCGCTGCACGAAGGCGGCGCCATTTCCTATGCCACCGCGGGCATTCTGCTGATCATGCTGTTCTTCACGCTCTACATTTTCTTCACCAAGGTGTTCGAGCAGCAGAAGATCATCAACCAGGGCCGCCGCGTGCGCGCCACGTTCTGGAACTCGAACTCGCTGCGCGAAGGTGCCGCCAAGCTCGAGAAGAACTCGGCTTACAAGCAGCTGGTCGATGACGGCCTGGCCGCGCAGGAACAGCATGCAAGGCTGACCGATCCGGTCGAGGCGCACGACTGGCTGCACGGCTCGCTGCAGCGCTCGGAGGATGCGATCAACTCGGCGCTCGGCGGCGGTCTCGCCTTCCTCGCGACGGTCGGCGCGACGGCGCCGTTCATCGGGCTGTTCGGTACCGTGGTCGGCATCTACAAGGCGCTGCTCGGCATCGCTGCTGCTGGTCAGGCCTCGATCGACAAGGTCGCCGGCCCGGTCGGTGAGGCGCTGATCATGACTGCCTTCGGTCTGGTCGTCGCGGTTCCCGCGGTGCTCGGCTACAACTTCCTGCAGCGCCGCAACAAGGCGATCCAGGAAGCGCTCAGCGCGTTCGCGAACGACGTCCTCGGCTACCTCGCGTCGAACGGCGCGGTGAAGCCCAGCGCCGCGGTTCGCAAGCCGGCCGCCGCCGCGACGACACCGGCCAAGCCGGTGACGACCACCGCCGGTCAGGCGGGTGGCGTTACCACCAAGCCGTAAGCACGTGATGGCGGAACGGGCGCGGTGCCCTGTTCCGCCAGACGTCCGGGCCATGGCCTGGACGCACGAAGTAAGGATAGGAATGCTTAATGGCTATTAGCACCGGAGGCTCCTCCGAAACGCCGATGTCGGACATCAACACGACGCCGCTCGTCGACGTCATGTTGGTGCTTCTGATCATCTTCATCATCACGGTTCCGGTCGTGGTGCAAAATGTGAAGCTGAAGCTGCCAGAAGTTAAGTACGACGTGACGCAGACGAAGCCGGAAAATGTCAATCTGTCGATCGTGTCCGACGACGCGGGTCAGTGCGGCATCTATTGGGGCATGACCCGGATGACGCACAAAGAGCTGCTCGAAAGGGCGACGAAGAAAATGCAGGCCGATATCGAACGTCTCAGGGCGGCCGGTCCGATCGACCCCGAGAAGATCCCCGAAGTGCACATCCGCGGCGACGTCAACGTTCCGTACAAGTGCATCGGCGCGGCGATCTACACGATGCAGTCCTCGGGCTTCATCAAGGTCGGCTTCATCTCGCAGCCTCCCCCCAAGGACGGGTCCGCCGCGGCGTCCTAACCGTCTCGCTAGCTCAGGAGTTTTGAATCATGGCAATGAGTGGCGGCAGGGATGATGGCGCCCCGATGATGGATATGAACATGACGCCGTTGATCGACGTCTTGCTCGTGCTCCTCATCATGTTCATCATCACCATCCCGGTCCAGACGCACGCGGTGAAGGTCGACCTTCCCGTCAACCAGGCGAACAACCCGCCGCCGGTTGACGCGCAGAAGAACAAGATCATCATCGACGCGAACGACAATGTGACGTGGAACGGCACGCCGGTGACGAGCGACGAACAGCTCGACCAATATCTGCAGGCGACCCTGCAGATCCAGCCCGAACCGGAGCTGCACTTCCAGCCGCTTCCGGACGCGCGCTACGAGAAGGTCGACAAGGTCCTGGCGGTCATCAAGCGCTCCGGGATCAGCAAGCTCGGCTTCATCGGCAACGAGCAATACGCGAACGAATTCTGACGCTTCAGGGCATCGATTTCGTCGAAAGGGGCGGTCGCGCAAGCGGTCGCCCCTTTTCGTTGGTCGGTGAACTGTGCTGGCCTGTTCGATTTAGGATGCGGGCTGATAATCCGATCGGGCCTAATGCCGCGCAGCATGGAGATAGTCGACCAACTCGCGGTTGATTGCGACGCCCGCCAGTTCGGCTCCGATGCCGATATAGCCTTCGCGCCGCAACCGTTGGCGCACGTCGTTCACGGAGCTGCAGTCACCTGACTGCGCCAATTGGATGGCGCGTTCGATCGTCGTTAGTGGTTCGGACATGAACTCGCTTAGGCGCGAATCGATCATGATCCCATCGCATTCGGCGCTTGATGCCGGACACGCGGAGATCGGTGCGATAATCGGCGCCGGGTCCTTGGTCCGGGGTAGCGCGGGCCCTCTGCGACGACGGCGCCGTTCTCCTCGATCTTGATCGCAGGCGCGTCCGTGTCCGCAAAATCGATACGTAGATCGCGCTCCAGCGCGAAGAATCGGTTGGGCGCGCTGGCGGCAAGCGTAACCCGAAGACCGCCGGACCGGAGCACGAGCCGATCATTCTCGACGGCGACGTCCACATCGCCAGCCCCGGTGCGGTAGCGACCGACATAGCGTTTCAACACATCGGGCGGAATCGAGAGCGCCGTTGCCGCTGGGCGATAGGGCACAGGGCGGTGGTCGTAGCTGACGATTCGCGTCATCAGCCAACGGCCGGACTGAAGCTTCCAGATCACCAGGAACCGCGCATTGGTCGCGGCCTTCTCGGGCGCATCTCCTTGCTTTGCATAAATGAGATGCTCGCCGGCCAGCATGGCGCCATAGCTCGGTATCGCCTGATAAAGCAGGCTTGGTGCAACCAGCTCCCGACGCATGCGCAGGTGGGGAGTACCGCACGGTCCCTTCATCAAAGAGGCGGCAACCGCTTCGCGCGAGCGGGTCAGACCGGTCATGTCATGATAGAATTCAACATCGTCCGCGAGAAATGGGGTCATGGCGGCGGCGTCGCAGGCGTTGAAGGCGCGCCAGAAGGCATCATCGGCCTCGCGTACGGCTCGCTCGTCCGGCGACATTGGGGATGACGTCGATTGTGCAGCAACAGGGGCGATCGCGACCGTTGCGCCGGCAACGGCGATCGACAAGCTCAGGCGCCGCAACATCGTCGCTCTCTCCTTTGTGTATTGCTATAGCAATACACGCATACAGCAGGCTTTGCCACGGGCTTCAACACTTTACGCCCGCTAAGGATTGGCGGATGTCTTATCCGCGCTCAGAGCCGCGGCAAAGTCACCCCGCGTTGCCCCATATATTTGCCCGCGCGGTCGGCATAGCTCGTCTCGCAGGGCTCGTTGCCCTGCAGGAACAGGAACTGGCACGCGCCCTCATTGGCGTATATCTTGGCCGGCAGCGGGGTGGTGTTGGAGAATTCGAGCGTCACATGGCCTTCCCATTCCGGCTCCAGCGGGGTGACGTTCACGATGATGCCGCATCGCGCATAGGTCGACTTGCCCAGGCAGATCACCAGCACGTCGCGCGGTACGCGGAAATATTCGACGGTTCGCGCCAGGGCGAAACTATTCGGCGGGATGATGCAGCAATCGGTCTTGCGGTCGACAAAGCTGTTCGCGGCGAAATCCTTGGGATCGACCGTCGCCGAATCGACGTTGGTGAAGATCTTGAATTCGTCGGCGACGCGCGCGTCATAGCCATAAGAGGACAGGCCGTAGCTGATGCATCCCTCGCGCCGCTGTGCTTCGACGAACGGCTCGATCATGCCGTGCTGCGTCGCCTGCTCGCGAATCCAACGGTCGGAAAGGATCGCCATTCTCTACTCCCTGTTCGCCAGCAGCTTTCGCGGCAATAAAGCGATCGGGCAAGAGGCGCGGTACCCAGCGCTGGCGAAATCCACGGAGACGACAGAATGCGGATCGATCCCTCGCGCGCGATTGGCGGCTATGCCGCGGTGATGACCCTGGCGACGGCGTGGCTGGCATTGGCGGCGGTGGCACCCGCGGCGGCCAAGTTCGATACGATCGACGTCGAGCGGATCAATGTGCGCGAGCCCGACGGGACCCTGCGGCTCGCCATCTCCAACCACGCGCTGATCCCCGGCCTCATCTATGGTGGCAAGGAATATCCGCATCCCAATCGGCCCGAAGCCGGGATGATCTTCTACAACGACCAGGGCGACGAGAATGGCGGGCTGGTGTTCGACGGCGGGTTGAAGGACGGAAAACCGACCAATGGCGGCAGCTTCACCTTCGATCGCTATCATCAGGATCAGACGCTGCAATTGATCAGTATGGAGGACGGCAAGGACCGTCATGTCGGACTCGCGATCAACGACCGTCCCGATGCGCCGATGGATGTTGCGGCGGGGCTCAAGGCCCGGACCATGGTGGCGGGGCCGGATCGCGACGCACTGCTCGCCAAAGCGGGGTTCAGCAACGCACGGCGGGCATGGCTCGGCCGATCGACGGACGGCACGGTCGCGCTTGTGCTGAGCGATCCGCAGGGCAGGCCGCGCCTGACGCTCGGGGTCGGGAAAGACGGCACGCCGAGCGTCGAGTTGCGCGACGCCGCCGGCAAGGTCACGCGGACGGTACGGTAGGACGCAGATGGACCCTCCCTGGCAGGGAGGGGTGTCCTGCTCAGGCAATGCCGAGATTGGCGGGCCCGAATGCGTGCGGCAGCAATTCTGCCAGCGTGTAGCTGGCAATCGGACCGCCGGTCAGCCCCGAGCACCAGATTGCGAGATCGCGGCGGCCCGCCTGCGCGGCTTCGTTGAGCACCTGGCGGCAGCGGCCGCAGGGCAGGATCGGCTCGACCCCCTCCTGGCCGGTCATGCCGCCGACGATGCCGACCGCGACGACGTCGCGCATCCGGCCGTCGGCACTGGCCTTCGCCACCGCCACCGTCTCGGCGCAGAGCGACAGGCCGTAGCTCGAATTCTCGACATTGGCGCCGGTGACGACGCTGCCGTCGGCCATCAGCAGCGCCGCGCCGACCGAGAAGCGCGAATAGGGTGCCCAGGCATTCGCCGCCGCGCCGCGCGCCGCCTCGATCAGGCGTTCGGCCATATCCGTATCGTTCATTTCGTCACCACGTCCCAACTGACCGGCCCTTCGACCCCATCGATGCGCCGCATATCGCTCGCCCGCCACATCCGCCATGGCCGCGCGGCATAATCCGGCGGGAAGAAGTTCTGTGCGCTCCAGATGGGGCGGTCGAGCGCCGACGTCACGTCGTAATTCGCTTCGAACCGCTTCGATACGAGTAGCAGCACGGGGCGCTCGGTATGCGCTTCGACCATGATGATGAAGCGTTTGAGTTCTTCCAGCACGACATCGCGCGACGGCCGGTCGTTGCAGCCATCGATGAAATCCATCTCGACCGCCGGCGGCAAGGCGTCGTCCGCTTTGGGCACGGTGGTGTTGAAGTTGTTCGCCTGGTCGGCGGCGAGCCGGCACAGTGACCAGGCGTGGATCGCGCCGCGGCGCATGCCTGCGTCCGCGATGCCGTGCCAATTATCCTCGAACCGCGGGTCGCGGTCGCCGCCCAGCGTCGCTCGGGCATAGCCGAAATCGGCGCCGGCCGCCTTGACCGCGTTCCAGTCGACCGTGCCATTGGCGTCCGACACGTCGACGCCCTGGAATTGATAATCGCTGGCCGATGGACGCCAGTCGCGCGCGACCAGATACAGCGCGCCAGCCAGCGCGAGCATCGCGACCGCCAGGCCGACCGGCAATGCCAGGCGCCGCATCACGCGCGGATGTGCAGCACGCAGATCAGCGTGAACAGCCGCCGCGCGGTGTTGAAATCGACGTCGATCTTGCCCCCCAGCCGCTCCTTCAAGAGCTCGGCGGCATCATTGTGGATGCCGCGTCGGGCCATGTCTACCGTCTCGATCTGCTGCGGCGTGGCGTTGCGGATCGCTTCGTAATAACTGTCGCAGATCGCGAAATAATCCTTGATCGGCCGTCTGAGCGTGCCGAGCGAGAGGATCAATGTTTCGAGCGGCGAGCCGTCCTTGCGTGACAGCGCGAGCACGAGTCGGCCTTCCTCGACCCCGAGATGGAGGACATAGGGACCGGCATAGCCGTCGGGATAGTCGCGCAACGGGCGGAAGGCATTGTCCTCGAGCAGATCGAAGATCGCGATGCGGCGTTCCTGTTCGACGTCCGCGCTGCGCCACACGATCGTGCGGTCGTCGAGCGTGATGTCCTTGATGCGATGATCCGCCACGGACCGCGCTTATCCCCATCCAATGCGATTATCCACAGCGCTGCTGGCTTTGTCCCGGCGGGGGAGTGGCGTAGAAGGGCGCCATGGCGACAGCGATTCATTCCTTGCCGGGGGCGGAGACGCCCTCGCTTCCGCAGAACGTCGAGGCGGAAGCCGCCTTGCTCGGCGCGATGATGATCGACAACCGCATTGCCGAGGAAATCGACAAGCTGACGCCCGATCATTTCTTCGAGCCGCTGCACGGGCGGATTTTCGGCGCGATCAAGAAGATGGTCGATGCCCAGATGCCGGCGACGCCGGTCAGCCTGCGGCCGATGTTCGAAGCCGATCCGGCGATGAAGGAATTGGGTGGGCCGGGCTATCTGGCGCGGCTGACTGGGTCGGGCGCGGGGTTGATCGGCGCGCGGCAATTCGCCCAGCAAATCTATGACTTGGCGCTGCTGCGCACCTTGGTCGGGGTCGGTCGCGAGCTGGTCGACAAGGCGATGGACACGTCGCAAGAGGTCAATCCGCGCGCGCAGATCGAAGCGGCCGAAGAGGAATTGTTCAAGGTCGCCGGCGACGGCGGCAGCGAGGCATCGGTCAAGACCTTCGCCCAGGCCTCGACATTGGCGGTGGCGATGGCCGACCGCGCGCTCAATTCGGGCGGCGGCGTGTCGGGGGTCACCACCGGCCTCAGCTCGGTCAACGGCAAGATGGGCGGCTTCCATCGCTCCGACTTGATCATTCTGGCGGGGCGACCGGGCATGGGCAAAACGTCGCTAGCCACTAATATCGCGTTCAACGCGGCGCAGCGCTACATGCAGGACGAGCAGGACGGGATCGATCCCAAGCAACGGATCGGTGCCAAGGTAGCGTTCTTCAGCCTCGAAATGTCGGCCGATCAGCTCGCGACGCGCGTGCTGGCTGAACAGTCGCGCATCTCGAGCCAGGAACTGCGCATGGGCAAGATCAGCCAGGCGGACATGGATCGGTTGGTAGTGACCGCCGGCGAATTGCAGAACCTGCCATTCGTGATCGACGACACCGCCGGCCTGACGATCGGGCAACTTCATACGCGGATGCGACGATTGCAGCGGCGCCACGGCGAAAATGGCATCGGGATGGTGGTAGTCGACTATCTCCAGCTGCTGTCGGGCAGCGGTTCGCGCGCGAGCGACAACCGCGTGCAGGAGATTTCGGAGATCAGCCGCGGGTTGAAGACCTTGGCGAAGGATCTTAACGTGCCGGTGCTGGCGCTGTCGCAGCTCAGTCGTCAGGTCGAAAGCCGCGAGGACAAACGCCCGCAATTGAGCGATCTGCGCGAATCGGGATCGATCGAGCAGGACGCCGACGTCGTGCTGTTCGTTTATCGCGAGGATTATTACGTCGCCGCGCGGGAGCCCAAGAGACCGGTCGATGGCGACGACGCCAAGGTGTTCGAGGACTATACGAAATGGGGCCAGGAAATGGAGCGCGTCCATGGACTGGCTGAACTGATCGTCGCGAAACAGCGTCACGGATCGACCGGCAAGGTCATCCTGCGGTTCGAACCTCAATATACGTTGTTCAGCGACTACGCCGGGGACTATGCCAGCCCGGATTATGAATAGTCCGTAAGCCCAGCGAAAGCCAGCTCGTCACCCCAGCGAAAGCTGCGGTCTCGGGCAATATTGCGCTTTCGCCCCATAACCGTCATCCCAGCGAAAGCTGGGATCTCAAACGGTATCGCGATACGGCTGGAGACCCCAGCTTTCGCTGGGGTGGCGATATTTAGAAAACCGGCTCTTCGCCTGGCTTTTCGGGCACGTGGATCCCGCATTCGGTCTTTTCCCAGCCGCGCCAGCGGCCCGCGCGCGGATCCTCGCCCGGCAGCACTTTCGACGTGCAGGGCTGGCAGCCGATCGACGGATAGCCGTCCGCCTCGAGCGGGTGGCGGGGCAGATCGTATTCGGCGAAATAGGCGTCGAGATCGGCCTTCACCCAATCGCCGAGCGGATTGACCTTGAGCCGGCCGTCCTCGATCTCGAACCGCGCGATGTTCTGGCGGGTTTGCGACTGGAACGCCTTGCGGCCTGAAATCCAGCTGTCGAGCCCGGCCTTGGCGCGCTTCAGCGGCTCGACCTTGCGGATCTCGCAGCAGCCGTCGGGATCGTAGGACCAGCGCAATTCCTGCGCGTCCCTGGCGGCGAGCACGACCGGGTCGGGCTTGACCGTGCGGCTGTCGGACAGCCCGAACGTCTCCATCAGGAGATCGCGATAGTCGAGGGTTTCCGGGAACATCTTGAGCGTGTCGACGAACACTACCGGCGTCGCCGGATTAGCCCGCGCGATGAGGTGGAGCAGCACCGCGCTTTCGGTGCCGAACGACGACACCACGGCCGTGTTGCCAAGGATCCCCTCGGCAAACAACACTTTCAGCATGTCGAGCGTGTCGACCCCGGCGAACCGCGCGTTGAGCGCGTCCGCATCGGCCTGGGTAAAGGCCGGGGAAGTGTCGATCACGTCGATCTTGCGCAGCGCTTCACCCATGCCGCAATTTCCATACCGGCACCGCGCCGTCGGCGGCAGGTTGATAATGGTATTGGTAACGATCGAGCGACGTCTTGAGCACCGCTGGATCGATCGGCGCTTCGGGTGCGAAGCTGTCGAAGCCGCAGCGACGCATGAACGGCACCTGGTCGACCAGCACGTCGCCGGCGGCGCGGAGTTCGCCCACATAGCCCGCCTCGCGCAGGACGCGCGCCGACGAATAGCCGCGACCGTCGCGATAGACGGGGAAGGATACCTCGATCAGCGACAGGCGATCGAGAAAGGGAATCAGCGCGCGCGCGTCATCGCCCGATTCGAGCCGCACCGCGGTCGCGTTGGTCTGATCGGCGAGGAACGAATCGAGCGTCACCGCTGGTTCGTCATGCGCTTCGTCATCGCGGAAGCGCAGCAGGTCGTCAGCCATAGATCGCCTCCTTGAATGGGTCGATGCCGACGCGACGGTAGGTATCGAGGAAGCGTTCCCCGTCATCGCGCACTTGAAGATATTTGTCGGTCACGCGCTCGACCGCATCGACGATGCCATCCTCGCTGAAGCCGGGACCGGTGATCTTACCCAGGCTTGCGTCTTCGGCGCCCGATCCGCCCAGCAAAAGCTGATAATTCTCGGTGCCTTTCTTATCGACGCCCAATATGCCGATGTGCCCGGCATGATGGTGCCCGCAGGCATTGATGCAGCCAGAGATCTTGAGCTTCAATTCGCCCAGTTCGCGCTGGCGACCGAGATCGGCGAAACGCGTCGCGATTTTCTGTGCGACCGGGATCGAGCGCGCATTGGCCAGGCTGCAATAATCGAGGCCGGGGCAGGCAATGATGTCGCTGATCAAATCGAGATTGGCGTCGGCAAGCTTGGCGTCGGACAGTCTCTGCCACACCGTATAGAGGTCGGCCTTGCGGACGTGCGGCAGGACGATGTTCTGCGCGTGGGTGACGCGTAGCTCGTCGAACGAATAACGCTCGGCGAGATCGGCCATGACGTCGATCTGGTCGGCCGAGGCGTCGCCGGGAATGCCGCCGACCGGCTTCAGGCTGATATTGACGATTGCATAGCCCGGCTGCTTGTGCGGCTTGACGTTCTGGTCGAGCCAGACCGCGAAATCGGGGTCGCTGCGGTCGATGGCGTCGCTGGCGCCAGCTTCGAACGCCGGCGGCGCGAAAAAGGCGGTGATGCGCTCGAGTTCGGCTGCGGGCGGATCGATGCCCAGCGCCTTGACCAATGCGAACTCCTGCTCGACCTGGCGTCGATACTCGTCCGCACCGAGTTCGTGGATCAGGATCTTGATACGCGCCTTGTAGATATTGTCGCGCCGGCCGTAGCGATTGTAGACGCGCAGGCACGCCTCGAGATAGCTCATCAGATCGTCGGCGGCGACGAAGTCCTTGATTTCGGGAGCGATCATCGGGGTGCGGCCCATGCCGCCACCGACGAAGATGCGGGCGCCGAGCGCACCGTCGCGCTTGACCAGCTCGATGCCGATATCGTGCAGCCGCATCGCCGCCCGATCTTCCGGCGCCGCGATCACAGCGATCTTGAACTTGCGCGGCAGATAGCTGAATTCGGGGTGGAAACTGCTCCACTGGCGGAGCAATTCGGCCCAGGGGCGTGGGTCGGCGATCTCGTCCGCGGCGGCCCCGGCGAACTGGTCCGACGAGATATTGCGGATGCAATTGCCGCTGGTCTGGATCGCGTGCATCTCGACCGTCGCGAGGTCGGCGAGGATATCCGGCGCGTCCTCCAGCTTGATCCAATTGTACTGGATGTTCTGACGCGTGGTGAAATGGCCGTAACCGCGATCGTATTTGCGCGCGATATGCCCGAGCATTCGCATCTGACGGCCGTCGAGCGTGCCATAGGGCACCGCTACGCGCAGCATATAGGCGTGGAGCTGGAGATAGAGGCCGTTCATCAACCGCAGCGGCTTGAACTGGTCCTCGGTGATCTGCCCGGCGAGACGGCGGCGCACCTGATCGCGGAATTCGTCGACCCGCGCATCGACGATCGCCTGGTCATATTGGTCGTATTTGTACATCAGATAACCCAGTTACCGGCGTTGGGATCGCTTGGCTTAAGCGTCAGATCGGGCCGCACGGTCGGGCCCAGGGCGCGAATGCGGTCCTTGATATGCGCGGGGCGGGGTCCTTCCGATGTTGGAGTGGCGTCGATGATATAGCCGCCGTTGACGCGGCGTGCGCCGTCCTCGGCCTGCAGGATCGCGTCGCCCTGATCGCCAACATCGGCGGCATCCTCGATATGGCGCGACCAGCCGCTGCCGGTCCACCAGATCACGTCGCCGGTCGGCAGATCGTTACCCGTCAAGATCTTCACGCCGCAGCCTCCGCCATCTTCGCCCAGCGTGCGAGCTTGTCCTCGGCATCGGACAGCTCGACGACTTCACCGACGACAATGATCGCCGGGCTCTGCACCTTCTCGCGCTCGACCATCGGGCCAAGGTCGGCGAGCAATGTCTTGATCGCGCGATGCCCGACCAGCGTCCCGCGCTCCAGCACCGCGACCGGCATATCGGGCGCGACGCCATCGGCCATCAACTTGTCGGCGATATCCGGGCAGGTCGCGACGCCCATATAGATGACGAGCGTACGGCCTTTGCCAGCTAGCCCCGACCAATTCTGATCGGCCAGGCCCTTGCACTGGCCGGCGACGAAGCTGACCGCGGACGAATGATCGCGATGGGTGAGGGGCAGCATCGCTTCCGCCGCGCAACCGAGCGCAGCCGACACGCCGGGAATGACCTCGACCGGCAGGCCGGCGGCGCGCACCGCTTCCACCTCTTCGCCGCCGCGGCCGAAGATGAACGGATCGCCGCCCTTCAGCCGCACGACGATCGAGCCGGCCTTCACATGCGCGACGATCAGCGCGTTGATCGCGTCCTGCGACAAAGTGTGCTTGCTGCGCCGCTTGGCGACCGAGATGCGGTGCGCATCGGCCGGCGCGATGTCGAGCACCGCCGGGTCGATCAACCCGTCATGCACGACGACGTCGGCGCTTTTCAGCGCGTCGACCGCGCGAACGGTGAGCAGGCCTGGGTCGCCGGGGCCGGCACCGACCAGGATGACGCGTCCACGCGCGTGCGGATCGAGAAGTGTCGCCATGATGCAGGGCAGATGGGCCGCGGACGCGGCACGGGCAACCGACGCTTGCTACTGGCTGGAATAGCGAAACTTTGCGGCGCGTCAGTCCTTACCGCCTGATGCGCGGCTCGCGAGCTCCTGTGCCCGGCGCATCAGGCGCATGGCCTCGTCGATCAACTCGCCGGCGAACACCGGATCGGTCTTGCCCACCGCGATGGTCAGACAATTGCCGGCTTCGGTTTTGAGACGGAGCGCGCGGGCGGGAATGGACAGGTCGTTGGCAGGCTTCACATCTCGGCTAATTCACGAATCGCGGACGGGTTCCACATCTCATCGCAACTTGATTCAGCTCGTCCCAACCCGTTCGAGGATGAAGACGAGGCGTTCGGCAACGCTGAGCTTCGGCAGCAGGATCACGTCGTATCCGAGCGCCGGGTAGGCGGCCGTGAGCCGATCATATTCGGCGACCGCCGAGGCGAAATCGTGCCGCCGCTCGGCGTCGGAGACGAACAATTCGGGCCAGGGCGGGGCGAGGAAGACCTGGCTGGAATAACGGTAGCGCGCGGCGAGATCGGCCAGCACCGCGTCGCCCGCCAGATGCTCGAGCGCGACTGCGGCGTCGATCAGTCCGCGGTCGAAGAAGACGGGGCCGGACAGGGTGCGAGCCGCGTCATGATCCTGCCTGGCCAGTGCGGTGATCCGGCGCGCAAAGGCGATGCCGTCGATCCACGGCAGGGCTTCGCCGCCCGACGCCAGCTCTATGACGCCGCCGGACGTCGGACGCGGTTGACTTGGCCCGACGCTTATTATGTGACCTACGACTATCAAGTTACTGGCGAGATGACGACCATCAGGGAGAGCGGCACTACGACCCTCGGAACCTACGCCTATGATGATCTCGGGCGGCGCAAGACGCTCACCCGCGGCAACGGCGTCGTCACTACCTACGGCTTTGATCCCGTTTCACGGCTGACGTCGCTGGCATCTGATCTGACGGGGACGACGAACGATCTGACGCTCGGGTTTGGCTACAACCCCGCTTCTCAGATCACGTCCACAACGCGATCGAACAATGCCTACTCTTGGACGGGCGCCGCAAACGTTGCGCGCAACTACACGTCCAATGGGCTTAACCAGTATAGCGCGGCGACCAGCACGACTTTCGGCTTCGACGCGCGCGGCAATCTGACGACGTCCGGCAGCAATACTTATTCCTATAGCTCGGAAAATTTGCTGCTGACCGGCCCCAATTCGGCAAGCCTCATCTACGACCCCTTGATGCGGCTATACCAGTCGGGCAGTGCCTCCGTGGCGGCGGCCAAGGGTCTTTATGACGGCAAGCGGCTCATCGCGTCGTATCTCGCCTCCTCCGGAGCGCTGACACAACGCTATATTTTGGGCGCCAAGGCGGACGAGCAACTGCTTGAGATCAACGCCGCCGGTGTCAAAACCTGGATCGTTGCAGATGAGCGTGGCTCGGTGATTGCCGGGACTGACTCGTCAGGTAGTGCCGTAAGTGTCAACAGCTACGACGAATACGGGATTCCAAGCGCCAGCAACACGCTCCGACGGCAATATACGGGCCAAATCTACCTCTCAGAACTGGGCATGTATTATTATAAGGCGAGAATGTATTCGCCCACATTGGGCCGTTTCATGCAGGCCGACCCAATCGGATACCGCGACGGAATAAACTGGTATAATTATGTCGGCGGTGATCCAATAAACAGGATAGATACTTCAGGTCTTTCATGCACATATGAAAACTATGCTGAAGTAGAGACAACGACATGGTCCGATGGATCCGTGACTAAAAAGATAGTGTGATACCATGTTACCTTTTCAGGCTGTGGAAGTGTCGACGGTACTTATCCAGGTCTTTTCAATGGTGGTGGCAAGGGAAGTTTGGAATCCCAGGCGACTCCTGACTCATCGACATCGACAACTGATAATAATGACCAGCGTCCGGATGATATTGTGATAGTCGATAATAGAATGTCCCCGAATGAAGAATACGCTTATGATATGGATAGAAATAGGGTAAAGGTGTTCCTTTGGACTGAAGGGCTATACGGCACTCTGGCGGGGGCTTATATAGGCGCTAAGACCCCCATGAGCAGTGTTCCTGTTGCCGGCGCGGGCTATGCTGCGGCTACCTTGGTTGATTGGAATGGCGTCATAAATGAAACAACAAATGAATTATTTAAGGAAGACTGCGCCGATGGAAGGTGTGATGGTGTCATGGGCACTGACTTGCTTAATCCCATGTGACCCGGAGGTGATCGGGTTACGATGATTCGATTGCGGTGGCAGTGTGGTGGTTTCGTGCGGAGGTGCTGCGTAGTACACCTAGGTATGAGCAATTTGCGAACCTCACTACGCGACCCGGTGCCAAGGCAGTCGCCGCACACGGGCATGGAAAAAGCCCATCGCGCGGTTATTGCAGCCTATGGTCTAGCATTGCATTGCGACCAGGATCGAGATTTGGAGTTGGAGCATTTGCCGGGAAAAAATGCGTTTTTCGACTCAAAAATTAACCTGTCACCGAAGTAGGCAAGCGATGATTAAGATAATAAAAGCTCCGCTAGCTGCTGCAGCGACTATAATGTTTCTTATTTTCTTTGGAGTATTCGTATTTCACGGAAATTGGCCCGACACTCGCCAAATTATGTATCTGTCAGTGTTGGTAATTTTAATTGCAATATTTTCGTATATTAGAAAATCAAGGTGAATCTGGAATTGCGGCAACACCGAGCGGCATTCACGTTATTTGTGACTGCCGGTTGGGCGCTCACTCCTCCCTTAATCCCACCGCGATAGCCGCCCGTGCCTGGTCAGCCTCGTTCGACACCACCGGATAGGCGCAATAATCCGCCGCATAGTACGCGCTGGGCCGGTGGTTGCCGCTCCAGCCGACACCGCCGAATGGCGCCGCCGAACTCGCGCCGTTGGTTGGGCGGTTCCAGTTGACGATGCCCGCGCGGGCATTGGCCCAGAAGCGGTTGTAGAGGTCGGGCGTCTGGCTGATCAGGCTGGCCGACAGGCCGTAGCGAGTGTTGTTGGCCTCCGCGATCGCCTCGTCGAAATCGGTCGCGCGGATCACCTGGAGGATCGGGCCGAACAATTCGATGTCGGGCCGGTCGGCCATCTCGGTCGCGTCGAGGATGCCGGGGGTCAGGAACGGCTTGTCGTCGAACGGGCGTTCCATGTGCCTGAGCGGCCGACCGCCGCGCATCATCAGCTCAAGGAAGCTCTCGGTCAGCAGATCGGCGACCTCATTGTCGATCACCGGGCCCATGAAGGGCTGCGGGTCGGCATGCGGATCGCCGACGATCAACCGGCTGGTGAGCTTGAGCAACTCGGCCATCAACGGCTCGTACAATGCCTCGTCGACGATCAGCCGGCGCGCGGCGGTGCAGCGTTGACCCGCGGTGGTGAAGGCGGACTGGATGATGACGATCGCCGCGGCGTAGAGATCGGGCGTGTCCCACACGATGATCGGATTGTTGCCGCCCATTTCGAGCGCCAGAATCTTTTCGGGCCGGTCGGCGAACTGGCGGTTGAGCGCGATCCCCGTGCGGGCCGATCCGGTGAACAACAGCCCGTCGATGCCGTCATGCCCGGCCAGCGCCTTGCCTTCGGCCGGGCCGCCGATCAGCAGGCGCGCGCATCCCTGGGGCACGCCGGCCTCATGCAGGCAATCGACCATGAACGCGCCGGTCGCGGGGGTCTTTTCCGACGGCTTGAACACCACCGCGTTGCCCGCGATCAGTGCCGGGACGATGTGGCCGTTGGGCAGATGCGCGGGGAAATTGTAGGGGCCCAGCACCGCGAGCACGCCGTGCGGTTTGTGGCGCAGCGCCATGCGGCTGCCCATCGGAGAGTCGAGCTGACGCTGGCCGGTGCGCTCGGCGAAGGCGCCGGCCGAAATGTCGACCTTGGCGATCACCGAATCGACCTCGGTCTTGGCTTCCCATAACGGCTTGCCGGTTTCGCGCGCGATCAGGTCAGTGAAGGCATCGGTGCGGGCGCGGACGACATTGGCATAGCGGCGCAACGTCTCGATACGGAAGGTGACCGGCTTGGCCGCCCATTCGGCCCAGCTCTCTCGCGCGGCCGCCACTTCGCTATCGGCATCGCCGATCGCGTGGCGCCACAGCAAGGCGCCGGTCGCCGGTTCGTAGGAAAGAAGTTCATCCGACATCGATCACGGTCCCTAGCCGTTCGCCGCCGCCGCCGCCAGCGGCTCGCCTGCGAGCGCCTGACCCATTTCGCGTATCGCCGCGACCTTGGCGTGGAGCGGTGCCCAGTCGTCGCGCTCGTCGACCGCCGACCAGATCGCCTCGACTTCATCGATCAGCATCGAGCAGGGTTCGCCCGACCAATAAGGATGGGAGCTGTCGGCGCGGGGTGCGTGGGCGGCGAGTGTCTTGCGCACCTCCTGCCATGCCTCGCCATAAGCTTCGGGCAATTGACCGCCGAAGGCGTCGAAGAAGAAGCGGTCGATCCCGGTCGCGGTGCCGCGCAATACCGGCTCGATCGTCTGGACCAGCGCGCGGTCGCCGTCGGGATCGCGCGGAGTCAGGCCCAGCCGCCACAGGATCGCGTCGCTGACCGCGCGCTGATAGCGGTCTCCGAACGTGTCGAGCGCCGCGATCAGCGGCTCGGCCTCGCAGATCGGGCGGAGCGCGACCGCAAGCTGCATCGCGTCCCAATGGATCGCCTCTGGCTGGCGACCGAACGCGTAGAGGCCGGCATGGTCGAAATAGGCGGCGGTGAAGGCCGGGTCCCAGGTCGGGGTGAAGCGCCATGGGCCGTAATCGAAGCTCTCGCCAGTGACGTTGATATTGTCCGAATTGAGCACGCCATGGACGAACCCCGCTGCCATGTACTTGCCGGCAAGCGTCGCGGTGCGGCCGACCACCAGATCGAGCAAGCGCGCCGGGGCATCGTCGCCGGGCTCTTCGCCATAGAGCCGGCGCAGCGCATAGCCGGTCAGCGCGCGCAATGCGTCCTCGTCGCGGAAATAGGCCAGCCGCTGGAAGGTGCCGATGCGGACATGGCTGTGGCTGAGCCGCACCAACACCGCCGACCGCGTCGGGGAAGGCTCGTCGTTGCGTTCGAGCGCTTCGCCGGTCTCGATCAGCGAGAACGTGCGCGAGGTTGGCACGCCCAAGGCCTCCAGCATCTCGGTCGCCAGGATCTCGCGAATCCCGCCCTTCAGCGTCAGGCGTCCGTCGCCGAACCGGCTATACGGCGTCTGGCCCGACCCCTTGGTGCCCAGGTCCATTAGCCGGCCGTCGGCCGCGAGCATCTGAGCGAAGAGAAATCCCCGGCCGTCGCCGATATCCGGATTATAGTTGCGGAACTGGTGGCCGTGATAGCGCAGTGCCAGCGGCTCGGGCAGTGAGCCCGACAAGGGCGCGAACCGCCCGAAATGCGCGATCCACTCCTCATCGCTCAGCGTGTCCAGCCCGACCTCGGCAGCGGCGCGATCGTTGCGATAGCGCAGGATCGTCTGGGGAAAATCGGCCGCGGTGACGCGATCGTAAAAGGCGTCCCCGAGATCGAGCATTGCTGTTTCGGGGCGATAAGCTTGCGGTCGCGCGGTCATGCGGCAATATGGGTGGACCGGCCGCGGGGACGCAACCATTGTCAGCTTATGAAAATCGCTACTGGTGGTCCAACGACGAGGTGCGGCTGCATTGCCGCGACTATCCCGGCCCCGACACCGGCCGTGACGGACGTCCGCCGATCGTCTGCATCCCCGGCCTGACTCGCAACGCGCGCGATTTCGAGGATCTCGCTGAGCGGCTGTCGCCCGACTGGCGGGTGATCCTGGTCAACCTGAGGGGACGCGGCGAGAGCGGTTACGCCAAGGACCCGATGTCCTATGCACCGCTGACCTATGTCCAAGATGTCGAGGCGCTGCTCGCTGAACTGGCGATCGACCGCTATGTCGCGTTCGGCACCTCGCTGGGTGGGATCGTCACCATGCTCCTGGCCGGCACCGGGCGCGAGAAATTGGCCGGCGTGCTGCTCAACGATGTCGGGCCGGAGATCGAGCCGGCTGGGCTGGGCCGGATCCGGTCCTATGTCGGCCGCGCCAATACCTGGCCGACCTGGATGCATGCGGCGCGTGGGGTTCAGGAAGCCAATGCCGACGTCTATCCGCATTATGGCATCGAGGAATGGCTGGCGATGGCCAAGCGGCTGTACCGCCTGAATAGTTCGGGGCGGATCGTGCTCGATTACGACATGAAGATCGCCGAACCGTTCCGCGTGCCGGGAAATGAGGCTGGCCCCGATATGTGGCGTGCGCTCGACGCGCTGAAAGACGTGCCGGCGCTGATCCTGCGCGGCGCCCGCTCGGACGTCCTGTCGGCGGCAACCGCCGAAAAGATGGCGGCTCGGCTCGATCGCGCGGAGCTGGTGATGGTGCCCGATGTCGGCCACACGCCGACCCTGATGGAACCAGAAGCGGTGGCGGCGATCGACCGTCTGCTCGATCGCGTCGCCAAGGAACCGGTCACGGCGTGACGCGTCTTCCCGCTCAACAGGGAGAGCGATCGTGTCCGACACCACCGACAGCCTGGTCGATCGGCCCGGCGCCGTTTCCGATACCCATACCGATAGGCCGAGCCTGAACGGCAAGCGCGCGATCGTCACCGGCGGCACCACCGGGATCGGCCGCGCGATCGCCGTGCTGCTGGCGAGCGAGGGGGCGATCGTCGATATCTGCGGCCGCACCGAGCAACATCTGAACGACGCGCTGGAGGCGATCGGGCAGGTCGGCACGGCCCAGGGCAGTGCCATCGACTTGGCGGATCAGAACAATGTCGAACGCTATTTCGCCGACGCGACGGCGCGGCTGGGCGGCCTCGACATCGCGGTGATCAACGCCGCGGTCCCGGCCGGCGGCTTGAGCGGGATGAGCGGGCGCGAACTGCGCTATGCGATCGCGACCGATTTCACCGCCTATCTGATGAGCGCGCACGAGGCGGTCGAGGCGATGGGGAAGGGCGGCGATATCGTGCTGATCGGGTCGATGTCGGCGCACATCCTTGGTCCGAGCTCGACGGTTTATGCGGGGATGAAAGCCGGCATCGCGGCGTTTGCCGAGGCGTTGCGCAAGGAATTGGGCAGCCGCGACATCAAGGTCAGCCTGATCGAGCCCGGCTTTACCCAGGCCGACTTCCATTATCCCGATATCGACGCCGAACAGCAGAAGCAGTTGGTCAAGGCAGAGAAGATGCTGAGATCTGAGGATATCGCCGTCGCCGTCCATTATGCGCTGACCCAGCCGCGCCGCGCGGTCGTGCAGCAGATCACCATCGCACCCCTGCGCAAGGATGACGAATGAGCTATCCGTTCGACCAGCTTGTTTTCAGCCCGCTCGATGTCGACCTGTCGAAAGGGCCTCTGGCCGGGCGGATCGATGCCGAGACCTATTGCCTGGGCGCGTTCAACCCCGGGATGACGCGACTGCCCAACGGCAATCTGTTGATGATGGTGCGGATCGCCGAGGCACTCAAGACGCCGATCGTCGACCAGAAGATCCATTCGCTCCGCTGGGTACCCAGCGACGGCACGGCGCCCGATGCCGGCAGATATTGCCTCGATCCCTGGCCGTTGGAGATGGTCGATACCGCCGATCCGCGAAAATTCATGATGCGCGGCGGTGGGTGGAAAGTCATGGCGCTGACCAGCCTGTCGTGGTTGCTGCCGGTCGAACTCGATGCCGAGGGACGGTCGGTGGTGGATGTCCATTATCGCGACGCGATCGCGCCGCGCGCCTCCTACCAATGCTATGGCGTCGAGGATGCCCGGATCAGCCGGATCGGCAATCGCTGGCTGATGACGACCTGTTCGGTCAGCCCGGAGCGGCATTCGACCACGCTCTATTCCTCCAACGACGCGCGCGACTGGCTGCTCGAAGGGATCGTGCTCGATCACCAGAACAAGGACATGCTGATCTTCGAGGACCGGATCGGCGCCAATTACTGGGCGCAGACGCGTCCATTGGGCGACCTCTATTTCGCCTATCCGCCGGGCAGCGAGTGGCGCGCCGGTCCGTCGATCAATCTCGCTACCTCGCCGGACGCGCTCCATTGGAAGCCGCACGACAAACCCGGCATTCGGCCGCATGCCGCGACGCTGGCGACCGCGCGGATGGGTGGGGGGGCGCCGCCGGCGCTGACCGATCGCGGCTGGCTTTCCTTGTGGCATGGGGTCGAGCCCTATGGCGTGGTCGGCATTTACCGTACCTATTGGTCGCTGCTCGATGCGCGCGATCCGTCGGTCACCATCGCGACCAGCGATCTGCCGTTGCTCGAGCCCGCGCCGCATCTGACCGATCCGATCAAGGACTTGATGTATCTCGACAATGTCGTCTTCACGACCGGTATTGCCGACGCCGGCGATCATTTCGTCATCGCGAGCGGCGAAGCTGATCTGGCGTGCCGCATCACGCACATCCCGAAGAGCGTCTTTGGTCTGTAATTCCTACCGTCACCCCGGACTTGTTCCGGGGTCCACCGTGCGGCTAGAGCCCGACACGAACTGTTTCATACCACGGAGGATGCCGGAACAAGTCCGGCATGACGGAATAGAGGCCAAGTTTTGCCCGCACCCCTCAATATCCTGCACATGCATTCCTCGTTCAACCTGGGCGGCAAGGAAGCGCGCTCGGTTCAGTTGATCAACGCGTTCGGCGACCGCTCGCGGCACACGATCGTGTCGGGCATGCCCGACCAATATTCGGCGCGCGATGCGATCGCGTCAGGCATCAGCTATGAAATCGCGCAAAACCCGCCGCCGCTGACGGGGCGACCGTCGGTCGGCCGGTACGAGGCGATCGCCAAATATATGCGCCGGTTCGACCTGGTGCTGAGCTATAATTGGGGCGCGATCGACGCGGTGATGGCCAAGCGCGTCTTTCCCAAGACCATGCCGCCGATCATTCATCACGAAGACGGCTTCAACGCCGACGAAGCGATGAAGCTCAAGCCGCAGCGCGCGGTCTATCGCCGGATGGCGTTTCCCGCCGCTTATGCTGTTGTCGTGCCGTCGATGACGCTCGAATGGGTGGCGACCAATGTCTGGAAGCAATCGGCACCGCGGCTGCGCCGGATTTCCAACGGGATCGACACTGCGCTCTACGCGAAAAAGCCGAATCCCAAGGCGATACCGGGCTTGATCCGCAACCCTGGAGAAGTGATCGTCGGCGCGCTGGCCGGGTTGCGTGAGGTCAAGAACCTGCCGGCATTGGTGCGCGCGACCGCCGGCTGCTCGGCGCGCGTGCGGCTGGTGATCGTCGGCGAGGGGCCCGAGCGCGCGAAGATCGAGATGGCGGCGCGCGCGCTCGAAATGCAGGACAAGGTGCTGCTGCCCGGCTTCCTGCCCGATCCGCACACCTATGTCGGGCTGTTCGACATCATGGCGCTATCATCGCTGAGCGAGCAATTCCCGATCTCGGTGGTCGAAGCAATGGCTGCCGGGTTGCCGATTGCCTCCGTCCCAGCCGGGGACATCCCGCACATGGTGAGCGAAGAGAACCGCCCCTACATCACGCCGCATTCGGGCGAGGTCGATTTGCGCGACGCGATCCAGACGCTGGCGGCCGATGCCAAGCTGCGCGCGACCGTGGGCAAGGCGAACCGCGCCAAGGCGATCGCCGAGTATGATGACAAGGCGATGATCGCCGCCTATGCGGATTTATACGAGCAGGCATTGGGCAGGGCAGGCGCCCTGTCCTGACGAGTATTTTGCTCGCCTCCAGGCAGCGAAACGCTATAGGCTGCGTTATTGGTCGCAGGAGAGTTACGTGTTCAAGGGCTTGACGCCTATCGTCTATAATGGCCGCGAGGTATGGCCGCTGGTGGAAGGCGGCAAGGGCGTCGCCGCGACCAACCATGCCAGCGCTGGCGCCTGGGCGGCTGCTGGCGGTATCGGTACGGTCTCCGCGGTCAATGCCGACAGCTACGATCCCGAGGGCAAGATCATTCCTCAGGTGTATAAGGCGCTGACTCGCCGCGAGCGCCATGAGGAACTGGTCGAATATGCGATCGAAGGCGCGGTCCAGCAGGTCAAGCGCGCATTCGAAATCGCCGGCGGCAAGGGCGCGATCAACATCAACGTGCTGTGGGAAATGGGCGGCGCGCAGCGGGTGCTGCACGGGGTGCTCGAACGCACGCGCGGCCTGGTCGCGGGTGTCACCTGCGGCGCTGGCATGCCCTACAAGCTCAGCGAGATCGCGGCGTCGTACAACGTCAATTACCTGCCGATCGTCAGCTCCGGACGCGCATTTCGCGCCTTGTGGAAGCGGGCTTATTCGAAGGCGGCGGAATGGCTCGCCGCGGTGGTCTATGAGGATCCCTGGTTGGCGGGCGGTCATAACGGCCTGTCCAACGCCGAAAATCCGCTCGAGCCGCAGGACCCCTATCCGCGCGTCAAGGAATTGCGCGAGACGATGCGCGAGGGTGGCATTTCCGACGACGTGCCGATCGTCATGGCGGGCGGCGTGTGGTTCCTGCGCGACTGGAACGATTGGATCGACAATCCCGAACTCGGCAAGATCGCATTCCAGTTCGGGACGCGGCCGCTGCTGACCCAGGAAAGCCCGATCCCCGAGGCCTGGAAGGCCAGGCTGACGCAGATCGAGGAAGGCGCCGTGTTGCTGCACCGTTTCTCGCCGACCGGCTTTTATTCCTCAGCGGTCCGCAATCCGTTCCTGCGCGCGCTTGAGGCACGGTCGGAGCGCCAGATCGCCTTTTCCACCCAGGAAGCCGGCGATCACACTTTCCAGCTCGACGTCGGAGTGAAGGGCAAGAATTTCTGGGTGACCAGGAACGATCTGCTCCGCGCGCGCGAATGGTTCGGGCATGGGTTCACCGAAGCACTCAAGACCCCCGACAACACGTTGGTGTTCGTGTCGCCGACCGAGAAGGCGGAAATCCGCAAGGATCAGGCGGACTGCATGGGCTGCCTGTCGCAATGCCTGTTTTCGAGTTGGGCCGACAGCGAGACCAATTCGACCGGGCGGCTGGCCGATCCGCGTAGCTTCTGCATCCAGAAGACCCTGCAGGACATCGCGCATGGCGGCGATGTCGACCAGAATCTGATGTTCGCCGGGCACGGCGCGTATAATTTCAAGAGGGATCCGTTCTATTCGAACGGCTTCGTGCCGACGGTTAAGCAATTGGTCGATCGTATCCTGACCGGCGACTGACGGCGCAGCCCGGCTTTGGAACGGCCAAAAGAAGGTTCATTGCCGGGCAATTCTGATCCGCTACCTGTGGCGGCGATGAAGAGTGCACTTGTTCTCCGTCATGTCGAGCATGAAGGCATCGCCGGGTATCGCGAGCCGATCGAGGCCGCGGGCTATGCGATCGAACGCGTCGCCGCGCACCACGCGGGGTGCGCGCGGCTCGACACCATGTCGCCCGATCTGCTGGTGGTGATGGGCGGCCCGATGGGCGTCTACGACACCGACCGCTATCCCTGGCTGAGCGAGGAGATCGCAGTGATCCGCCGGCGCCTGGCGGCAGACCTGCCGACGCTTGGCGTGTGTTTGGGCAGCCAGTTGATCGCTGCTGCCCTTGGTGCGGAAGTGCGCAAAGGGCCGGTGCGAGAGATCGGATTCGCGCCTGTCGCGCTCACCGATGCGGGCAAAGCGGGCCCATTGCGTCACCTCGACGGCATCGATCTGCTGCATTGGCATGGCGACACGTTCGACCTACCAGATGGTACAGAATTGCTTGCGACGACGACACCTTACGCCCAAGCCTTCGCACGCGGTCGTAACCTGCTCGCGCTCCAATTCCATGCCGAGATGGGCGAGGATGAACGGTTCGAGCATTGGCTCGCCAATGACGGCGCCGATATCGCCGAAGTCGGTTCGACGCCGGAGGTTTTGCGGGCGGCGCACGACCGGCTGGGTCCGCCTGCGGTCGTGGCGGGGCGGGCGATGATCGCCGAATGGCTGGCGGGACTCGGTAGCTGATCGAGGCTCGGCAGGGGAACCTCCAAAACTCGTCATCCCAGCGAAAGCTGGGATCTCAAGCGGCATTGCGTCACCGCCAGAGACCAACATCGGGTCGGATCGTCCCCCGGACGATCCTTGAGCATGCGGAGCATGTTCAACCCGATGTTCTTTCGCTGGGGTGACGGGAGGATGCGCTGGGATGAGGACAGGAATATGAGTCCCCAGCCTAGGTCAGATCCACCCCTCGAGCACCTGATCGGGCGGGCGATGGCCGTCTGCCCAGTGCTGGATATTGCTGATGACCCGCTCACCCGTCGCGGCGCGCGCCTCGAACGTCGCCGATCCCATATGTGGCAGCAGCACGACGTTTGGCAGCGCGAGCAGGCGTAGGTCGATCGCCGGCTCATGCGCGAACACATCGAGTCCGGCACCAG
Source organism: Sphingomonas sp. P4_D12 (assembly GCF_056401895.1). Classification (NCBI taxonomy): domain Bacteria; kingdom Pseudomonadati; phylum Pseudomonadota; class Alphaproteobacteria; order Sphingomonadales; family Sphingomonadaceae; genus Sphingomonas; species Sphingomonas sp. P4_D12. The sequence goes on along the minus strand of NZ_JBFUIL010000003.1, from coordinate 413,057 downwards.
CGATCTTGCCGCGTTCGAGCGCGTCGATCAGAGCGGTTTCGTCGATCGCCGAGCCACGCGAGGTGTTGACGATATAAGCCTGGGGCTTGAGCAGCGACAGCCGGCGCGCGTCGATCAATTGCTCGGTCTGATCGGTGTGCGGTGTGTGGATCGAGATGAAGTCAGACCCGGCCAGCATCTCGTCGAGATCGGCGTGCCAGGTCGCGGCGAGTTCATGCTCGACGCTCTCGGGCAGGCGATGGCGATTGTGGTAATGGACGGTGAGACCAAAGCCGCGCGCACGCACCGCGACTGCCTGACCGATCCGCCCCATGCCGACAATGCCGAGTGTCTTACCGCCGATCCGGTGGCCGAGCATCGCGCCGGGGCTCCAGCCGCTCCACTGGCCCGACCGCGCGAGCTTTTCGCCTTCGGCCAGGCGGCGAGGCACCGACAGGATCAGCGCCATCGTCATGTCGGCGGTGTCCTCGGTCAGCACGCCGGGCGTATTGGTCACCAGGATGCCGCGCGCACGCGCCGCCTTCAGGTCGATATGGTCGACGCCATTACCGAAATTGGCGATCAGTTTGAGCCGTTCGCCGGCGGCTTCGATCAGGTCGGCGTCGATCGTGTCGGTGACGGTCGGGACCAGCACGTCGGCATCCTGGACCGCGGCGACGAGTTCGTCGCGGGTCATCGCGATGTCCTGGCGATTGAGGCGCGTGTCGAACAATTGCGCCATGCGGTCCATCACCGCATCGCTCAGCTCGCGCGTCACGATCACCCGAGGTTTGCGCTTGGACCCGGCCATGCGCTCGGCTTGGCGGCTTCACGGGTTTTGGTCAATGCGGTTGATGCACTGCGGCGCCTGCGCAATAGGTACGAATCGATTGTGGCGTAAAAGGGGATGGCCATGCGTATCGGCTGGGGGTTGTCGGGAATCGCGGCGGCTGCGATTGCGGTGCCGGCGATTGCCGCGCTGGTGGAAAAGAAACCGCCTTATTTCGCATCGATCAACGCCAAATCGGCGTTCATGCGCACCGGCCCGAGCCGGATCTATCCGGTCAGCTGGAAATATCAGCGCCAGGGCCTGCCGGTGAAAGTGATCGAGAATTACAAGGAAAAGGGCGGCGGCGCCTATTGGCGCAAGGTCGAGGATCCGGGTGGGACGCAGGGCTGGATGCAGGCCAATTTGATCAGCGACCAGCGCACCGCAATGGTGATGGGCGATATCGCCGAATTGCGCGATTCGCCGCGCTTCGCGGGCAAGATCAATTGGCGGGCGGAGCCGGGCGTGATCGGCCGCGTCAGCAAGTGCGGCGACGGCTGGTGCTATTTCGACGTCACCGGCCGCGGCGGTTTCGTCGAGGTCAGCCATTTATGGGGCGTCGATTCGGCCGAAACGATCGAGTGATGCGGATCGAGCTGGACGATGTCTCGCGGCCTGAAGTGGTCGCGCTGGTCGAATATCATCTCCGCTCGATGCACGAGATTTCGCCGCCCGACAGCGTGTTCGCGCTCGATTTGTCGGGGCTGAAGCATCCGAGCGTGACGTTCTGGACGGTCTGGGATGGCGGCGATCTGCTCGGCATGGGTGGGTTGAAGCAACTCGATGCCGAGCATGGCGAGATCAAATCGATGCGCACCGCGCCGAACGCGCTGCGGCGCGGCGTCGCGCGCGCGATGCTCGATCATATCCTGCGGGAAGCACGGGCGAGGGGCTATCGTCGTCTCAGTTTGGAAACGGGCAGCAATGCGCCGTTCGCGCCAGCCTGGGCGTTGTACGAACGTGCCGGGTTCGTGCCGTGTGGGCCGTTTGGGCCTTATACAGATATCCGTTTCAGCCGGTATTTCAGCTTCGATCTTTGATCCGAACGATCGGCGCTTGTTGATGGGCGCCGCTAAGCCGACGTTCCGCGGGCGCGCCGGCAGTCCGCGCATTTGGTTCCACTCGTCTCAAATCGGGGAACTTTTTCAAAGAGACAGATTTTACCCGTGGGATTTGGTGCGCAGCCGTCCGTCTGGCCTGACGCCGGCGCCGCCGTCCTCGCGGTTCGTTCCTGCCGTCAATCGTTGCAGTGCGATTGCCGCTGCTATCGGCTGATTCCGTAGCGTAAAATCACTAGAATATCTGCTATTGAAATGAATTTCAGAAACGGATAGCGCCGCCGCCTTAACAGCGTAATGCGTAAGGGAGGATGTCATGTCTGGAGTATTCAATCGCCTCGTGCCGGCGTCCGTAACGGCTGAGCCGCGCGAAACGACGGGCAGCGGGCGCCTCCGACTCGGGCTCAAGGCCGCGCTGCTGGTCGGTTCGGCCGTCCTCCCGGCAACCGGCGCGATGGCGCAGCAGACGCCGCCGCAAACGCCGGATGCCACCCAACCGGCAGCGCAATCGGCCGAGCCGACCACGGCCCCTAACACCGACGCGCAGTCGGACGGCCAGACGCTCAACGACATCGTCGTGGTCGGCAACACGTCGGGCAAGCGCACCTTGTTCAACTCGTCGTCGGACGTCACCTTGGCCAATGCCGCCGACATCCAACGCAAGGCGCCGCGCTCGACCGCCGAAGCGCTCGAACTCGTGCCGGGCATCTTCGTCGAGGGAACCGCCGGTGCGGTCTCCAACAATTATTCGGTGCGCGGTCTGCGCGGCGGTGCCCAGACGTTCATCCAGCTCGAAGAAGACGGCATGCCGATCATCTATGGCGGTGGCGGCGCCGACGAATATTTTCAGAACGACATCACAATCGATCGGCTCGAGGCGGTCGAAGGCGGCACGTCGGGCGTGCTGGCGGTCAATGGCGCCGCGGCGACGATCAACTTCATCTCGCTCAAGCCGAGCTACGATCGCGCCACCGCGATGGCGCGGTTCACCGGCACCAGCTATGGCGAATTGCGCACCGACGGGTATTTTTCGGCGCCGATTACCGACAATGTCGCTTTCTCGGTCGGCGGTTATGTGACGTCGAACCCCGGATTCCGCCGCTCCGACTTCGATTATACGACCTACCATTTCAAGGCGATGCTGGAGACCAAGTTCGCCGGCGGCGGCTTCCTGCGCTTCACCTTCAAGAAGGGCGACCAGCACGACGCTTATTACGCCGACATGCCGTTCACCTCGAACGGCGGCAAGATCGGTGACGTCCCGGGGCTCAACGGGCTGCGCGACAATATCGCGGGCCGCGCGTTTGGCCAGATCCTGGTGCCCGATTCGTGCGCGACCGGCACGTGCCTCCGGCCGTTCAGCCTGAGCGACGGTATCCACACCCAGACGACGCAATATCGCATCGATCTCGAAAAGCCGATCACCGACAAGATCAGCGTCTTCGCCCGCGCGCGCTATCTGAAGTCGTCGTTCGACTTTAACGGCATCTTCCCCGGATCGAACGGGCAGCCGCCGGCCTCGGCGGTCACGTATCTGACGCAGGGCATCTCTCCGCTCGACCAGCCGGTGCGCGACGCCCAAGGCAATATTATTCAGCCGGGCTTTCTGACTCGTGGCGCGATGGCCTTCCCCGGAACGACGAGCTTCGGCATCCGCAACGTGGTGACGGGGCAGGTTATCCCGGTCAGCGATACCGCGACGCTCAACGCGCTCAACGGTAACGGTTTGCTGCAGCAGACGGTGCTCAACCACCAACGGCTCGACAGCAAGGATTTCGGCAGCGACTTCGGCGTGAAGTTCGACTTTGGCAGCGGCGCGATCGACAATTCGCTGACGATCGGCGGCATGTATTACAACGTCACCAAATATAACGATCAGTCCGCGACCGCGTCGCTGATCAACGACGTGACCAACGGCTCGAACATCTACGACGTGGTTGCGCTCAACGCCCAGAACAATGTCATCGGTCAGCTGACCAACAACGGCATGGTCAGCTATGGCGACTGGGGCCAGGGCATCTTCAAGGACAAGCTCGAATCGATTTCAGGCTATTTCAACGATGAGCTGAAGATCGGCGACAATCTCCATATCGACTTTGGCGCGCGCTACGAGCACGTCCACGACCGCGTCGATATGGGCAATTCCTACGCGGTCAATCCGCCGGTGCCCGCGGGCACGCCGGGGATCATTCCTACACTTGGGCAGTCGTTCAACGGCACCTATACGCGCCAGGAAGGCAGCTACGATCACCTCGCGGCGACGGCGGGCATCAACTACACGCTGACGCGCAATTTCTCGGTCTATGCCCGCTATGCCCGCGGATTTCAGACCAGTGCCGGCGACAATGGCGGTATCCATCAGCCTGCCAACCTGACCCTGTACGAGGCCGGAGTTCGCTTCCAGTCACGCATGCTGGTCGGCTCGCTGGTCGCGTTCAAGACCGAGTTCCGCAACCAGGGCTATACGTTCCTCGACCCCAGCGACCCGACCAAGGTGTCCAACGCGACCGCCGACGACAATATCAAGGGTATCCAGCTCGATTTCGACCTCAAGCCGGTCGACTTCTTCAAGCTGTCGCTGTCGGGCGTGTATCAGGATCCCAAGCTGCAGAATTTGCGCTTCGACGGCACCGCGCAGCCGCAATATGAAGGGAATACGCCCGAGCGCACGCCCAAGAAATTGCTGACCGTCACGCCGCAATTCATCCTGCCGGGCGGGCTGGGCGAGATTTACGGCCGATACAAATATATCGGCAAGATCTACGCCGATGCCGGCAACGGCGTCGCGCTGCCCGCTTATGGCGTGTTCAGCGTTGGCGGCTCGATCAACCTGTCGTCCAAGATCAACCTGAACGTCAGCGTCGACAATCTGACCAATGTACGCGGCTATACCGAGGGCAATCCGCGCCAGGGCCAGACGCAGTCGATCGTCAACGGCTATTTCTATGGCCGCGGTATCGTCGGGCGCAACGTTCTCGCCAGCATCACGGCGAAATTCTGATAGGAAAAGGGATCGCGCCGGCCCGGGGCGCTCCCGGGCTGGCGTGATGTTGCACGAAGGACAGGGGATGCGGCTACGATCGATTCTGCTCCTGGCGCTGGCCTGTGGCACCGCGCTCGGCGCCCGAACGATGCCCCGCGCGAATCCCGCTTTCGTCCAGAAGGAAGGGCTGAATCTCAACAGCTTCGTGCGCAAAGGACCGGTCGCCGCGCATATCGTGTTGCGCTCGGGGAGCGATCCGCGCCTGATCGTCGCCTTTCCCGCCGGGAATAGCGGCGTCGGCCTGTGGTTCGATCCTGTCCAGGGTAAGCCGCAATGGACGATGATGGCGCCGGCCACGCCACTGACAATGCCGGATGCTAAGGGACGGCCGCTCCACGGCGTTTCCTTCACGGCCCGGATCGCGACGCCGCGCCTCACAGCCAAGCAGGCGGTATTGTCGAGCGTGCGAGTGCTGCGCGATTATCAGGCGCTGGGCACTGCGCCGGCCGAAATACTTACGCGCGTGACGGTAAGTGGCGACATGTTGACCTGGGCCCGCGATCGGCTCGATGGAGCGCCCGGCTATCGTTTGAGCGTCCGCGTCGTGCGTGGCCGATTGGACGGACGGAGCATCGTCGCCGAAGCGGATGGCCGGATAACGCTCGCGATCACCGCTTTGTCCGGCGAGACGCCGCTGGCCCCGGTGCCGATCGCCGGCCTGCTCACCCCGCAGGCCAATCCCGACGCCGGGGCGCGTCGCGCGCTGGAATTCCTGAGCTATCGCGAGAAGTTCCTCGCCGGGTCGTGGCGCTTCAACACCTATTTCGGGCGCGACACCCTGATGTCGGTGCGGCTGCTGATGCCCGTGCTGCAACCCGCCGCGGTCGAGACGGGCCTGAGTTCGGTGCTCGAACGGTTGTCCGACAAAGGACAAGTCGCGCACGAGGAGGATATCGGCGAGTTCGCGATCCTCGATCATCTAAAGGTCGACGGCAGCAAGTCGGGCGCGCCGACCTATAATTACAACATGATCGACGGCGACTTCATGCTCGCGCCGGTCGCGCGCGCCTGGCTGGTCGACGATCCGCGCGGGCGGGCCCGGGCCACCGCCTTCCTGACGCAGCGGCACGGCAAGGAGCGCGCCGGCGATGCGCTGATGCGCAACCTGCGCTACGTCCTGCGCCGCGCGCGGCCCTTCGCGGAAAACCCCGCGCCGACCAATCTGATATCGCTCAATCCGGGCATGGACGCCGGCGAGTGGCGCGACAGCAATGACGGGCTGGGGGGCGGTCGCTTTCCCTATGACGTCAACGCGATCTTCGTGCCCGCGGCGCTGGATGCGGCGGCAGCGATGGACCGCGCCGGCCTGCTCGCACCCTATATGACGTCCGATGACCGCGCGGCGTTCGCCAGGCTGCCGGAGATCGAGGCGACCTGGCGAGCTCGCTCGCCGGGGCTGTTCGCGATGACTATCCCGGCCCCGCGTGCCCGCGCCGCGATCGCGGCCTATGCCGCGCAAGCCGGCGTGCCCGCCACGGCGGCGCTGCAGGCGGTTGGACAGGCCGGTTTGCGCTTCAACGCGATCGCGCTCGACGCGCAGGGCGCGCCCGTTCCGATCGAGAATTCGGACGAGGGTTTTGCCTTGTTGTTCGGCAGTCCCGACGATGCTGCGCTGACGACAGCGGCGGACGTGATCGGCAAGCCGTTCCCGGCGGGGTTGATGACCGGGGCCGGCATGCTGGTCGCCAATCCTGCCTTCGCGCCAGGCTCGCTCGCCGCCAAATTCGGCCCCAATGCCTATCACGGCACCGTGATCTGGTCGTGGCAACAGGCGCTCGCTGCCGCCGGGCTCGAGCGTCAATTGGCGCGGAGCGACGTGTCGCCCGCGGTCCGCGCGAAGCTCAGAGCGACGCAGCAATGCTTGTGGCGCGCCATCGCCGCCACCCGCCAAGTCCAGAGCTCCGAACTATGGTCGTGGCGCTTTGGCGGCGGCCGGTACGAGGTCGCCGCGTTCGGCGCGAGCGGGCGCGACGTCGACGAATCCAACGCGGCGCAATTGTGGAGCACGGTCTATCTAGCGCTCAAGCGCCCCGAGCCTGATGGCCGCGCGGCCTGTCCAGGCAATTGAGGCTTGGCTAGAGTCGCTGACATGGACGAGGCCGGCATCAAGCATATCGTCATCCTGGGTGGCGGCACCGCCGGCTGGATGACGGCCGCGGCATTGAGCCGCGCGCTACAGGGATCGGGCCGCACCATCACTCTGATCGAATCCGAAGAGATCGGGACGATCGGCGTGGGCGAGGCGACGATCCCGACGATCCACTGGTTCAACCAGATCGTCGGGCTCGACGAAGCCGAGTTCATTCGCGAGACCAAGGCGACCTACAAGCTCGGCATTCAGTTCACCGGCTGGAGCGGCGACAGCAGCACCTATCTCCATCCGTTCGGCACCTTCGGCCCACCCGGCGACGGAGTGATGTTCCTTCACCGACTGATCCGCGCATGGCTGGGTGGGATGGCGGCGGCGACCGAGGATTTCTCGCTGACGGCGCAAGCTGCGCGCGCAGGCAGGTTCGCGACGCCGGTCGGCGATCCGCGATCGCTGCGCTCGACCCTGGGCTATGCCTACCATTTCGACGCCGGACTCTATGCGCGCTATCTGCGCCGCCATGCCGAGGCACGCGGCGTCGCGCGGGTCGAAGGTAAGGTCGCACGGGTCGACCAGGATCCAGAAAGCGGCTGCATCACCCGCCTTGTCACCGAGCGTGGAGACGAAGTGGTCGGCGAACTCTTCATCGACTGTTCGGGGCTGCGCGGACTGCTGATCGAACAGACTTTGGGCGCGGGGTTCGAGGATTGGAGCGCCTGGCTGCCCTGCGATCGCGCCTGGGCGGCGCCCAGCGCTGTTGAGACCGAAGTCATCCCCTATACGCGCGCCACCGCCGCGGAAGCGGGCTGGCGCTGGCGCATCCCGCTCCAGCACCGCACCGGCAATGGCTATGTCTATTCGAGCCGGTTCCAGGAGGATGACGCCGCGCGCCAATCGCTGCTCGATGCGCTGGGCGAGGAGCCGATCGCCGAGCCGCGCTTGATCCGCTTCCTGCCAGGCAAGCGCAAGCGCTGCTGGGTCAAGAACGTGGTTGCGATCGGCCTGTCGAGTGGGTTCCTCGAACCGCTTGAATCGACCAGCATCCACCTGATCCAGAGCGGCATCGCCAAGCTGCTCGCTTTGTTTCCGCGCCGCGGCGACGACGCGTTGGTCGCTGAACAATTCGACCGCGTATTCGGGCAGGAAATGCTCGACGTCCGCGACTTCCTGGTGCTGCATTACAAGATGACGGGGGGTCGTGACGAGCCACTGTGGCGCTATTGCCAGGACATGCCGATCCCCGACACGCTTGCGTATCGCATCGATCAGTTCCGGGCGTCGGGTCGGCTGGTTCTGTCGACCGATGAATTGTTCCGCGACGCCAGCTGGTTCGCGGTGATGGACGGGCAGGGAATCCGGCCGGCCGACTATAACCCGATGATCGAAACGATGAGCGAGGCCGACAATCGGCGTCATGTCGAGGCGGTGCGCGCGGCGATCGTCCTGGCGGTGGCGCAATTGCCGATGCTGCCGCTGCCGTTTGATATGGGCAAGGCCTGACGCAGTCATGCGCGGCGGCCACTATGACCGCCGCGTGGCCGGTCAGTCGATCAGTTCGACCGCCACCGCCGTGGCTTCGCCACCGCCGATGCACAACGACGCCATCCCGCGCTTGAGACCGCGCGTTTGAAGCGCTGACACCAGCGTCGTCAGGATGCGAGCGCCGCTCGCGCCGATCGGATGACCGAGCGCGCAGGCGCCGCCATTGACGTTGATCTTGTCGTGCGGGATGCCGAGGTCGTGCATCGCGATCATCGCGACGATGGCGAACGCCTCGTTGACCTCGAACAGGTCGACATCCGCGACGGTCCAGCCGGCCTTGTCGAGCGCCTTCTGCATCGCTGCGACGGGAGCGGTGGTGAACTTGGCCGGGGCGTGGGCATGCGCGGCTTGCGCCACGATCCGAGCCACGGGTTTCTTGCCGAGCTTGCCGGCGACCGAGGCGCGCGTCAGCACCAAGGCGGCGGCGCCGTCGGAGATCGACGAGGCGTTGGCCGCGGTGATCGTGCCGTCCTTGGCGAAGGCGGGTTTGAGCGTCGGGATTTTCGACGCATCGCCCTTGGCCGGCTGTTCGTCGAGCGTGACGGTGTCGGTGCCCTTGCGGCCGACCACTTCGACCGCGACGATTTCACGCTCGAACGCGCCCGATTTCTGCGCGGCCTGCGCGCGCTCGAGGCTGGCGATCGCGTAATCGTCCTGCGCGGCGCGGGTGAACTGATATTCCTGCGCGGTTTCCTCGGCAAAGGCGCCCATCAGCTTGCCGGGCTCATACGCGTCCTCGAGCCCATCGAGATACATGTGGTCCTTGAGCACGTCGTGCCCGATCCGCGCGCCGCCACGATGGCGCAGCGAGAGGTACGGCGCGTTGGTCATGCTCTCCATGCCGCCCACGACGATGAGGTCGACCGAGCCGGCGGCGAGCGCCTCGCTACCCATGATCGTCGCCTGCATGCCCGACCCGCACATCTTGTTGACCGTTGTCGCCTCGACATGATCGCCCAGACCGGCGTTAATCGCTGCCTGGCGCGCGGGCGCCTGGCCGAGCCCGGCAGGCAGTACGCAGCCCATATAGATGCGCTCGATCTGCTTGGGGTCGACGCCGGCGCGGTCGACCGCACCCTTGACCGCGGTCGCGCCGAGTTGGGTCGCGCTTGCACCGGTCAGCGTCCCCTGAAAGCTCCCCATCGGGGTGCGGGCATAGGACAGGATGACGATGGGATCGGCGGTCATGAGAAACTCCGGAAAGGATGCTGGGCGCGATCTAGGCTCGGGCGGCGGCGAATTCAAATTGCGCGGCTTGCTTTGCGGCAATTCGGCGATGCCGTTCGTTCGCTAAGAGATGATGATGGAAACGCTGACCACGGTGCTCAAATGGACTGCTTCCGGCAGCGGGATCATCGCAGCGTTGATGGTGTCGCTCGATTCGGGGCGGCGGGTGACCGGCTGGGGGTTCGTGATCTTCGTCGGGTCCGCCCTCTGCTGGATCGCCGGCGCGGTGCTGGCGCGCGACGGGGCGCTGGGCACGCAGAATGGCGTGCTGCTCGGGATCAACGCGTTCGGCGTCTATCGCTATCTGATCCGCAAGAAGGCGCCCAGCTGATCCCCGCTTACCCTTAACGTCAACGCGTGATAGCAAGCACGGCGATGAGGATGTTGCCGCTCGCTCTGTTGTTGATTGCCGCGCCCGCGCCGGGGCAGGACGCGCCGCCGATCAAAACACTTCCAGTAGCGCCGCCCGCACCGCAGGTTATCGATCCGCTGGTGTCTTCGGTCGATGGACTGCCGATCAGCGCGCTGCCCGCGCAGCGATTGCCGGCCAAAGGCTGTGCGGCATTTCTGTGGACGCGGACGCCGAGCATGGCGCTGGTGGCGATGGCAACCACCGATCCCGCGGCGTTGCGGGTAACGATCGACGGCAAGGTGGCGGATCTTGCGATCAGCGCGCAGAACGGAATCGGCGGCCTCGGTTACTCGCAGATCACCGAATATAAGGGCGGCGGCGCGACGGCGACCTTGCAAGTCGCTGTGAAGACCGACGCCAGTGCGCCGAAAAGCGGGTCGATTTCCGATGCGACGCTCCGCATCGACCGCACGGGCCAAGCCAGCGTCATCATACCGGTCGCCGGGGCGATCGGCTGCGCCTGAACAATCGGAGAGGAACGAAGCGATGACGATGCACGACATCCTGGCGGCGCAGCGCGCGGCGTTCATGGCCGAATTGCCGGTCAGCCTCAGTGTGCGCAAGGATCGCTTGAAGCGCGCCGCCGCGATGATCGCCGACAATGCCGACCGTTTGTGCGATGCACTGAGTGAGGATTTCGGGCATCGCAGCCGGGAGCAGTCGATGCTGACAGACATTGCCGCTTCGGTCGCGCCGCTCAAACATGCGCTGAAGCACGTGGGCAGCTGGTCGCGCCCAGAGCGCCGGCCGGTGACCGCACCGCTCGGGCTGCTCGGCGCCAAGGGCTGGATCGAATTCCAGCCCAAGGGCGTGGTCGGCGTGATCTCGCCGTGGAATTTTCCGGTCAACCTGATCATGGCGCCGCTGGCCGGCGTCTTCGCGGCGGGCAATCGCGCGATGGTCAAGACCAGCGAGTTCACGCCGCGCGTCGCCGCCTTGTTCGAGGAAATCTGCCCCAGCTATTTCGCCGCGGACGAGCTCGCCTTCGTGTCGGGTGGGCCGGAGGTCGGCAAGGAGTTTTCGGGGCTGACGTTCGATCACCTGATCTTCACCGGCGCCACCGGGATCGGCCGGCACATCCTCCACGCCGCGGCAGACAATCTGACGCCGGTGACGCTCGAACTCGGCGGCAAGTCGCCGGTGATCTTCGGGCGCTCGGCCGACGTCAAACGGGGCACCGAACGCGTCGCGATCGGCAAGATGCTCAACGCCGGTCAGATCTGCCTGGCGCCCGATTACATGCTGGTGCCCGCGGATCAGGAACAAGCGGTGGTCGATGGCCTGAAGCAATCGGTGTCGGCGATGTACCCGACCTTGCTCGCCAATCCCGACTACACCTCGATCATCAACGATCGCCATCACCAGCGGCTGCAGGACTGGCTGGAGGATGCCCGCGCGAAGGGCGCGACGATCGAGACGGTCAATCCGGCGAACGAGGATTTCGCCGCGTCGAACAGCCGCAAGATGCCGCTCCACATCGTCCGCGACGCCACCGACGACATGACGGTGATGCAGGAAGAGATTTTCGGGCCGATCCTGCCGGTGCGGCGCTATGACGATATCGATGCCGCGATCGCCCAGGTGAACCGGCGCGACAGGCCGCTGGGGCTCTATTATTTCGGCAGCGATGACAGGGAGCGCCGCCGCGTGCTGGATCGCACGATCTCGGGCGGCGTGACCTTGGACGACGTGATCTTCCACATCTCCAACGAGGAGTTGCCGTTTGGCGGCATCGGCCCGTCGGGGATGGGTGCGTATCACGGGCATGACGGGTTCAGGACGTTCAGCCACGCCAAGGCGGTGTACCGCCAGTCGCGCTTCGATATCGCCAAGCTCGCTGGCCTCAAGCCGCCATATGGCAAGGCGACGATGGCCTCTGCCAGGCGGCAGATGAAATAGGCCGGACAAAACAGGGGCCGCCCGAAGGCGGCCCCAAGTGATGCTGCTGTTTGCCAAAGCAGTGCGGCCGATATGGTCGGAAACCTAACGATTCGCAATCCGCTGACGCGTTTGCTCATACCCATTTCGAGCTTAGGACATAGCTTATGCCGCTCTGAAGATCGGTATATTCGGCGGAAGGGAGTGTCTGGAAGAAAAGAAGAAGTTCTAATGCTGAAGACAGAAAGAGCTAATTTTGATTAATATAACCAAAGTTATACTTGAATAACATCTTATATCTTTGGTGTCGTATTAGGCCATATTTTTACCATAAAGACGTAAACGTCCTATTTACTATAGCTACTACTACCTACAAAATTCCCACAGATCCCGATTGAACAGCGAGTCGTCGACGGGAGATGATGAATTCGCGGAATAAATTAGGAGTAGACCATGATCTCGACCTTTCGAGCCTCTGCGAGTGCGATTGTCGCGCTCGCAGTCTCCGTCGCCCCGATTCCGGCATTCGCCGCGGTCACCCTTGTCGATCCGACGCCGGCAGCCGATCCCGGGCAGGTTGTTCTTCCCGGAATGCAGGCGACCTGTGACGCGGCGGCATTGGTGCACGACACCGATGGTGCGGGCGGCGACATCTGGACCGGCCAAGTGGTCCTCGGCCCAGTAACGCTGGCGGCTGGACCTGTCGAAACCGGCACCCATTCGATTACCGACGCAATTCCCGGCACCCTGGTCGGCGCCGGTACCTTTACCCCGGCGCATGTCGAAATTCTTGGCGACCCGTATCGCAACGGCGGCAGCGTCAACATGTTCGGGATCAAGCAGGCCGTCGGGGGCCATTACAGCGCCAGCACCTATGATTTCATGGGAACGTTCAAGACGACGTACGCCCATGCGTTCAGCTGCGACATCCTCAAGGCGGTCTATCATCCCGCCGTGGACATTTACCATCCGGCGGTCGGCATCTACGTCATCAACGGTGACTTCGGCGATTCCGAGGATGCGGTTCGGGGCAATTGCGCCGCCTTCACCGCACAAGGCTCGGATCCGCTGAACCTCCCGAGCTGGTGGGGCGACCCGTTCCATGGCGGCAGCGACGCCAATCCGCACTGCAAGTTCCAGGGCACCGCCGCTTACACCGAACACCATGATGCCTATAACGATCCGGCGACGTTGCAGGGCAACGAAGCGCAGACTACGGTCAACGTCGACCAGACCAATGCGCTCCGCGCCCACGAGGATGCTGGCGAAGGCTTCGACACCAGTGCGACGCTGATCATCGGTCAGGTCGTGGTCTGCATCTCGCCGAGCAAGACCGGGACGAAGCTGCCGGGTGCCTGGGCCAAGCAGAACGGCTATACCGGCGACAAGTGCACGACTGTCTGGTACAATGGTGGTGCGACTGTCGGCGTCCCGAACCTCAATGACGGCAGCCACAATTGGGTCACGGTTCCGGTGATCTGATTTGCCAGCTAGCTGAACTTCAAAAAGCCTCGCCAGCTGACACTGGCGGGGCTTTTGATTCCCGGCGGCGGTGAGCTGCGCCGGCTCAAAATGCCTTGCGAAGGCCGATCGTGATCGCGCGCCCGAGCGGGTTCAGCAGATAGGGCTGATATCGTGTCGGCGTCAGTCCGTTGCCGTCACGAACCCGTTGCTTGGAATCCAGCAGATTGGTGACCGACAACGACAAGCGCGCTCCTTTCAACACGCTGCTGCCCCGTGCCAGGGTGCCAAGATCAGCGAAAAGCCGCATATCGACGCTGGTCTGCGCCGAAAAAAAGAGGTCGCTTGGCGAGGGCGTATCGGCGGATTTGATCAGCGTTGCGCTGCGCCAGATGCCGGAAAGCTGCATCCCCACACCCCGAGCCGCGAGGTTGGCCGAAACCCGGACGGTGTGCCGAGCCAAGCCCCCGCCATATCCAGTCGCGCCCCCGGCCAGCAGGTCGACCTCGGGCAGGCCAAGCTGGGCCCGACGCACGCTGCGGAGGATCCAATTGTGCTCGATACTGAAATTGAAGCGTGGTCGGCCGTCGAACGAAAAAGCTCCGTCGGGATCGCTCCCCGGGCCAGCCGCGCGTTTCCGGCTCGGCTTTCCGAGCGAACCGTGAAAGTCGATCCGCGAGTGCAACTGGTCGCTATTGTCGTACGCAAAGGCGACCGGCCGGCTGTCGACCAGCGTCAGAACGCCGTTGGCGTCGCGCACGAAGCGATCGGGAAATGCCGCCTGGACCTGCGCGTTGACAGGGGGGAGTGTCGACTGAAGATTGGTGGTTCGCCGCCTGGAATATTCGGTGGACAGGATGAGATTCGCGTTACTGAACGGCAGATAAGTGGCCCCGACCGACCAGATTCTCCGCCTGGCGACGGGCAGGTTGGGATTACCCCCGGTAATATAGCGGACCTGGACCGTCTGTCCGGTGACAAAGTCGAAAATACGATAATTATCGTAGACGATCTGCGGGTCGCTGAGCGTCTGGGCCGAAGGCGCTTGCCGCTGCAGGTCGAACGAGCCGCGGACATTCAGTGACCTGGCCGGTTGCCACGCCAGGCCGGCGCCGAAATCCTCGACCGTCCCGATCCGGTTGAGCCTGCGGATCGCTCCATTGAGGTCGAGCTCCAAATTGCCGATCGGCGACTTGTCGCCGAGGAGGGGAACCTGAAGGTTGCCCGAAAGTGCCGCTTCGTTTTGCGTGAACCTCGTCATGTTCGGCACCGACAGGAATTCCCACCGCCCATTGAGTCGGTCGGTCCGCACCGTCGCCGTCACCGCGGCGCGCATCGCGCCCGCCGGCAGTTTCAACACCCGACCGGAAAGCGTCGCCCGCAACGACGCATTGTCGCTGCGCGAACGCGAAAAATTGTAGCGGAGCGCCGTCAGGTCGGCGGGTAGCGCTCCGAACGGGTTCACCGTCCCGGCGCTGATCGCGGCCTGGAGCAGGGTCGCATCGAAGGCTGCCTGGCTGTCGGTCCTGGCGGCCAGGTGTTGCCAATTCCCGGCAACGCGCAGGTTCCAGTTCCCGACCGGCGTCGTGAAATCGCCGCCAAGCTCGAGATTGGCGTTGTGCCCCTGCTGGCGCAGCGCATCGCCGACGTATCGAGCGATCCTGACATCGCGCGTGAACGGCGAAAATGGGGTACCGGCCGGCAGCAATAGCGACACGCCGGCAAGGCCCGACTGCGAGTCCGTGCTCACCCATTCCGCGCGCGCATTGAGCGAGAGCGCTGTCTTGCCCCATTGCCGCGCAATGTTGCCGTTCACCGAGAAGGTGCGCTTGCCAGCAGTAAGCGTGCGAAAATCACGAACATCGGTAAAATTGGGTTTGTTGGCATTGGCTGCCAACGCACCCAATGTCGGCGCCGCATTGCCTGCTGGAACCGGTGCGACAGCGACCATTTGTCCCGCGAGCGCGCTCAACGCCGGGTCGATCTCCGCGCCAAAGATCGTAGAGGCGAAAATATTGCCGCGTGTATCATAGGGTGCCGTCAGCGGCTCGCTGACGATGTTGCGGTCGCTTTCGAGCAGCGGGTCGACCCGCTCGGCGCGTAGGACCAGGCTGTCGCGATTGCCGTCCTTCAGCCGCAACAAGTTGATCTCGCCCTTGTAATTTCGTCCCGCACCAGCGGTTGCGAACGTGCCTTCGGCGTTTCCGGTGAGTTGTCGGTGGTTATTCTTGAGCACCACATTGATCACCCGCCGGGTTGGGCGTTCACCCAGCCGACCGGCAACACGTTGCGGTAATACCTGGATCTTGCGGATCGCTTCGGTCGGAAGGTCGTTCACCGTGTTCAGCCCGGTGGTTTCCCGACCATTGATCAGGATCACCGGGCCTTCACCTGACGAATCGGCCGCGCCGCCCACGTCATCGAGTAGGTCGCCGACGCTGTTGGCGCCGTATGCGGCAATATCTTCTTCGTTGAGCTCGTTTTCCGGTGCGACACCCGGCAACACGCCCTGTCGGGATGCGTAAATGATGATGTCATCCGCAGTTCCAGGCTGCTGATCCTGAGGACCAGCGGTCTGGTCCGCCTTTTCCGGCTGAAGGGCCGCGAACAGGAATGGCTCGTCCATGGCACGCGCACCTGTCGCACCGGCACAAGCGAAACACAGCACGCAGCTACTATAAAATATGCTCGAAGTTCTCCCCATGAATATTGGTAACATCGAGATTTAGAAAATAACAGGCCAGGGTTTACTACGTAAATCCAAATTCGGGTCTGTTATAACTATCGATATATATTGTCGGATAGTTGCGTCTATTGAGGAAATTGGCTGGCGCTGTCATGCATGGCCAACGACCTCGGCTTTCAAGGCGGGCGCTGGCGCATGATCGGCGCCTGTTCGAGCCTGTCGTTCGACTGCTACCTTGCGGATCGCGGCGGCGAGTTGCGCCTGACCGAACGGCTTGCCGAGTTTGACGATGCTCTGAAATGCCATTTCGGGCAGTTCGCCATAGCCCGATGCCAGGATGATCGGCAGGTCGCCGACCAATTCGTGCGCCTGCTCGATCAATTGCGCGCCGGTCATGCCCGGCATTGCCTGATCGGTGATCAGCAGATCGATCGCCGCTCCCCCGCGGAGCACCGCCAGTGCCTCCGCCGCCGAGCTGGCTTCGATCGCGACATGCCCCATATCCTCGAGCAAGGCGGCGGTGTTCATCAGCACGAGGCTGTCATCGTCCACCACCAGGATGCGGAGGTTGCGCTGTTGGTCGACGATCGCGGCCGGTGCCGTCGGCTCAGGCACGGCTTTATCGCATTCATTCGTAACCGGCAGCCACAGTTCGGCGGTGGTGCCGCGTCCGACGACGCTGTGCAGGGCCAGTCCGCCTTTCATTTGCTCGGCAAGGCCATGGATCATCGACAGGCCCAGCCCGGTGCCCTTGCCGACTCCCTTGGTCGTGAAGAACGGCTCGGTCGCGCGCGCCAGCGTCTCGGCGTCCATGCCGGACCCTGTATCGACGACGGCGAGCTTGACGTAACCCCCGGGATCGAGGCCATCGACCTCCCTGTCGCGCACCGTGACTTCGCTTGCGGCAACCGTGATCGCGCCACCGTCGGGCATTGCATCGCGCGCGTTGACCGCGAGGTTCATCAGCGCCATTTCGAGCTGATTGGCATCGGCGAGCACCGGCGGGAGCGACAGCGGAAATTGCAGCCCGATCGGGTGCGAAGGGCCGAGCGTGCGCTGGAGCAGATCGCTCATGCCGCGGACGAGTCCGGGCACGTCGACCGGCTCCGGATTGAGTTCCTGGCGGCGCGCGAAGGCGAGCATGCGCTGCGTGAGCGCGGCACCGCGTTCGGCGCCTTGCCGGGCATTGTCGATCAGCCGTTGCGCGGAAGCGTCGCCCGAGACGCGCCGTTCGAGGAGCGTCAGGCTGCTGAGGATGGCCATCAGCAAATTGTTGAAATCATGCGCCACACCGCCGGTCAGTTGACCGATCGCTTCCATCTTCTGCGACTGGAACAGCGCCTCGCGCGCGAGGTCGAGCTTGCGCTGGGCATCGTCGCGTTCGGTCACGTCGCGCGTCACCTTCGCGTAACCGATGAGCTCGCCTTTGTCGCCTAGGATAGGGTCGAGCACCACGCTGGCGCGAAACCGGCTGCCGTCCTTGCGAACGCGCCAACCCTCCGCGGCGAAGCGGCCCTGCTCGCGCGCGATCGACAGAGCGCGTTGGGGCTCGCCGGCCAGGCGATCCTCTTCCGTATAGAAGCGCGAGAAATGGGCGCCAATGGCCTCGGCGGGCGTATAGCCCTTGATTCGTTCGGCACCCGAATTCCAGCTGACGATATGGCCTTCGGGATCGAGGCGATAGATCGCATAATCGGTCACGCTCTGGACCAGCAGCCGGAATTGCTCCTCGCTCCGGCGCAAGGACTCCGCGGCGGCCTGGCGTTCGGTCAAGTCTCGGGTGATCTTGGCGAAACCGATCAGCGCGCCGTCCTTCGCCCAGATCGGGTCGATGACGACATGCGCCCAGAAACGTTCGCCATCCTTGCGGATCCGCCAGCCTTCCTGTTCGAACTTGCCTTCGGTGCGGGCTATGGCCAGCGCCCGCGCCGGCAATCCGTCGCTGCGATCTTCCGGCGAATAGAAACGCGAAAAATGCTGGCCGATGATTTCATCGGCGGTGTAGCCTTTGAAGCGTTGCGCGCCCGCATTCCAGTTGGTGACGATCCCGTCTGGGTCGAGCATGTAGATCGCATAGTCGGTGATCGCATCGACCAGCAGGCGGTATCGATCGTTTTCCGACTTCGTGTCGGTGTGACGTAGTTCGCGATCCACTCGGTCCCCTTCGTCGTGCCGTGCCGCTGACACGTTAGCCAGATTCAACCGCGTGGCACGCCAAAGGTTCCGGGTCCCTTCATCGCGAAAGCCGCCTCAATCCAGGCATTCGGACCGGCCGCGCTCGAGCCAGCGGCGCTCCGCGCCTGCCGGTGCGAGGGCGAGAGCGGCGTCATAGGCCCGGCGCGCGGTATCAGCGAGTCCGAGCCGCGCCAACAGGTCGGCGCGCAACGCGTGATAGGGAAGGTAATCAGCCAGGCCGGCGTGGCTGAGCGCGTCGACCTCCTCGAACGCAATCGCCGGTCCACGCACTTCGGCCAATGCTACCGCGCGGTTGAGGCGCGTAACGGGATCGTCACGGCAGGCGAGCAGCGCGTCATAAAGGGTCAGAATCGCGGGCCAGGGCGGCGCATCGGCGAGCGACCCTCTTGCACACCATTCAGCATGGATCAGCGCCTGCACGCCGCGCGCTGGAAGTGGATGCGTCAGGATGCGGGCGAGATAGCGGCGACCTTCGGTGATTAGCGAGGTATCCCACAACATCGGATCCTGTTCGGCGAGTGGCACCATCATGCCATCAGCATCGACCCGTGCCGGCCGGCGCGCTTCGGCGAAGCGGACGGTCGCGGCGAGCGCCTGCACTTCCGGTTCGCTCGGGAGCATCGCCGCGAGTGCCGCCGTGATCCCCAGCATCTCTTCGGCATAACCGGCATGGCGTCCGGTTCCGGCGCCGTCGGCGTGCGCATGGGCATAGGCGACTTCCAGTGTCGACAGCACGGCATCGAGCCGCTCGCTCCAGTGATCGGGGCCGGGCACCTCGAACGGAACGCCAGCATCGGCGATCTTTCGCTTGGCGCGGGTCAGCCGCTGCAGCAACGCGGGTTCGGCGATCAGGAAAGCGCGCGCGATCTCCTGCGCCGACAGGCCGCACACCAGCCTGAGCGTGAGCGCGGCGCGCGCGTCGGGATGGATGGCGGGGTGGCAGCAGACGAAGATCAGCCGCAACCGTTCGTCAGGGATCAGCGGCGCGGCGCTCATCAACTCCTCCACGGTCGGTTCGGGCTCCGGCTCCGGCAGGGCGGTCGCATGGCGTACCGCGCTGCGCCGCAAGCTATCGAGCGCGACACGGGTCGCGACACGATAGAGCCAGCCCGCCGGATTGGCCGGCGGGGCGTCGGCCCAGGCGGAAAGCGCCCGGGCGCACGCCTCCGCCAGCGCTTCCTCGGCAAGGTCGAGGTCGCGGAAGCGGGCGGCGAGCGCGGCAGTGATCCGTCCGCCGTCCGCCCGCAGCACCGCCTCGATCATCACTTGCCCGGCGGGTGGAGCAACGGCCGGATTTCGATCGAGCCGTCGAAGCGGACGGGCACGCGGCGCGCGACCGCGATCGCGTCGTCCAGATTGTCCGCCTCGATCACGTAATAGCCGCCGAGCTGTTCGCGCGTTTCGGCGAAGGGGCCGTCATGGATCGTCTGCTTGCCGTTAACGGTGCGGACCGTGGTCGCAGAGGAGGTCATCGCCAACCCGGCGCCGGTCTTATACTGGTCGCCCAGGTCGCTGACGAGGTCCCAGTGCTTGGCGACGATCGCCTGCATCTCTGGCGTATCGTTCTTGTCGCCATAGACGCTCTCGTCCTCGTAGATCAGGATCATGTAATGCATCTTATATCTCCCGCGACCGCCGGAATGCGATCGTACCGCGGAGACGCGCAAGGGGGAGCGGATTCGACAGGTGCCGGAAAATTTTTCGATTGGCGCCGCTATCCCTCGAGGCCGTATTTCTTCGCGCGGTCGACTACTTTGGGATCGATGGCGATCGCCGCGGCGCGATCGGCCTTGGCCTGGGCGTCCTGACCGGATTTCGCTTCGACCAGCCCACGCATATAGAGCGACCAGGCGCTGCGCGGGTTGATCGTCAGCGCGGCGTTATAATCCGCCAGCGCTTGTTTCCATTCGCCGCGCCGCACCCGGATCAGCGCGCGGCTGTCGAGGATCGAGGCCTCGCGGGGCAGCGCGCGAAGCGCGGCGTTGCAATCATCCATCGCCTTGTCGAGCTCGCGATTGAGCAGGCCACGCACCCAGCAGCGGCCATTGAGCGCGATTCCCCGGCTGCTGTCTTCAGGGTGGCTCTTGAGCCACGAGTCGAAACTGGGCAGCGCGGCGTCGGGCGCGCCGAGGCGATCGTATAACGACGCCACGGTCAGGCGCTTGTCGGACGAGGGGGCGAGGGCGCTATCGGCCGCTTTCACATCCTCCAGCGCGCCGGCCTCGTTGCCACCGCGCAGCCGGAATTGTGCGCGCTGCAGCCTGGCATCGGCATAATCGGGAGACAGGCTGATCGTGCGGTCGAGATCGGCGAGCGAGCCGGCGCGGTCGCCATTGGCGAAGCGGGCCTCGGCGCGCTGATAGAAATAGCGGCTCTCCTTGGGGCTAAGTGCGATCGCCTTGTCGAAATCGGCCAGCGCTTCGGTCAGCTTGTGATTGGAAGCATAGGTCGCGCCGCGCCGCGAATATTCCTCCGCCGTCGTCGGGTCGGCGGCCTTGTCGGTAAGGTCGAGCGGCTTGCCGTCGACCGACCGCGCGCCTTTGGGCGACAGGCCGAACACCGGGCCGCCTTCATAGGTGACGAACATCCTGTGGGTCGCGTTCGACACGAACATCCGGTGGGTCAGGAAGAAGTCGACCCCGATCAGCATGTCCGCATTGCCGAGATCGAGTTGCGATATGCGAATCCTGGGCTTGTTGATCGCCTCGCCGCCGATATCGATCTTGTCGAACGTGGCGAGCCAGGTCGGCACCTTGCGCGTGCCAAGTCCGCCGCCATTGCCGACGAATTCCACGCCCGGCGTGTCCGGCGTGACGCCCAGTCGCTTGGCAGTCGCCAACGACAGGAGCGAGCTCTGTGCTCCGGAATCGAACAGGGCTTTGATCTTGACGCCGTTGAGCATGACGGTGGCGATCGTGTGGGGGCGGAACATACCGTCCGGATTTCCCTCGAGATCCAGCATCGTATACGGCTTATCACCGGCCCAATAGGCGAGACCCGTGCGACCGCAGCCATTGGTCTTCATCAGCCGCACCGCGCCGTGCGGCAGATCATATTCGACATCGGCGAGGCCGAGGATGTTCTGCCCGATCAGGCCGGTCGATCCCATATCGCTGCCGCCCACGACGAATTCGACTTTCGGAAGCTTGATCCCAGCCAGCGAGAAAGTGTCGGTTTCCGCGATGCCTGCCGACGTGTCCCCGCCAATTCCTCTCAGCCTGAACCAGGGTGGTGCCGCCGACACTTTCAGCCCGAATTCGGCAGCACTTGCTCGCGAGATGGTGCTGTAGAACGCGCCGCTGTCGAGGATGAAGCGCGCGGTCTTGTCACCGAAGCGGGCATCGACGATCGGCGAGCGCCCCGTCATCGTGATCGGGAATTCGGCGATCTTTGCCGCTTGGCACTTGCTGGCGGGCGGGATTGGGGCGGCCAGCGCGCCCAACAATGCAATCAGACTCGTCGCGCCCATCAGAACCCCCCAGCACGTTGCGTGCAAGCTATGCCAAATTTCCAATTCGCTTAGCAAGATAGGGGCCCGCGGATCGATCGATATGCCGGACAAGAAAAAGCCCGGCGGCCGGGTGGGCCGCCGGGTAGGTTCGCGCCTGATGACAAGGGGCGCGCAAGCGTTGAGCGTCAGGCCGCGACGGGCATCTGCACCGGCGGCAGGCGGTTGCCGAGATTGCCCAACGTGCCGATCACCGCACGCCGCATCGGGTGCCAGAAGGCGGAGAGCGTGAGCAGCGCCGATCCGATCACGAACGCGGTAAAGGCCATCGACAGTTCGACCGCACCCGCCTGCTGGAACAGCATCGACAGGGCGTAGAGAACATAGGCCAGGCTCGATACCAGCAGGGCGCGGCGATCGATCGCTAGCGCGATGAAGGCGAATACAAGGTATAGCGCCATCACGATCAGCGCCTGGGCAACCCCGATCTGGCCCTGGAACACGCCGAGCATGTGGAACACCGAATGCGCGATCATCGGCGCGGCGGCGAGGTGCAACCAGAAGGCGACGTCGCTGCGCCGCGTCGTGCGGGTCAGGTCCGATCCGTCCCACCACATCGCCAGCGCGAAAGTGCCGATGCCGCCGACCAGCACCAGCGGGAAAATGCCATCCTCGTTGACATGCGTTACCGCGACATACAGCGCGACCAGGGCAGCGACTCCGCTTGCCGCGCCCACGGCAACGGTAATCGGCACCATGAACCGCTTCCAGTGCAGCCAGGTCGCACCACCGGTCACCAACGCGATACCGGTCGCGATGAGCGCGTTCGTCTGATCGCTCCAGTCGGGATTAATGTCGACCAGCGTGCCGACCATCGTCGCCGCGACGCCGCCGGCGAACGCCAGCAGCAGAATGATGCTGGGAAGCGCCATGCGCCGGACGCGGGTGAAATATTCGGCCAACGCCCAGGCCGCGATGGCGACCCCAAGCCCGCCCAAGCCTGTCTTTACCCAACCGCCGAGCCAGCCGATCGACGTCAGCAACAGCGCGATGGCGATGGCGACGAATATATCGTTGAACCCGGTCAACAACCGGAAGCTTTCCTCGTCGACCGCGGGCGACGCGCGCATTGCGGCGGTATGCTGGCGGAAAGCGTCAGCGGTCGATTGCGGGATCACACCCGCCGCCACCGCGCCCTCCAGATCGCTTTCACTATACATGGCACTCCTCCTCTGAGGAGATCATGTACCATAGGTGATTTAGTGTAGCAATACACCAAAGGGGCGGTTCAATGCGGTCCGCTGGCCCGGTACGCGGCCAACACAATATCGTAATTGCCGAGCACGCGCTCCTCGAGGTCGGTGTCGCAATATTCGACCACTTCGGCGATCTTGCCGTCGCGGAAGTGGAAGATGAAGCAATAATGGTTGTCGTACCGCTCGCCGGATTTGAGCATCACGTCGCCGCGCACTTCCGCAACCACCATCTCGCCTTCGGCCACCAGATTGATCGCATGTGCGATATAGTCGGTCGCGAACAAGCCGAAGAGGGGGCGCAGCAAGTCGCGATGGATCGCCTCCTGGCCATCGAACCGTCGCGACCAGCTGCAATGACCGGGAAAACGCCAGACATAATCCGGATGGACCGATGCCGCGAAGACGCTACGGTCGCCCTGCGCCATGGCGGCATAGATGCGTTCGATCACCTGCTTGTTCCGCTCGGCGCTCATGACTTTCTCCTTATCCCGCAACGTCATGGGCTTGGGTTGACTATCCTGAAAATGAATAGTTCTGATATTACGCATGTCGGAATTGGATATCGGTCGCTACGACCTGAACTTGTTGCGTGCCCTGTTGGCGATGATTGAAAGCGGCAGCGTTACCCGGGCTGCGCAGATAATATCGGTGTCGCAGCCGGCGATGAGCCGCATCCTCGCCCGGCTGCGCGAGGATTTCGGCGACCCGTTATTGGTGCGCAGCGGCGCGGGGATGAAGCGCACACCGCGCGCGGAAGCGCTTGCCGATCCGGTGCGTGCGTTGCTCAAGCAAGCGGCCGCGTTGTACGAGGGCGAGGAGTTCGACCCCGCAGGGGCGCAGCGTGTGTTCCGGGCGGCGATTCCCGACGTCGTCGCCGCGACGGTGCTCGCGCCGTTGATCGAGGCAATGGCGCGCGAGGCGCCCGGCTGCCGGATCGACCTTATTCCCTGGCCGCGGCCGAACGACCCGGTGATCGCCACGCTCGATTTCGCGATCAGTACCGATACCGTATTGTTCGCTGGGCTGCGCATGGCGCCATTGTTCGACGACCATGATCTGCTCGCGGTCCATGTCGGCCAGCCGGCAACCTGGCGGCAGGTGCTCGAAATGCTTGATGCGCCGCATGTCGCGGTGGTCGGCGCGGGGGCGACGAGCGACCCGGTCGACGACTGGCTGGCGGCGCAGGGCCTGCACCGCCGCATCGCCGCGGTCGTACCGCATTATCTGCAGGCGCTGATGGCGGTCGCGCGGACCGATCTCGTCGCCATCCTCCCGTCGCGACTGATTGCCGCTTACGGGCCGAAGCTCGACGTGCGCGCGGTCGAGCTGCCGATCGAGCAGAGCATCGACCGGCATTTCCTGTTCCATCCGGTCGAACGCGACGCCGATGCGGCGTCGGTGTGGCTACGCGACCTGATCCAGCGAACAGTGGGGGATTGAGGAGGAAAATCCTCCCCGTTCATGGGGAGGGGGACCAAGGCGCGCAGCGGCTTGGTGGAGGGGGCGGGCCTCAAGCGATGTAGGTGCGGAGAACCCCCTCCACCACCGCCTTCGGCGGCGGTCCCCCTCCCCGTACCGGGGAGGATTTTAGTGCCTCAGCCCCCGGTCAGTTTCTTCATGATCGACATCGACTGTTCGTTGCCCGATTGCGGGGTCAGTTCGCCGGTGCGGTCGGTGATCTCGGCCCAGTGCGCCGCGACGCCTTCGGGCGACAGCTCGTCGCCGGTCAGCAGCTTGCCCTGGGTCAGCGTGACATAGGCCGCCTGGAAGACGCCGGCGCCGGCGCCGACGATCGCATTGGTCGGCGCGTCCTCGCTGACCAGATACAAAGCGGCCGGTGCGACCTTCTCCGGCGCGAACGCCTTGAACGCCTCGGCCGGGAACAGGTCCTCGGTCATCCGCGTGCCGGCGGTCGGGGCGATCGTATTGACCTTGATGTTGTACTTCGCGCCTTCGAGGTAGAGCGTCTTGGTCAGCCCGGCGAGGCCGAGTTTGGCGGCGCCGTAATTGGCCTGACCGAAATTGCCGAACAGCCCGGTCGACGACGCCGTCATCAGGATGCGGCCATAGGCCTGCTCGCGCATCGTCTCCCATACCGCCTTGGTGCAATTGGCCGATCCGTTGAGATGGACGTCGACGACGAACTTGAAATCGGCCGGCTCCATCTTGGCGAAGCTCTTGTCGCGCAGCACGCCAGCATTGTTGATCAGGATGTGGACACCGCCCCAGGCTTCCTTCGCCTTGGCGACCATCTCGATCATCTGCTCGTACTCGGTGACGCTGCCGCCGTTCGACATCGCGGCGCCACCCGCCGCCTTGATCTCCTCGACGACCTTGAGCGCGGCGTCCGAATGACCGGTGCCGTCGCGCGCGCCGCCCAGGTCGTTGACGACGACCTTCGCGCCGCGTGCCGCCAGCGCGAGCGCATATTCGCGACCCAGGCCACCGCCTGCGCCGGTCACGATGGCTACCTTGTCATCGAAACGGATGGTCATTCAATCGCTCCCTAATGTTTCGCACGCTTCCTAGGGTTTTTGCTGCGCTGCGCAATAGTCCGTACCCAAAATACGAAAAACCCGGCGCGGGCGTGCCGACCCGCGCCGGGAGAGGGAGCTTACGACCCGTTTCTTATACTTATTTGGGATCGCGCCGCTGGACGCACTTGTCGAACTGACCGCGCTTGCAGGGCGGGTAGCTTGCCAGTGGTGCGGGCGGCGGAAACGCCACGTCGGGCGGCGGCGCCGGCTGAAACACAATTGTCGCGCCCGGCGGGGGCGGGGGCGGGGGCGCCGGCGGCGGGGCATAGCCCTCCGGGGGATCGCCCGCGCTTTGCGCGGGGGGCGGCTGGGTCGACGCCGGATTCTCCTGCGCCAACGCAGGCATCGTCACAGCGATGGCGGCCAAAAGGATCAATCTCATCCCGACCTCCTCAGGTACGGCGGAGCCGGGCGTCGACCGGCTCCGCTTCATTCAGGCGATCAGAGCGCTCATTTTCCCGGCGGGCGGGGCGTGGTGTGCAGGCGCGCGCCGTTTGGCGCCGAATGCTCCTTGCAATGATCGACGACGGTCTTGGTGCACCACGGCACGTCAGCACCGGTAGCGGGGGCAGCAGCGTCAGGCAGCGGCTGCACGACAGGCGTCGGCGGTCCCATAGTCATGGTTGCAGCGCCAGCGGGCGGCCCCGGCGGTGCGGGCATCGGCGCTGGCGGCGGTGGAGTTGGGTCGACAGGAGCCGGCGCGGTCTGGGGATCGGGGGCAGGTGGTGGCGCGGGCGTATTCTGCGCAATGGCGGGCATCGCGATCATGGCGGCCGCCGCAACGAGTATCAACTTCATGCGACTCTCCTGGTTCTGCACGATCTCAGCGTGACAGGGGCCAAACGCGCCACACCCGAATTTGCTCCCTCGTTTCGGATGCGATTCTTTACGCCCCCGAATCGAGGGCATAGCCCGCCGATCGCACCGTCCGGATGACGTCGGGTCTGTCGCCGCGATTGATCGCTTTGCGCAGGCGCCGGATGTGGACGTCGACCGTGCGGCTCTCGATGTCGCTGTCATGCCCCCATACCGCGTCGAGCAGGCGCTCACGGCTGAACACCCAGCCCGGATGTTCGAGGAAGTGCTTGAGCAGGCGGAATTCGGTCGGGCCGAGCGGCACGACTTCGCCGCTGCGGCGCACTTTATGCCCCACCGTATCCATCTCGATATCGCCATAAGTCAGTTGCTCGCCGGCCAGCGCCGGGCGCACGCGGCGCAGCACCGCGCCGACCCGCGCGACCAGTTCGCGGGGGGAAAAAGGCTTGGTGACGTAATCGTCGGCGCCAGTCTCGAGCCCGCGGACGCGATCCTCTTCCTCACCGCGCGCGGTCAGCATGATGATCGGGATGTTCGCGGTTTCGGGCATGCGGCGGAGACGCCGGCACACCTCAATTCCCGATAATCCCTCGACCATCCAGTCGAGCAGGACGATGTCGGGAGTCGCTTCCTTGGCGAGCAGCAACGCCTCTTCGCCGTCGGGCGTGTGCGCGACCTCGAAATCCTCGCGTTTGAAATGATAGACCAGCAATTCCGCCAGCGCGGCGTCGTCTTCAACCAACAACATCTTGGCGCGTGCCATCACATTTCCCCTGATTTGCCGCGCTCACGCTCGGTCATTTGCGTGCCGGTGGCGGCGAAATAAATCATCTCGGCGACGTTCGTAGCGTGGTCGCCGATCCTCTCCAGATTCTTGGCGACGAACAGCAGGTGGGCGACCTGACCGATCGTCGCGGGATTTTCGACCATATAGGTCACCAGCATGCGGAAGATGCTGTCGTAGAAATCGTCGAGCGCCTGGTCGCGCATGCAGACATCCACCGCGGCCCGCGCGTCTCGCGCGGCGAAAGCGTCGAGCGCGTCGTGCACCATTTCGGCGGCCATCTTGCCCATCGCCGGGATGACCGAAATCGGCTCGATACGATGCTCGCTCTCGATCATCGGCACCCGCTTGGCGATATTCTTGGCGTAATCGCCGATCCGCTCGATCACGCCGGCGATCTTCAAGGCGGCGACGACTTCGCGCAGGTCGTTGGCCATCGGTGCGCGCAGCGCGATGATGCGGACAGCCAGCGTTTCCACTTCGGCCTCGATCACGTCTATCTGCTTGTCGGCGAGGCGGACTTGCTGCGCCAGGTCGAGATCGACCCGCTGCAACGCATTCATCGCGTCGTGGATCGCGCGCTCGGCCAGACCGCCCATCTGGCTGATCAGGCCACGCAGTTGACCGATCTCGTCGTCGAAAACCTTGACCGTATGTTCCTGGCCGGTTGCCATTCGCTCAAACTCCTCAGCCATAACGGCCGGTGATGTAATCGCGCGTCCGCTCTTCGCGCGGGTTGGTGAAGATATCCGACGTCTGACCGTATTCGACCAGCTGGCCGAGGTGAAAGAAGGCGGTGCGCTGCGACACGCGCGCGGCTTGCTGCATGTTGTGGGTGACGACGACGATCGCGTAGCGGCCCTTCAATTCGTGGATAAGTTCCTCGATCTTGGCGGTGGCGATCGGGTCGAGCGCCGAGCACGGCTCGTCCATCAGGATCACTTCGGGATCGACCGCGATCGCGCGCGCGATGCACAAACGCTGCTGCTGGCCGCCCGACAGAGCGGTGCCGCTATCCGACAGCCGATCCTTTACCTCGCCCCACAGGCCGGCGCGCGCCAGCGAGCGTTCGACGATGCGATCCATGTCGGCCTTGGACGACGCCAGGCCATGGATGCGCGGACCATAGGCGACATTCTCGTAGATCGACTTGGGGAAGGGGTTGGGCTTCTGGAACACCATGCCGACGCGTGCGCGCAACTGAACCACGTCCATTTCGCGCGCATAGACGTCTTCTCCGTCGAGCCGGATATCGCCTTCGACCCGCGCCGAGGCGATCGTGTCGTTCATCCGGTTGAGCGTGCGCAGGAAAGTCGATTTGCCGCAGCCCGACGGGCCGATGAACGCGGTCACCTTGTCCTGGTCGATATCGATCGACACATCGCTGATCGCTTGCGCCGCGCCGTACCAGACGCTGACGTTGTGCGCGGTCATCTTGTGATCAGAGGGAGTCTTGTTGTCGGTCACCAGCGGGTCTCGAAACGGTTACGAAGGTAGATGGCGACGCCGTTCATCGCCAGTAGGAACACGAGCAGGACGATGATCGCTGCCGAAGTCTTTTCAATGAAGCCGCGACTGACTTCGTCCGACCAGAGGAAGATCTGGACCGGCAGCACGGTCGACGGATCGGTCAACTTGCCCGGCGGGGTCGCGATGAACGCGCGCATGCCGATCATCAGCAGCGGCGCGGTTTCGCCGAGCGCGCGCGCCATGCCGATGATCGTACCGGTCAAGATGCCCGGCAACGCGAGCGGCAGGACGTGGTGGAAGACGACCTGGACCGGGCTGGCGCCGAGCGCGAGCGCGGCGTCGCGGATCGACGGCGGCACCGCCTTGATCGCGTTGCGGCTGGCGATGACGATCACCGGCATCGTCATCAACGCGAGCGTCAGCCCCCCGACCAAGGCCGCGGAGCGCGGCAGCTGGAAGGTGTTGAGGAACACCGCGAGGCCGAGCAGGCCGAAGATGATCGACGGCACCGCGGCGAGGTTGTTGATCGATACCTCGATCAAATCGGTCCAGCGGTTCCGCGGCGCATATTCTTCGAGATAGAGCGCGGAGAGCACGCCGATCGGGAAGGCGAGCACCAAGGTCACCAGCATCGTCAACAGCGATCCCTTGAGCGCGCCCCAGATGCCGACCGCGGTGGGATCGGTCGAATCCGATCCCGACAGGAAGCCCCAATTGAACCCGGTGCGCAATTGTCCGGCGTCGCTCAGCACCTGCGCGCGCTTCTCGGCCAGCGGCGTGCCATCTGCCTTGGCCGCGGTGTCGATGTCGCTGGCGGCGGGCAACCACAATCTAGCCCGGCCGACCGCCAGTCGAGGATCGGCCTTGAGCGCCCGGCGGACGATCGTGTCGGCGCCGTCTGAAAACAACGCCGGCCCCTCGGTGCCATATTGCGCGGCTGCGGCCCGATCGACGACCGCGTCGAGCTCCGCGCCGGCGAGCGCGAGATCGGCACCCGGCCCCTTGATCCGATCCGGCGTCAGGCCGAGTCCGGCGGCCGGAAAATCGATCGTCAGCGCGACCTCTGTCGTCACGAAGCCGCGCGCGCCGTTGGCCACCATCGTCACGAGCAGGAACAGCAGGAAACTCACCGACAGCACGATCGCCGCCAGCCCGAACAGCCGGAAGCGGCGCTCGGCGGCATAGCGGCGACGGACGCGCCGCTCCATCTGCGGATTCTTCCAGTCGGTCGGCACGCGTTCGACCGCTGCGGGATCGAGCGGCCTATTCATAGGCTTCCCGATACCGTTTCACGACGGTGAGCGCGATGATGTTGAGCAGCAAGGTGATGACGAAGAGGGTCATCCCCAACGCGAACGCGGCCAACGTCTTGGGGCTGTCGAAGCTCGCTTCGCCGGTCAGCAGGTCGACGATCTGCTTGGTGACCGTGGTCGCCGAATTGAATGGGTTGAGACTGATCGTCGCGGCGCCCGAGGCGGCCATCACGACGATCATCGTCTCGCCGATCGCGCGGCTGATCGCGAGCAGGACGCCGCCGACCACGCCGGGCAGAGCGGCTGGCAGCAGGACGCGACTGATCGTCTCGCTCGGCGTCGCGCCCATCGCCAGGCTGCCGTCGCGCATCGCCGCCGGCACCGCGGCGATCGCGTCATCGGCCATCGAGGAGACGAACGGGATGATCATCACGCCCATCACGAGCCCCGCGGCCAGCGCGCTTTCCGATGTGGCGCCGGGAATTCCGATCGCGACCCCCAATTGGCGCAGTGCCGGCCCGACGATCAGCGCGGCGAAATAGCCATAGACCACGGTCGGCACGCCCGCGAGGATCTCCAGCGTCGGCTTCATCCACCTGCGCAGGCGAGGCGAGGCATATTGCGTCAGATAGATCGCGCTCATCAGGCCGAACGGGATCGCCACCAGCATCGCGATGACCGCGCCGATGAAGAAGGTTCCCCAGAATAGCGGCACCGCGCCCAGGCTCGCGCCAGGATTCCTGGGATCGACGACCTGCGGACTCCAATGCGTACCGAACAGGAAATCGGTGATGGGCACCGTGCCGAAGAAGCGTGCGCTCTCTACCAATAGAGAGGCGACGATGCCGATCGTCGTCAGGATCGCGATGAGCGAGGCGGCGAGCAGGCCGGCCATCACGATCCGCTCGATCCTGGTCCGTGCGTTGAAGCCGGGGCGGATGCGCAGGAAAGCGAAGGCCCCGCCGGCAAGGCCGAGCAGCAAAGCGGTCGCTCCGCCGATCCAGCCATAGCGGGCCTGCTCCACGGCATAAGCCGGTGCGAGCTGGGTCGCGAGCGGATTGAGCGGGGTGCGATGGCGATCATTGGCGATCGCGCGCGCCTCCGACAGGATCGCCGCGCGCTCGAAACCGGGCGGCGGAAGCTGCGCCGCCGCCGGCGTCTTGAGCACGGCGTCCGTCGCCAGGCCTGGCGCGCACGCTCCCCAGACGGCGAGGAACAGCAATGGCGGCAGCACGGTCCACATCGCGGCGAACGAACCATGATGCCGCGGCAGCGACGAGAAACGCTGCCCCGACGCCTTGCGGAATGCGATCGCGCGGACGCGCCCCGACAGCCAGGCGATCAGCCCGAGTCCGGCGACGAGGAAAAGGAGCGCGAGCGTCGGCAATTCAGCTCAACGTCTTCGGGTCGAGCAGGGTCTGGCGCTGCACGATCGCCGCCGAGCGCGCACGCACTTCGGCGGGTGCCGAGATCAGCCCGCGGCGAACCAGCGGTCCGTTGGGCGCCCAGGCCTGTGTATAGGCATTGAGGAATGCCTTCAGGTTGGGGATGGCGCTGAGATGCGCCTTCTTGACGTAGAGGAACAGCGGGCGTGATCCGGGATAGCGGCCGCTCGCGATCGTCTCATAGGTCGGTTCGATGCCGTTGAGCGGCACGCCGTTCAGCCGATCCTTATTCTCTTCCAGATACGAATAGCCGAAAATGCCGATCGCGTTGGGATTGGCCTGGAGCTTCTGGACGATCAGATTGTCGTTCTCGCCCGCGTCGATATAGGGGCCGTCGTCACGCACCCGGGTGCAGGTCTTGGCGAAATCGTCCGGGCGCGTTTCGCGGATCGCCGCCATGTCCGGCATCATTTGTGCGCAGCCGCGCGCCAGGATCAGCTCGGCGACGGCATCGCGCGTGCCGCTGGTCGAGGGCGGGCCATAGACCTGGATGGCGATCGCCGGCAGCGCCGGATTGACGTCGTGCCAGGTCTTGGCGCGATTGGGCTGGCCGCCGGGTTCGGCCGCCAGCGCCTTGTAGAGGTCGAGCGGAGTCAGTTGCAGCTTGGGGCCTTCATTGGCCTCTGCGAAGGCGACGCCGTCCAGCCCGATCTGGATTTCCAGCAAGTCGCTCGCGCCGTTCGCCGCGCAGGTCCGGTATTCGCTCGCCTTGATCCGCCGGCTGGCGTCGGCAATGTCGGGATATTGGCCGCCCAATCCCTTGCAGAACAGGTTCAGCCCTCCGCCGGTGCCGGTCGACTCGATCACCGGCGCCGGCACGCCGGGATTGGCCGCGACGAATTGTTCGGCGACCAGGGTGGTGAAAGGATAGACGGTAGACGATCCGACGACGCTGATCCGGTCGCGCCCGGCGCCTGCCAGCGCCGCTTGGTCCTGACACGCCGCTAGAAACAGGGATGTCGCGCCGAGCAGCGCGATCGTGCGAATCATGATGGGCCTTCCCGCCGGGGCGACTCGCCCCTTACCGGCGCGCTATCACGCCGGTTTCGGGCCCTCTGTGACAGTCGCGTTACCCTTTGATGACAACGCAGCCGGTAACAGGATCGTGACGACCGTTCCGCGCCCCACCTGGCTGGCAATATCGAGGCGGCCACGGTGGCGTTCGACGATGTGCTTGACGATAGCGAGACCCAGACCCGTTCCGCCAAGCGCACGGCTGCGCCCCGAATCGACGCGATAGAATCGCTCGGTCAACCGCGGAATATGTTCAGGTGGAATGCCGTCGCCTTCGTCGCCGACCGACAAGCGGACCATGTTGCTGGCATCGCGCGACAGCTTGACCGTCACCGGCGTTCCGGTGCGGCCGTATTTCATCGCGTTGCCGATAAGGTTGTGCAGCGCCTGGCTCAGCTGGATGCGGTCGCCGCCGACCGCGGGCACGTCGGCAGCGATATCGGTGACGATCTCCGCCGCGCGTCCATCCGCGCTGTCCATCATTTCCGAATGAACTTCCGAAACAAGGTCGGCGAGATCGACCGAGGCATCGGGCAGGCGGTATTTCTCGGCCTCGATCCGGCTGAGCGAGATGAGGTCCTCGACCAGCCGCTGCATCCGCCGGGCTTCGTCGGCCATGACCTTGAGAAAGCGATCGCGCATCGCCGGGTCTTCGCCGGCGCCATCGGCCAGCGTCTCGGCGAAACCCAGGATCGACGCGAGCGGGGTGCGCAATTCGTGGCTGGCATTGGCGACGAAATCGACTCGCATCCGCTCGGCGGCATAGCTGCGCGTCTGGTCGATCAGATGCGCGACGCGGCGCCCGTCGGGCAGATCGGTGACGCGCAATTCCCAACGTTGGTCGAGCGTGCCCAGGCCGACCAGATTGATCGCCTCGGACGATCCCTCACCGACTGGTGCGGTCAGTCGCTCGGCGGCGGCCGGGTGGCGGATCGCGAGTCGCACGTCCTGGCCGGTAATGTGGTTGCCGAGCACGTCGCGCGCTGCACCATTGGCTTCCTCGACCCGGCCACCGGCGATCACGAGCACGGGCTCGACGATCGCCTCGAGCACCGAGCCCAATCGTGCCGGAGC
This sequence comes from Sphingomonas sp. P4_D12, assembly GCF_056401895.1. Taxonomy (NCBI): domain Bacteria; kingdom Pseudomonadati; phylum Pseudomonadota; class Alphaproteobacteria; order Sphingomonadales; family Sphingomonadaceae; genus Sphingomonas; species Sphingomonas sp. P4_D12. The sequence goes on along the minus strand of NZ_JBFUIL010000003.1, from coordinate 379,560 downwards.
GGGTGTGATACCGATGTCGGGTTCGGCTGATGCCGCCGGGCTGGGATCGACGCCCAGTGTCACGAGCGCGGCGATGATCGCCCCGACCAACGTCACCAGCGCGCTCGCCACGTCGCCCGACAAGACGAACACGCCGATCGCCGCCACCAGAGCGGCGAGCATGCCGAGCATGAAGCGAGGGCCGAAGCGGGTCGTCATTGCCCGGTGGTTCCTAGGGCGTGCGCCGGTCAGCGGCAATGCCCGCGCCCTCCGCGCGCGGTAACCATTTCATCGGCTTGCCAGTCGCGTGCTAATGTGAAAGGCGTCTCAACCATGGACGAGAACACGACCGATCGTCAGGCGAACGAACCGCAGCCGACGCGCCGCCGCGCGCTGATGCTCGGCGCCGCGACCGCGTCGGTGGTTATCTCGATCCGCCCCGCGCTCGCGCAGACCAGCGCCTCGGTACTGACCTGCGAGATTCCGGTCCCCGATCCCGGCCGCGCCGGCATGTATGTCTCGGCCGACGGATCGCTTGTCCCCAACGGCACCAAGGACGCGTTTCCCGGCGCGACCAAGCCGTTCAAGGCGGAGGACGTCCGCACCGCGCTCAACGGCGGTACCTTGCCGGGCACCACCTACGAACAGAGCCGAGCCTATACCGCCTATATCCGCCGCCTGCAGCATGGCACCGCCGGCTTCACCTGCTTCGCCTCGCTGCAAATGCCCCGCGGCTGAGCCGCCGGACGCGGGAGATGGCGACCCTTTATCGCGCCGCATCGCCCGACAGCCTGATCGTCGTGCCGGTCGATCTGCTGACCGCCATTTATCATCGCGCCTCGGGCCAGACGCATCTGATGGCCTCGCCCGCGCCCGAAATCCTCGAGGCACTGGCTGAAGCACCGCTCGACGCCGCGGCGTTGCTGGCGAAACTTCGTGCAGATTATGACCTGGTTGATGCCGATCCGGCGGCACTGACCGCGCGGCTCGACGAACTGGTCGAAACGGGACTCGTCGAGCGGCGATGAGACACGCTTTCTCGGTTGCGATCGGCCCGATCGGATTCCGCGTCGGGTCGGATTGGCGCGGGCCGGTCGCGGCGCTCGAACAGCTCTACGCGAGCTACCCCAAGCCGCAGGACGGCATCGCCGATTTCACCGTGCGATTGTTCGCCGATCGGCCGTGGCGGCGCTTCTATCGGCCCAAGGTGATGATCGGTGGCGACTTCGTCCTGCCCGAAGCCGCGCCGCTCAGTCTCGAGCACGGGCTGCTCGCGGCGGAAATGGCGATGAACCTGCAGATGGCGCTCGGCCAGCGGCGCTATCTGCTGCTCCACGCCTCGGCGGTCGAGAGCGACGGCAAGGCGCTGGTGATGACCGGCCTGTCGGGGGCGGGCAAATCGACGCTCGCGGCCTTGCTGATGACGCGCGGCTGGCGGCTGATGGGCGACGAATTCGCGTTGCTCGATCCGGCGACGGGTCTGATCCATGCCTTTCCGCGCCTGATCAGCCTGAAGAATGAGGCGATTGCGCTGATGCGGGAGGCAGCTCCCGAGGGCTTGTTCGGCCCGTTGCTCGCCGACACGCCGAAGGGAGCGATCCGGCATCTGGTCCCCGATGCGCGATCGGTCGGCGCGATGCTGCAGCCCGCCCGGCCGGCGCTGATCTTGTTCCCCACCTTCGGCCATGACGCCGCAGCACGCGAGGTCGCGCCGAGCGAAGTGTTCGTCCGCCTGACCCAGGCATCGACCAATTACGTCGCGCTCGCCGAGCGCGGCTTCTCTGCGTTGACCCGATTGGTCGCCGAGACTCCGGCGCGCGCGATCGACTATCCGGATACCGAAAGCGCGATCGCTCAGGTCGAGGCGTTATGGGCGTCGCTTTGACCGCGCCAAATTACGCTTCCCCGGCGAAGGCCGGGGCCCAGCCGCCGCTCTCTCCGTTGGAGAGCGCAAACCGAGCCAACGCACTTCGTCGATACTGGGCCCCGGCCTTCGCCGGGGAAGCGTGTTAGGGATGGCGGAGGGTATGTTGCTCGCGCGTGCGCTCGCCGATCCCGCTTCGGTCGCGACGCTCGATGGCGCGGGCTGGCAAGCCTTGCTGACCATGGCGCGCGCCGAATTGCTGAGCGCGACGCTGGCGCATCGGCTCGACGGGATCGCCAAGCCGGCGGCGGCGCAGCGCTTCCTCGACGATGCCAAAGCGTCGTGCGCGCAGGGGCGGCTCGTCGCTTTGTGGGAAGTCGAGATGGCGCGGCGGGCGCTCGGTGATCTTGGCGTGCCGGTCGTCCTGCTCAAGGGCAGCGCGTTCATCGCCGCCGGGCTGGCGGCGGGGCAAGGGCGGTTTGTCGGCGATCTCGACATCCTGGTGCCGCGCGCGGATCTGGATCGCGTCGAAGCGGCGTTGCTCGGTGCGGGGTGGGAATGGGTCAAGCCCGACCCTTATGACGACGCTTATTATCGCCGCTGGATGCACGAACTGCCGCCGCTGATCCATCGCGAGCGCGACCGCATGATCGACGTCCACCACACGATCCTGCCGCTGACCGCGCGCCCGACGCCCGATGCAGATGCACTGATCGCCGACAGCATCGCGTTGCCGAACGGGCTGCGCATGCTCAACTCCGATGACATGATCTGCCACGCCGCCGCGCATCTGTTCGCCGATGGCGACCTGTCGGGCGGGATGCGCAATCTGTGGGACATTCACTGCCTGGTCGACGACTTCGGCATCACCGGTCTGGCCGAGCGTGCGCGGCGACACGGTTTGACGTCGGCGGTGCGTCGTGCGCTCCGGCTGTCTCATGCGCTGTACGACACGCAATTGCCGGACGGCTGGGCGCGCTCGGGAAGCGACGACGAGCTTTATCTGCGCAGGCTGACGGCGCGTGACGGTTGGGGGCGGCAGACCCGTCCGGTCACCCGGCTCGGCTTCTATGCGCGCTCGCACTGGCTGCGCATGCCGCCGCTGATGCTGGCGCGGCACCTCTGGACCAAATGGCGCAAAGAGGCGGGCTGACGACCACCGGATCGCGATGATATGAAGCGGCGATTCGGGGGAGATCATCATGACCAGAATGTGGATCGCGCTGGCGCTCGCCGGCCTGTGCGTAGGCAGCAGCGCAGCTTGGGCCGAAAGCGCGCAGATGCGCGGCAAGTTTCCGGCTAATGTCCGCGAGGCGGATTTGCTCGAAAACGTCGTGGTCGATCGCTTCAACGGCCGCGATGCGCGCCAGTTCGAGGCGGCGCTGGAACAGGCGATCGGCGTCCCCGCCGGCCGGCCCGACGGCGTGCTTTCTGGCGGCGTCACCACCGGGGTCGAGGAAAGCAAGTATCAGGGCAATGAGGAACGCTGCGTCGAATGGAAGGACGGCAAGCAGGACGGAAAGTGCACCAAGCGGGCCAAGGTCGACCTCCCATGCTTCCGTCGCGTCATCAACCTGACGGTCAGTGTCCGCTTGCTCCGCGTCGCCGACACCATGCCGGTCTGGTCGGACAACAAGCCGTCGCGGGACGAAACGACCTGGTGCCAGGGCAAGGCGCCATGGCGCACCACCGAGGAAGCGGTATCGGCGATGATCACCGACCTGGCGCAGAAAATCCGCCTCGACGTGCGGCCGCGCGTGGAAACCTACAAGGTCCGCTTTCGCGAGGACCGCGACGGCATGCCCAAGGATATCGGCAACGAGTTCAAGGGGATCGTGAAGCTGTCCAACAGGGATGTGACCTCGGCGTGCCGGCAATGGGCGGAGCTAAACGGCCGCCTGCCCAATCATCCGTCGGTGCTCTACAATCTCGGCGTGTGCGCGGAAGCGGCGGGCAGTTATGCCGACGCCCAGAGCTTCTATCGCTCGGCGCAGGCCGCCTTGCCGAAACGGTCGAGCGAGATGGCGGAGTCGGCGGATCGCATCGCTCGCCTGATGATCGCGCGTGCCGATGACGAAGAGCGCGCGCGGCGGCCAGGCAATCCGCGCTAGCCGCGCCGCCTGCGCTGCGGCAGACTGATCGCGATAGGGACAGGAGGGCGACGATGCGTTTCGCGATAGTGCTGGCCGCCGCGGCGGCGCTGGCGGGCTGTTCGATGGGGCAGGACATGTCCGCCACCGATTCCGCGGTGGCCGATTTCCACGCCAAGCTGAACAACGGTCAGTTCGCGGCGATCGCCGCCGCGGCCGGACCGGAAATCAAGAATGGCGGCGTCGACTTTCCTGTCTTTATCGAAAAGATCCACGCCAAGCTCGGCACTTTCCGGTCGACCGCGCGGCAGGGGTTCAACGACAATATCAACAATGGCGATCACACGTTCACGGCGAGCTATGCCAGCGTCTATTCGAGCGGACCCGCGAGCGAGAATTTCGTCTATCGGTTGAACAGCGGGAAGCCGGTGCTGATCGGCTATCACGTCGAATCGGCGGCTTTGCTCAAATAGCTGGCTGGGTCTCAGCCATGCGCGCGAGCGTCTGAAGCAAGTCGCGATACTCAGTGAAAACGGCGTTAGCGCCTGGAATGCCGCCGCCGTCAGGAGCGAACAACGCAACCGGGACACCGGCGGCGCGCGCCGCGTCCACGTCATAGATCGAGTCCCCGACAAAGGCTGCGGGCCCAGAGCTGTTGCATCTGTGCAGCATGAGGTCGATCGGCGCGCGGTCGGGCTTCATCGCCGTGAGACCCGGCGTATCGCCGCCGATGATGCAGGTGAAGCGATCGGTAAAGCCCAGCGCATCGAGCAGTGCGAAGGAGAAGTGTTCGCGCTTGTTGGTCACCACGGCCAAGGTGATCCCCAGCTTTCGCAGCGCATCCAGTGCCTCGACCACGCCCGGAAATGGGCGCGTATGGTCGACGATATGCGCGGTATAAAAGGCAAGCATTCCGGGAAGCAGGTCGTCGAGTTGCTCGTCTCCGCCCGTCGCGATCAGCGCCCGCTGCAGCATCACGCCAGACCCACCCCCGATCATCGGCCGCACCTGGTCGATTGCCAGCGGCGCCCGCCCGATCTCGGCCAGTGCATGGTTCACTGCCGCTGCCAGGTCGGCGACACTGTCGACCAGCGTGCCATCGAGGTCGAAGCCGACCAGGCCAAAGGGGAAATCGTTCATCCCGACGCCGCCTGCCAGCAACGCTATGGAAAAGGCAATATGTTCGTGGCAGGGCGCGGGCCACGGAGACCCCTGTCATGACCAATCCAATCGCCGCGATCATCCTTGCCGCCGGCATGGGCACGCGGATGAAATCCGACTTGCACAAGGTGCTTCACCCGATCGCGGGGCGGCCGATGCTGCTTCACCTGATCGACAATGTGCAAGTGCTCGATCCTGAACGGATCGTCGTCGTGGCGGGCGCGCGTCGCGAACAGGTCGAGGCGGCGGTGACCCCGCTCGGGGTCGAGGTCGCGATCCAGGCCGAGCAACTCGGTACTGGCCACGCCGTGCGCCAGGCCGAGGCGGCGCTCTCCGGCTTCGACGGAGACGTGCTGATCCTGTACGGTGACGTGCCCCTGGTCTCCACCGCCACGATGGCGCGGATGACCGAGCGGCTCCACGGCGAGGGTGACCTGAGCGTCGTCGTGCTCGGCTTCCGTCCCGCCGATGCCGCCGCTTATGGCCGCGTCATTGCAGACGCCGATGGCCGCATCGCGAAGATCGTCGAATATAAGGACGCCTCGCCCGACGAGCGCGCGGTGACCCTGTGCAATTCGGGCCTGATGGCGGTGCGCTCGACCGATCTGTTCCGGCTGCTCGCGCAGGTTACCAACGACAATGCCGCGGGAGAATATTATCTTACCGACCTTGCCGAGCTGGCGGTCCGGGATGGTCGCGGCGCGGTAGTGGTCGAGACCGATGCCGAGGAAGTCGCCGGGGTAAACAGCCGGGCCGAACTCGCCGCGGTCGATGCCAGCTGGCAGGCCAGGCGCCGCGTCCAGGCAATGGCCGACGGTGCGACCCTAGTCGATCCCGCGACCGTCTGGTTCAGCTTCGACACGCAAATCGGCCGCGACGTGCTGATCGAGCCCAATGTCTTTTTCGGCCCCGGCGTCGCGGTTGCGGACGGTGCGACCATCCGCGGCTTCAGCCATATCGAGGGCGCGACGATCGGCAGCGGCGCCGAGGTCGGCCCCTATGCCCGGTTACGCCCCGGCGCGGTGCTGGGCGAGAAATCCAAGGTCGGCAATTTCGTCGAGGTGAAGAAGGCTGTGCTCGGCAAGGGCGCCAAGGCCAACCATCTGACCTACCTCGGCGACGCCGAAATCGGTGCGGGCGCGAACATCGGCGCGGGCACGATCACCTGCAATTACGATGGCTTCTTCAAGTACAAGACGGTGATCGGGGAGGGCGCGTTCATCGGCTCCAACTCGGCGCTGGTCGCGCCGGTGACGATCGGCGCGGGCGCGATAGTCGGCGCGGGGTCGACGGTGACGAAGGATGTCGAGGCCGATGCGTTGCGCCTCGTTCGCCCCGACCAGCAGACCAAGCCGGGCTGGGCGAAGCGGTTCCGCGAGATGATGGCGGCGAAGAAGGCTGCGAAATGAGCGATCGCTACATCGGCAAGCCGTTCCTCCGATTTCTCGATTGCTATGTATTGCACGCGATTGGCGAGCTCGATCAGGGAGTCGCCGAAACGTTAACCGCCATGGAGCCAAAGCTTCGCCAGACCCTTGGCTTCGAAGGGAGCTGGGACGAAATCGTTGCGCAGCAAATGGAGTTCCCATCGGCGCTCCCTGGCCGGATCCGCGAGATTTGGGAAAAGGGTCGTGAGCCGTTCGTTCAAGCCTATGGAACGCAGCCAGATCCGGCCGAATTTTCTCGGCAATTCGTTGATACTAACTTTCCGACCAGTTGACATGATATCATGATATGATATCTAGATATCGTTATGACGCGTATCCTCGCCGACCTGCCTGATGAAGACCTGAAATGGCTCGACCAGCGCGCGGCCGAGTTGGGGAGATCGCGCGCGTCGGTGCTGCGTGAAGCGGTCGCAACCTACAAAGCGCACTCGCAGCCTACGAACGGTACTGAGTGGATCGAGCGCGGGTTCGGCGCGTGGAGGGACCGGGACGATATCGGCGACGCGGTCGAGTGGCAGCGGCGCGAACGCGCCGCGTCGACTCGCCCTTGGGACGACGATTACGAAGAGGTCAGGGCGGAATTCCCCGATTTGTTCGATGCCGAGGACGATCGTCAGCGCCAGATCCATCTCGATATGCTCGCGGGGCGCTATCCCGATCCCAAGAAGCCGCTCATCAAGTGAGCGGTTACTCATTCGACGCCAATATCGTGACCGACGCGCTCGTCGGCTATGATCCGGCGCGCGCCGAAATTCGCCGGGCAATCGGTCTGGGCACGCGCGTCTGGATCAGCCGGATGGTATGGGTAGAAGTGCTGTCGAAAGGGTCGGGCGCGATGCTGCGCGATGTCGAGGCGTTCCTTTCCGGGTTCGGGGTCGACGAAATCGACGCCGAGATAGCATCGCGTGCCGCCGCCTTGCGCCGCGAGCGTCCGCGCCTCAAATCACCCGACGCTATCATTCTCGCCAGCGCAATGGTGCGCGGGCGTGTCCTCGTCACTCGCAATACCAAGGATTTCCCGGCCAATATGCCTGGTATCCGTGTTCCCTATGTTTTGTAAGAAGGCGCCCTAACCATGTGCGGAATCATCGGAATTGTTGGCAAGGAACAGGTTGCGGGTCGGCTGGTCGAAGGACTGCGGCGGATGGAATATCGCGGCTATGATTCGGCCGGCGTCTGCACCGTCCAGGACGGCCAACTGATCCGCCGCCGCGCCGAGGGCAAGCTCAAGAATCTCGAGGCGGTGCTCGCCGCCGATCCGGCGCCCGGCACGACCGGCATCGCGCATACCCGCTGGGCGACACATGGGGCACCGACCACGTCGAACGCCCACCCGCACGCGACGAAGGAAGTCGCGCTCGTCCACAACGGCATCATCGAGAATTTCAAGCCGCTGCGCGAAGCGCTCCAGGCGCGCGGCCGCGTGTTCGAGAGCGAGACCGATACCGAAGTCGTCGCGCATCTAGTCAGCGAGCAGGTCGAGGCGGGCAAATCGCCGCAGGAGGCGGTCCAGCAGGTTCTGCCGCAATTGCGTGGTGCCTTCGCGCTGGCGATCGCCTTCCGCGAGCATCCCGAGATGCTGATCGGTGCGCGGCTCGGCTCGCCGCTGGTGGTCGGCTATGGCGAGGGCGAAACCTATCTCGGCTCGGACGCGCTGGCGCTGGCCGGGCTGACCCAGCGTATCGCCTATCTCGATGAGGGCGACTGGGTCGTCATCACCCGCGAGGGCGCGCAAATCTTCGACGCCGAGAACAATCCGGTCGAACGCGAGATCACCATTTCGGGCGCGACCGGCGCGATGATCGAGAAGGGCAATTACCGTCACTTCATGCTCAAGGAGATCCACGAGCAGCCGATCGTCGTCGCGCAGACCTTGCGCTCGTACATCCGCGGCGTCGAGCAGACCGTCGCGCTGCCGCAGATGGATTTCGACCTGTCAACGGTGAAGCGCATCACCATCGTCGCCTGCGGCACCAGCTTCTATGCCGGGCTCGTCGCCAAATATTGGTTCGAGAGCTTCGCGCGTGTGCCTGTCGATATCGATGTCGCGAGCGAGTTCCGCTACCGCGATCCGGTGTTCGAGGATGGCGGCTTGGCGTTATTCATCAGTCAGTCGGGCGAGACCGCCGACACGCTTGCGGCGCTCCGCCATGCCAAGAAAGCCGCGCAGAAGATCGCCGTCGTCGTCAACGTGCCGACCAGCACGATGGCACGTGAAGCCGATCTGTTGTTGCCGACGCATGCCGGGCCGGAGATCGGCGTCGCCTCGACCAAGGCATTCTCTTGCCAGCTCGCGGTACTCGCCGCGCTCGCCGCGCATCTGGCGGTGGTCAAGGGCAAGATGAGCCGCGAGGAAGAGGTCCAGGTTGTCCGCCACCTGATCGAGGCGCCTGCCGCACTCAACGCCGCGCTCGCTTATGACGATGCGATCGCGGCCATGGCGCATTTGATCGCGCCCGCGCGCGACGTGCTCTATCTCGGCCGCGGCCCTGATTACCCGCTGGCGTTGGAAGGCGCGCTGAAGCTAAAGGAAATCAGCTACATCCATGCCGAAGGTTATGCCGCGGGTGAGATGAAGCACGGGCCGATCGCCTTGATCGACGAAAATGTGCCGATCATCGTCATCGCGCCGTCCGGGCCGCTGTTCGAGAAAACCGTCAGTAACATGCAGGAAAGCCAGGCGCGCGGCGGCAAGATCGTGCTGATCTCCGACGCCGAGGGCCTGGCCGAAGCGGGCGATGGCTGCCTGGCGACGATCGAGATGCCGAAAGTCCACCCGCTGATCGCGCCCTTGGTGTATGCGGTGCCGGTGCAGTTGCTGGCCTATCATGTGGCCGTGGTGAAGGGGACCGATGTGGATCAGCCGCGCAACCTCGCGAAGTCTGTCACGGTCGAGTGATCTGGGTCGTCGCCGCCGGCGGTGTCATCACGGGCGTTGGCCTGATTGCTCTGGTCATTGCGATCGTCGTCAAGATGCCGCCACCCAAGGGCGGCATAGCTAGCGGCGGCGATCACGACAATTGGTATTCCGGAGGCGACGGGGGCGCTGGCGATTATGGTGGCGGACATCATGGCAGCGGCCACTAAGCGTTTCGGGCGACCGGGCGATTGGCTATTGAGGCTCGGCTGCGGTAACCAACAACATGGCCTACGCCCACACGTTTGGCGCCAATCCGCATTGGCTGCCGCGTAACCCGGCGCGGTCGCTGGCGCATATCCCCGGCGACGATGGCCTGCCGATCCTCGGTAATTCGCTTCGCCTGCTGGCCGATCCGGTCAAGTTCGGGCGCGAGATGTTCGAGCGCTTCGGACCGGTCTATCGCAATCGCGCGCTCGGCAGCACCAGCGTAACTCTGCTCGGCCCCGATGCCAACGAACTCGTCCTGTTCGATCGCGACCGCTTGTTCTCCTCCGAGCAGGGTTGGGGCCCCTTGCTCAATCTGCTGTTCCCGCGCGGGCTGATGCTGATGGATTTCGACAAGCATCGCGCCGACCGCAAGACGCTGTCGGTCGCGTTCAAGCCTGAGCCGATGCGGCATTACGCCACCCAGCTCGATGCCGGGATCGCCGCGCGGATCGGCGAATGGGGCGGCAGCCTACGCTTCTACGACGCGATCAAGAAGCTGACGCTCGATCTCGCCGCGACGAGCTTTCTCGGCGTGTCGCTCGGGGCCGAAGCCGATCGCATCAACCAGGCATTCGTCGACGAGGTCCAGGCGAGCGTCGCGCCGATCCGCTCGCCGCTGCCCGGCACGATGATGCGGCGGGGCGTCAAAGCTCGCGCCTATCTGATCGACTGGTTCGAACGCGAGATCCCGGCGCGGCGGCGAGACGCGCGGGGCGGCAATGGCGAGGACTTCTTCTCACAATTCTGCCGCGCGACCGACGAGGACGGGCAGGAGCTGTCGGCGGCCGCGATTGCCGATCACATGAACTTCCTGATGATGGCCGCGCACGACACGATCACCTCGTTGGCGACGACCCTGGTCATGCTGCTCGCGCGCAATCCCGATTGGCAGCAACGGTTGCGCGAGGAAATTGCCGGCCTCGACGCGCAATTGCCACTGACCGAGCAACTCGATCGTCTGACCTTGACCGATTACGCTTTCCGCGAGGCGCTCCGGTTGATGCCGCCGGTACCCTCACTGCCGCGTCGCGCGCTGCGCGATTTCAGCTTTGGCGGCTTCGACATTCCGGCTGGCACCAATGTCGGAATCGGCGTCACCTGGACGCACCGCATGGCCGACATCTGGCCCGATCCGCTGCGGTTCGACCCGATGCGCTTCACGCCCGAGGCGTCGAAAGGCCGGCATCGCTTCGCCTGGGTGCCCTATGGCGGCGGTGCGCATATGTGCCTGGGCCTGCATTTCGCGCAGATGCAGATGAAGCTGCTGATCGCGCACCTGTTGACGCGCTATCGGATCGAAATCGATCCGGGTGCGGGCGATGCCTGGCAGATGTTCCCGATCCCGCGACCCAGGGACGGCCTGCCGGTCAGGTTAATTCCCGCCTAACCCGCCCGCGCCAGTTCGGCGCACACCGCGGCGGTGTGATCGTCGGCGGGGAAGGTGCAGTCGATGCGGATTTCGTCGAGCGTCACATCGTGCGGCGCGGCGAAGGTGGTGATTGTCTCGAAGAAGCGTAGCTCGCCGCGCGGGCTGGCGAAGGTGAAGGTGACGATCGGGTCGCCATCATCGTCGGCATCGCCAAGTTGCCAACGCTGGGGCACGCCCGGATAGGACAAAGCGGCATCGAGCAGCGCGCGCGAGCGGCGGTCGGTCGGGTTGGCGGCGAGGTCGTCGTGCAGATGCCGGACGAACCGCCGCGCGACCTCGGGCCAGTTGAGGATGACCTGACGGAAGTCATGGGGATCGAACAATTGGTGGATCAGATTGCTGTGCGCGCTTTGCCAATCGCCGAGCAGCAGCTTGTTCATCCGGATCGCCGCCTGATTGACCTCCAGCACTTCCCAATGCCGGCTGATGACGAAAGCGGGATAGGGTTCCTGGTGCGCCAGAATCAGGTCGATCGCCTGGCGCACGCGGTCGAGCGCGGGGGCGGCGAGCTCGCTTTCGGGATGGATCGCGGCATAGCCGGCGGCGCGGAGCAGCGCATTGCGGTCGCGCAGCGGCATGTCGAGCGCATCGGCCAGGCGCGCCACCATTTCGCGGCTTGCACGGGCCTTGCCGGTCTCGATACAGCTCAGATGCCGCGTCGAAATCCCGGTATCGAGCGAAAGGTCGAGCTGGCTCATGCGCCGCGCGCCGCGCCATTCGCGCAATATCTCGCCGACTGGAGAAAGTTGGGGCGCTATCGGTGAGCTGGCCACGAATCGTCCTATGTTCAGGAATTTCCGAACAGCTTAGCCGAGCGTGTCACGCACCACACGCCGATTTGCGGCCGCGGCGGACCTTCTCGAAGCTCAAGGCCGATCACCTGATGGCCGCGATGATTTCCGCATAAATGTCGACCAAATCGGCGAGATCGGCCAGCGCGACGGCCTCGTCGGTCTTGTGCATCGTCGCGTTGACCAGCCCGAACTCGACCGTGGGGCAGAGTTGCGACAGGAAGCGTGCGTCGCTCGTCCCGCCGGTGGTCGACAAGGCCGGCACGACGCCCGCGACCTTCTCGATCGCGCGCGTGACCAGTGCCGAGAGTTCGCCCGGCTGGGTCAAGAACGCCTCGCCGGAAATGCGCGCGATCACCTGCGCGTCTGGGGCGTGCGTCTTCACTGTCCGTTCGATCAACGCGACCAGATCCTCGCCGTTCTGCTCGTCGTTGAACCGGATAGACATCCGCGCCGATGCCTTGGCGGGGATGACGTTGGTCGCCGGGTTGCCGACGGTCACATCGGTCACTTCGATATTCGACGGCTGGAACCAATGGGTGCCCCGGTCGAGCTCGATCGCGTCGATCGCCGCCAACGCCGCGACTAGTTTGGGGATCGGATTGTCGGCGAGATGCGGATAGGCGACATGGCCCTGGCGCCCCGGCACGTCGACCCAGATATTGACTGACCCGCGCCGCCCGATCTTGATCATGTCGCCGAGCCGCGCGGTCGAGGTCGGCTCGCCGACCAGGCAGTAATCGGGCGTCAATCCGCGCGCCGCCATCCGATCGAGAATCGCGCGCGTGCCGTAAATGGCGGGGCCTTCCTCGTCGCCGGTGATCAACAGGCTGAGCGTCGGCCCTTCGGCCCGCGCCGCTGCCGCGACGAAAGCGGCGATGGCGCCCTTCATGTCGACCGCGCCGCGGCCGTAGAGCAGCTCGCCGCGAACCTCCGGGGCGAACGCAGCGCTGGCCCAGCCGTCGCCCGGCGGCACCACGTCGAGATGCCCGGCAAAGGCGAAATGCGGGCCCCTGCCGTGGCGGATCGCGATCATGTTCTCGACCGGGCCGTCGGGCTCCTCGCCGACGGTGAAGCGGTCGATCTCGAACCCGATCACACTCAGCGCCTGGGCAAGCACATCGAACGCTTCACCCTGGGCGGGCGTCACGCTTTCGGCGGCGATCAACGCCTTGGTGAGTTCGACGACGTTGGGCACGGCATTCCCCGGTTGGACAGGCTCCGCCTCTTGCCTTGCAACGACGGGAAGGGAAAGGTCTGCGCGTACGGGGGTGCGGAGAATCACCAATGCCTATCCTCTTCCTTCTCGCCGCCGCATCGCTCTTGCCGCAGCAATCCGACGATAACGCGCCTGTCGACATCACCCCCGGCCATTGCGTCGCCGCTGCCGACCGGCTCGACGACGCCGTCCGCCTGGCGCGCGAAATGCTCGACAGCAAAAGCGCGGCCGGAGGGCCCGACCGGACGCCGACCGAGGCGCGCATTGCGCGGGTGCAGGCGGTGGCCGCGGCGATCAGAACGCGCTTCCCGAAGGTCGTCGCGACGGATGACGATCGCGACGACATTTCGGGGGGCGACGCGATGCCATTCGCCGAACAATGCCTGACGGCGAATCCTCCCAGGGGAAAATAGCCATGCCCAAGATCGACCTCGACGCGATCCCCCAAACCAATGCCACCGGCTATCCGCCGATCTATGCTGACGTGGTGAAGGAGCGCTGGTATCGGCGTCTCGCTCCGGCCAGCGGCATCACCGATTTTGGGTTCAGCCATGTGACGCTCAAGCCCGGCGCCTGGTCGTCGCAGCGCCATTGGCACGAAGGTGAGGACGAGTTCGTCGTCATGCTATCGGGCGAAGCGGTGCTGGTCGACGACGAGGGCGAAACTCCCATGCGCGCGGGCGACATCGCCGCCTTCCCGAAGGGTGACGGCAACGGCCATGTGCTGCAGAACCGGTCGGCGAGCGACTGCGTGTTCATCGCAGTCGGCGGTCGGGGAGCGAGCGATTGCCATTATCCCGATATCGACATGCATCTGGCTGGGGCGGTCGGCGAGCAACGGCGAAAGGATGGGGGCAGGTTCTGATCGGCAGACCGTTTTGGCGGTTTTGTGATGGCGCGCGGCCGCACCGGATGCTAGCGGAACGATCGGCCGGTTGTCGCTTGCGTGGCCGCCAATGAGGGAGTTCTGACAATTCGCCAGATCGCGGCTTTGCCGTACCGGACCGAAGGCGCCGCCAGCGACGCTCCGATCCGCATCCTGCTCGTCACCTCGCGCGAAAACCGTCGCTGGGTCATTCCCAAGGGCAATCCGTCTTCGGGAGTGGTCGCTCATGCCGCGGCCGCGATCGAGGCCGAGGAGGAAGCGGGGGTGCAGGGGCTCGTCTGTCCGACACCGCTCGGCACCTATCGCTATCGCAAACGGCAAAAGAACGGCGCGTCGCTGATGATCGACGTCGAGGTCTTTCCGCTCGCGGTCAATCGCGAGCTGACGGCGTGGAAGGAACAAGGCGAGCGCGAGCGCCGCTGGGTCAGCCTTCCCGAAGCGGCGTCGATGGTCGACGAGCCCGATCTCAGCGACCTCATCCGTTCGTTCGGCCCGTCCGAATTCAAGGCGGCCGCGCGCCGCACCGGCTTTGCCGCCGCTACCAAATCGAGGATCAGTCCCATGTTCGCCTGGTTTCAGCGCCTGTTGCCCAAGACTGGCAACTTCTTCGAGATGTTCGAGGCGCACTCGTTGACGGTCACCGCCGCCGCCGACGCACTGTCGCGGCTGCTTCAGGATGGAACGGGCGCGGCGTCCGACCATATTCGCGAAGTGATCGAGCGTGAGAACGACGCCGACGAGATCACCCGCGCGGTGCTCAAGACCGTGCGCGAAACCTTCCTGACGCCGTTCGACCGCGGTACCATCACCAGCCTGATCGGCTCGATGGACGATGCGATCGATGAGATGCAGGCCGCAGTGCAGGCGATCGACCTGTACGAGGTTCGCGAGTTCGAACAGGAAATGAAGGACATGGCGGGCATCATCGTCGACGCCGCACGGCTGACCGCCGAGGCGATGCCGCTACTGCGCGATGTAGGTCGCAACGCCGGGCGCCTGCATGAACTGACCGAGCGCCTGGTCCGGATGGAAGGCCATGCCGACGACATCCACCGCGCCGGGGTGAAGCGGAGCTTCGTCGAATATGGCCGCGACGATACGCTGCGATTCATCGTCGCGCGCGAAGTCTACAAGCATCTCGAACGGATCGTCGACGCGTTCGAGGATGTCGCCAACGAGATCGACGGCATCGTCATCGATCACGCCTGAGCCCAGTCGATGCATGACCTTGCCTTTCCGCTGTTAGTCGGCCTGATCCTCGTCGCGCTGGCGTTCGACTTCCTGAACGGCCTGCACGACGCCGCCAACTCGATCGCGACAGTGGTATCGACCAGGCTGTTGAAACCGGTGCATGCGGTGCTCTTCGCTGGCGTGTTCAACTTCGCCGCCTATTTCCTGACCATCACTTTCCCCAGTCTGCACAAGGTCGCGTCGACGATCGGGCAGGGGCTGATCGACAAGAATCTGGTGACGCCGGGGGTCGTTTTCGGCGCGCTGATCGGCGCGATGTTCTGGAACATCGTGACCTGGCTGAAGGGCATTCCGTCATCCTCGAGCCACGCTTTGGTCGGCGGGATCATCGGGGCGGGCGTCGCGCATGCCGGCATGACCGGCATTCAGTGGAATGGGCTCAACAAGACGCTGATCGCGATCGTGCTGTCGCCGGTGCTCGGCATGATCCTGTCGATGCTGATCATGCTGGCGACGAGTTGGATGTTCTCGCGTGCCAGCAACCGCGGCGCGGAACGCAGCTTCCGCGTGCTCCACCTGATCTCGTCTGGCACCTATTCGCTCAGCCACGGCCTCAACGACGCGCAGAAGACGATGGGCGTCATCACCGTGCTGTTGTTCTCGACCGGCTATCTCCACGGCAAGTTCGAAGTGCCGCATTGGGTGGCGATCAGCTGCTATATCGCGATGGGCCTGGGCACATTGATGGGCGGGTGGAAGATCATCGAAACGATGGGCAGCCGCATCACCAAATTATCGCAGCATCAGGGATTCAGCGCCTCGGCCGGCGGGACGATCATGGTGTTCACCGCGTCGCTGCTCGGCATCCCGGTATCGACCACGCATACGATCACCGGCTGCGTCATCGGTGCCGGCGTCGCCAAGCGCGCGAGCGCGGTACGCTGGGGTGTCGCGGGCGATGTCGTCGTCGCCTGGATCGTCACGATCCCGGCATCGGCAGCGGTCGGCGCGCTGTTCTACTTGCTGACGACATTGTTCTGACCCGCGGCCGGCCGTCAGGGCGGCGTACGCAATCCGCGATAGTCGTTGCTGGCAGCGATCATGACTTCCGCGATCAGCGCGTAGGCCGTCTTCCAGGCCTCGATCGTCGCGCTGTCGAGTGCAGAGCCGCCATGCACGGTAATCATGTACATCAACGCGTTGCCGGCGACCGCATAATGGCGGTCCTCCACCCCGTAATCGACATGCCGCTCCGCCAGCTTGCGTAGGCCGGGCCGCATGTCGTCCAGCTTGCTCAGCCCTGTGACGATCCTGCCCAGCGCTTCGATCAGATGCCGGCCCTGTGTGATCATTTCATTCCTGAACAGCGGACGGGTTTCAGGGGCGAGTTCGAACAGGCGGTCATAGAACGACCGCGCGGCAGCATCGGAGTCGAGCACGATCTGGACAAAACTGTCTCGGACGAGATTGACTTGGTCGGTATCCATCGCTCGGCGGTCATCCGGATCGCGGGCAATGACACTGCATCATCCGCACCTAGCTATTCGCCGCGGCGTGTTCGAATTTCTCGATCACCCATTCTTCTTCCTGCGCACCGGCTATCCAGTCCTGCATGAATGGGTGCGTCAGCACGGCCTCGACATAGGCCGCTGCGAACCGCGCGACCGGCAATTGATAGGTCACGATGCGCGTACAGACGGGCGCGTACATGATGTCCGCTGCGCCGAATTCGCCGAACAGGAACGGCCCGGTCCCGCCGAACCGTGCGCGAGCTTGCGCCCAGATCTCCATCAGCCGGGTCAGTTCGGCGACCACGTCGTCATCGGGCCGCTGGGGCGGATAGACTTGGCGGATATTCATGCCGTGCTTGTTGCGCAGCGCCGCGAACCCCGAATGCATCTCTGCGGCCATCGACCGCGCCATCGCGCGCGCAGCTTCGTCCTTGGGCCAGAATTTGTCGCCGCCGGTTTTGTCGTTGAGGAATTCGACGATCGCCAGGCTGTCCCAAACAACGATGTCGCCGTCCCACAGGATCGGCACCTTGCCCGATGACGGCGCGAACTCGTCACCCTGGCGGCGCTTGTCCCAGTCGGCGTCGTAGAGCGGCACGACGACTTCCTCGAACGCCAGTCCCGATTGTTTGCACGCCAGCCAGCCGCGCAGCGACCAACTTGAATAGGCTTTGTTGCCGATGATGAGCTTGAGCATGGCGTTGCGGGATAGAGAGACGGGTAGGGCGCGGCAAGCGGGTGAATGCACACTCGATCGACTGATCGGCTGTTGCTCAGTCGCCGATGACCTCGCGAATCCTGCTGGTCAGCGCGTCCATCGCGAACGGCTTGGTCAGGACGTGCATCCCGCGCTCGAGTTGGCCGTTGCCGATCACCGCATTCTCGGCATAGCCGGTGATGAACAGCACCTTGAGATCGGGGCGTTCGACTCGTGCCGCATCGGCCAATTGACGGCCATTCATTCCGCGCGGCAGGCCGACATCGGTGACCAGTAGCTGGATTGCGGGGTTGGCCTGGAGCATCGCCAGCCCCGAAGCCCCGTCTCCCGCTTCGATCGCGGTATAGCCCAAATCGGCGAGGGCATCGGCGATCAGCGCGCGGATTGCGGGCTCGTCGTCGACCACCAACACGGTTTCGCCGCCAGAGGACGGCGTCGGCAGCGCATGAAGGGGCGATTCCTGCTCCGCATCCTCGCGCGAATGCACCCGCGGAAAATACAGGCACATCGTCGTGCCCTGGCCAAGTTCGGAATAGATCCGCACCTGGCCGCCGGACTGGCGGACGAAGCCATAGATCATCGACAGGCCGAGCCCGGTTCCCTCGCCCAGCGGCTTGGTCGTGTAGAACGGGTCGAACGCGCGTTCGATCGTCTCAGCGGACATGCCGGTGCCGGTGTCGGTCACGCATAGCGAGATATATTGGCCGGGTGGCAAATCGCGCTCGCGCGCGCTGGCATGGTCGAGCCATTTGTTTGCGGTTTCGATCGTGATGCGGCCACCGTCGGGCATCGCGTCGCGCGCATTGATGCAGAGATTGAGCAGCGCATTCTCGAGCTGGTTGGGATCGATCAAGGTCGTCCACAACCCTCCCGCACCGACCACTTCGAGCTCGATCTCCGGGCCGACCGAGCGCCGTAGGAATTCTTCCATATTGGCGATCAGCCGGTTGACGTCGGTGGGCCGTGGGTCGAGCGTTTGGCGCCGCGAGAAAGCGAGCAGCCGATGCGTGAGCGCGGCCGCGCGTTTGGTCGCGCTGCGCGCCATCTCGACATATTTGTCGATCTCCGCGGTCCGGCCCTGCTTGATGCGCATCTCGATCAACTCGAGCCCGCCGGAAATGCCGGTGAGGAGATTGTTGAAATCGTGCGCCAATCCGCCGGTCAGCTGACCGACCGCCTCCATTTTCTGTGCTTGGCGTAATTGCTCCTGCGCGGCCTCGCTTTCGCGCGTGCGCTCCTCGACCTGGCGCTCGAGCGACTCCGCCAGCGCTGCTAGTGCGATTTCGGCCTGGCGCCGCTCGATTGCTGTCTGCGTACGATCGGCGACGTCGCGGACGAACGCCACGTCTTCCGCGATCCACGCGCGCGGACCCTTGTCGTTGAGATAGAGCAACGCGACGAAGTTGTTATGATCGACCAACGGCATATTGAGCACCGCGCGCGCGTGGATCGCTTCCAGCGCCGTCGCAGTGGAGGCCGTGCGCGGGTCCTCGCGGGCATCGGCGATCGCCACCAATTCGCCGCGCTTCAAGTCCTCGATATAAGATCCATAGTGGCGAAAGTGGAGCACGCCCGCCAGGCTCTCGGTCCCCGCGCTGTTCCAGTCGCGCTCGATCGTGACGGTTTCCGCCACCGGATCGATGATGCCATATCCCGCCCGGCTGACGCCGAGCGTCGACCCCAGGATTTGCGCCGCCAGGAACGACATCGCGGTCGGGTCGGTCATCTGGCGTAGGCCATCTCCTAGCGCGATCAGTGCGGCTTGATGGCTTTCCGTGCGGCGACGTGCCGTGATGTCCTGCGACACGCCGACCATCTGCTCGATCCTGCCACGGTCGTCACGCTCGAGCCGCCCATTGACCTGAACCCAATGGAGCGAGCCGTCGGGCCACAAGGTGCGATATTCGACGTCGAAATGGGCACCCGTTTCTATCGAACGATCGGCCGCCGCGCGCATTCGCTCGCGGTCGTCGGGATGGATCGCGGCAATCAGTTGATCATAGTCAAACGACTCGTCCGCGCGCCGGCCGTAATGTGCCTTGCAGTCGGGCGATGCGTGCAGCGTGTTGGTCCTGAGCTCCATCGTCCAGGCGCCGAGCCCGCCCGCGTTCAGCGCGACGCGCAGACGTTCCTGGCCCGCGCGGATGTCCTCGAGCCGCGTTCTTGCCTCATATTGCCGCCGTCGCGCGCGCCGCGCCGCTCGCGCCAGACTGATCAGCGTCGTGGGGTGGAAGGGACGTTCGAGGAAGGTGACGTTGCCCAGCGTCTCGAGCAACCGCACCGCACCTGGATTGCGCTCGAGCCCACCGCCGCGCGCGGTCAGAACGATGAAGGGAAAGTCGGACCATTCGGCCTGATCGGCAATGAAACCTGCTAGGTCGCGCAGATCGGCGCTGCGCAGCGTTTCTTCGGTCACGATCGCGAAGCCGGCACCGCTCCGTAACGCGCGGACGAACGCAGGAAGATCGGGAAGGGCGGCTGCCTCGAGACCCGCCTCGCGCAACATCGCTTCGGCTACGATGGCGTCGCGCCCGTGCGGCGCCAGGATGACGGCGCCTTCGTCGATGGTACGATTCAAGGGAGGCTCACCCGCGCTTGACCTCGAGGAGGCTGGCGCTGTCATCGCCGACGAGGCTCGGCACGCCGCGCAGCACGCCCTGGAAGGCAGTGAGCGGTTCGCCGAGCGTGATGCCATTTTTGTCGATCATGAACTCCCTGATCGTATCCTCGTGAAAGCCGGTGCGTTTCTTAACGACCGACATTGCGCGCCGGACCCGTCCTAACGCCTCGAAATAGCGCAACAGGATGACCGTGTCGGCCAGGTAGGTCACATCGACCGGCGACTTCATGTCGCCGACAAGGCCGTGCTGCGCGACCGTGAGGAAGGTCGTCGCGCCTTGGCGGTTCAGATATTGCAGCAATTCGTGCATGTGCAGGATCAGTGCCTGCTCCTCGGGCATTGCCGCCTGATAGCCGTTGAGGCTGTCGATCACGACGGTCCGCGCGCCATGCGTTTCGACGCAAACACGCACGCGCTCGGAGAACTCCCCCGGGGTCAGTTCTGCGGCGTCGATCTGTTCGATCACCAGCCTTCCGGTGTCGACCATCGCCGGAAGATCGATGCCCAACCCCTTGGAGCGCTCGAACAACAGCCCGAGTTCCTCGTCGAAGATGAACATCGCCGCGCTTTCGCCGCGCATGATCGCCGATTGGACGAAGCTGAGCGTGAGCAGCGACTTGCCGGTGCCGGCGGGTCCCAGGATCAGATTGCTGGCGCCGCGCTCGAATCCCCCGCCGAGCAGTTCGTTGAGACGCTGATTGTCGATTGGCACCGTCTCGCGCTTGAAATCGGCCCGATGTTCGGCCGACACCAGCCGTGGGAAGGCGCGGACGCCACCCGTCTCGATGACGAAGTCGTGGTACCCGCCGCGATAGCGGCGGCCGCGATATTTGATCACGCGCATTCGCCGCCGCTCCGCTCCATAATTGGGCGACAATTCCTCCAGCCGGATCACGGCATGCGCGACGCTGTGCACGGTCTTGTCCATCACATCCGCGGTCAGATCGTCGAGCATCAGCACGGTCGCGTCATTGTGCGAAAAATAGTGTTTCAGCGCCAGGATCTGGCGGCGATAACGCAGCGAACTTTGCGCGAGCAGACGGATTTCGGACAGGCTGTCGAGCACCACCCGCGCCGGCTTGGCGCGCTCGAAAGCTTCGAATATCCGCTTCGTCGTTTCACCCAGTTCGAGGTCGGATGAGTAAAGCAGGCTCTGCTGTTGTTCGTCGTTGAGCAGGCTTTCGGGCGGGACGAGCTCGAAGATTTCGAAATTGTCCGGGAATTCCCATCCGTGCGACGCCGCGCCGTCGCGCAGTTCCTCCTCGGTTTCGGACAAGGTGATATAGAGTACCCGTTCGCCGTTTTCCGCGCCGGACATGAGGAACTGGCTGGCGATCGTCGTCTTGCCGGTGCCTGGGCTGCCTTCGACAAGAAACAACCTGCCCTTCGCTAGACCACCGGCTAGGATTTCATCCAGCCCGGCGACGCCGGTTGCACAATTTCCCATCGAGACTCCATCCTACAAACAACCACCGTTAACGGTATCGCGTCCGTTACGACTTGATGTTGCTCAATGCCGGACTGGCGATTTCGATCCCCCGCAGCTTGTCGTGGCGGCGCCTTTTCGCTGCGCGGAATGGTCCGAAGTATTCGTTTATGTGAATGATTTCAGTTGTATAGCTGCTCTCGATCGCGGCGATTGACTTGGGTGCCCACGCATGATGCCTTGTGGCGTATGAAGATCGCCCTGCTCGCGGCGCTGGCTGCCATGACCCTTCCCGCCACGGCACGCGCGGACAAGCTGCCGCCACGTGACGAATGTGCCGCGGATGCGTCGTTCGCCGCGTTCCGCACGACATTGAAGGGCATCGTCGCGCGCAAGGACGCGAAGGCATTGCTGGCGCTCACGATGCCGGACATCGAATATTCGCTCGATGTCGGCATCCCGGGCAAAGCGGGGTTCGCGAAGGAATGGGACCTGATCCACCCCGCGTCATCGAACCTGTGGGTCGAACTCGATCTGGCATTGTCGCTCGGCTGCGCACTCGATCGGGGCGAGGCGAGCATTCCTTATATGTATGCGCGCCTGCCGCAGTCGCGCGACACGTTCGCGACCACCGTGCCTAGCCGGCCGCGGGTCAATCTGCGCGCCAGTCCGAATACAGACAGCCCGGTCGTGGCGTTGCTCGACTGGGACATCCTGACCGTCATTGACGAGAAGGACAGCGCATGGACGCACGTGAAGACTGACGAGGGCAAGGATGGTTATGTCCGCGTCGATTTCCTGCGCAACCCGCTCGCCTATCGCGCGATCTTTCGAAAGCGCGACGGCAAGTGGATGATGGCGATTTTCATCAACGGCGATTGATGGCGGATCAGCCGCTCGCGGACGGCACGATCAGATATTTCTCGCCGGTCTTCTTCGCGCTGTAGGCGAGCAGCGTGTCCTTATCGAGCGTTTCCGCCAGCGAGATTTCCGCGGTGTAATGGCTGGCGAAGGTTGTGCGGATTTCGGCGGCGACACGCGCGCGCATGCGACCGACCACCTCGGCGCCGGCCTTCATCAGGAACGGGGTCAACAGGAAACCGCCGACGCCCCAGGAAAACCCGACATCGCGGCCGATCAAGGTCGGTCCGAGGTCGAGCGCGCCGTAGATATAGACCTGTTTGTAGGTGTTCGATCCGTAGCGGCTATAAGTCGTCGCGTTGCGATTGGCGGCGACTTCCATCGCCGCGAGGATCTGACCGGCTAGCTTGCCGCCGCCGATCGCGTCGAACGCAATTGTCGCGCCGGTCTCGGCGAGCGCGTCGACCAGTTCGTCGCGGAAGTTTTCCGAGGTCGAATCGACCACATATTTGGCGCCGATATCGTGCAGGATCTTCGCCTGCTCGGCCGAACGGACAATGTTCACCAGGCTCACGCCATCGGCAATGCAGATGCGGTTGAGCATCTGGCCGAGGTTCGACGCCGCGGCGGTATGGACCAGGGCCTTATGCCCCTCGGCGCGCATCGTCTCGACCATCGCCAGCGCGGTCAGCGGATTGACGAAGGCCGACGCGCCTTCGCGTGCGGTGACACCGTCGGGGAAGGGGAGCAGGTCGCTCAATCGCGCCTTGCGGTACTGGGTGTACATGCCGCCACCGATCACCGCGACGGTCTTGCCGATCAACTCCTCGGCGCCATCGCCGGCGGCGACCACCGTTCCGGCGCCTTCATTGCCGACCGGCATCGATTCATTGAGCCGCGCGCGCACCATCGGCATGCGCTGCTCGGGAATCTCGGCGGTCAGCAGCGGACGGTCAGCCGTGCCGCGCTGATCAAGCGTGGCGAGATCGGCGGGGCCGGTCAGCAGGCCGAGGTCGGATGGATTGAGCGGCGCCGCCTCGATCCGAACGATCACTTCGCCCGGGCCGGGAGGAGACAATTCGACATCGACCAGCGACAATTCGAGCTTGCCGTCGGACACCAGCGAACGCAGTTCGAGGCCCTTGGTCGGTGTGGTCATTCGATCCTCCCTTATTTTTCGATTGTCCGGTATGTAGCTTGGGGAGCGATCGGTTCAAGTCCTCATCATTTCGGGCGGCCGTTGGCTTTCCACTCCGGCTTGAACCCGCCAGACGCCAGAAGGCGGACCGGTGCGACCAGCGAGCGGATCGCCTTCGTCATATAATCGATATCGAGATTCTCGACCGTGTCGGTCGGCTGGTGATAGGTCGGCACCACCGCCCAGCCCGACAGGGTGTGGGCGACGATCCCCTTGAGGGCGAGCGAATAATTGTCCGATCGCTCGAAAAAGCTCTGCTCCGGATAAGGATCGGCAGCGATCAGCGCACCCTGGCTCTTCATCATGTCGAACAGATTGGAACGCTCCGAACCGGTCATCATCAGCGCGCCCTTGGGCAATTTGGGATCCTGCGCGCCGATCATCTCGAACTCGATATTGGCGACGAGATCGGTGAGCGGCACCGGCGGATGCTCGCCGAACCAGGTCGAGCCGAGACCGCCAATCTCTTCGCTGCCATAAGCGACGAACAGAATACCGCGCTTCTGCCGGCCCATCGCGGCAAAGGCGCGGGCGAGTTCGATGACGGCGACCGTGCCGGAAGCGTCGTCATTGGCGCCGGGCATGACGGTGCCGTCCGGCCGCACGCCGAGGTGATCGAGATGCGCCGACAGCAGGATCACGCCTGCCTTGGGATCGGTGCCCGGCAGATAGCCGATCGCATTGGTGGTGGTCGCCCTGGTGGTTGCGATCGGGACCTGGATCGACACATCGGCGCCCGCCGCGATGCCGGCCAGCGTCTCGGCGGGAATCGTCGCGACCGTCATCGGCGGGCGGCGGCTGGGCGTGCCCTCGATCGTCGTCGGCAGCGATGGCTTGCCGCCGATCATATCCAGGAACTTGCGGCTGGCGTCGCTCTCGGCGGCCAGCACCAGCTTGATTCCCTTGCCGCGCAGCTTGCGGGCAAAGGTCATCAGGCTGTCGGCAGGGCCGGTATAGACGACGACGTCGGCCGAGGGGATGTCGCCATCGGGGCGGGTCACGATGACGGCCTTGCCGCCGGCAGTCCCGCCGCCCGTCAACAACAGCGTTGCGCCTGCCACCGGCTTGCCGTCGATCGTCAGGACCGGCGGCCCGGCGATAGCGCGCCGGGTCAGCGGCGCCGTCTGGAGATAGGAGTCCATGCCGGGCGCATGGCGCAGCCCGGAATCGCGGAACAACGAAGCGACATATCCGGCGGCGATGGCCTCGTCGGCAGTGGCACTGCCGCGACCGCGCAAGCCTGGTCCAGCGAGAAGAATTTCTTCGGCAAGGACTTTGTCGCGGTCGATCGTCGGCGACGCCTTGTCGCGCGATGCCGCAGGAATCGCCGGCAACGCCATGAGCGCCAGCGCCGCGACAAGGCCGATATTTTTCATGCAAGCTCCCCCGGGGTCCGTTTGCGCGACCCTTAGGAAGAGCGGCTCGCGAAATCTAGCCGAGTGCCTCGATCACCGCAGCGCGCAATTCTGGCATGCCGAGCCCGGTCTCGCTCGAGGTCGACAGGATGTCGGGATGCGCGGCGGGGCGCTTGCGCGCCTCTTCCGCAGTCTCGGCCGCGACTTTGTCGAGTTCGGTCGGCTTGATCTTGTCGGCCTTGGTCAGGACCAGGCGATAGCTGACCGCTGCCTTGTCGAGCATCTCCATGATCTCGCGATCGACATCCTTGATGCCATGCCGCGCATCGATCAGCACGAGCGTGCGCTTGAGCACGTCACGCCCGCGCAGGAAGTCGTTGACCAGGTACCGCCATTTCCTGACGACATCCTTCGGCGCCTTGGCGAAGCCATAGCCCGGCATGTCGACCAGCCGGAAGGCGAGGGGCTCGCCCACGTCGAAGAAGTTGAGCTCCTGCGTCCGTCCCGGTGTGTTCGACGTGCGCGCGAGCGAGTTGCGATTGGTCAGCTTGTTGAGCAGCGACGACTTGCCGACGTTCGACCGGCCGGCAAACGCGACTTCTGGGACCACGGGATCGGGCAGATGCTCGAGCGCAGGGGCGGATTTGAGGAACGCGACCGGCCCGGCGAAAATCTTACGCGCCGCCTCGATCGCGTCCTCATCGAATTCGCTCACGTTATTTGACCACCGGTTGCTTGAGGGCAGGGTGCCGCGCGTAGAGGATCCGCTGCTGCAGCACGGTCAGCAGGTTGCTGGTGATCCAGTAGACCTGAAGGCCGACCGCGAACGGCGCCATCACGAACATCAACACCCAGGGCATCAGCGCAAAGACCTGCTTCTGCGCTTCGTCCATCGGCTGCGGGTTCATCTTGAACTGCAGCCACATCGAGATGCCGAGCAGGATCGGCACCACGCCGATCGCGATCATGTGCGGTGGGGTGAAGTGCAGGATGCCGAACAAATTGAGCGGGGTCAGCGGATCGGGCGCCGACAGATCCTTGATCCAGGCGACGAACGGCTGGTGCCGCATTTCGATCGTCAGCATCAGCACCTTGTATAGCGAATACATGATCGGGATCTGGAGGAAGGTCGGCAGACAGCCGGCGAGCGGATTGACGCCCTCGGTCTTGTACAGCGCCATCACTTCCTGCTGCTGGCGTTGCTTGTCGTCCTTATGCTTTTCCTGCAGCGCCTTCATCTTGGGCTGGATCGCGCGCATCTGCGCCATCGAGGCGAACTGGCGTTGCGCGATCGGGAAGATCAGCAAGCGGATCGTCAGGGTCAGCAGCATGATCGCCACGCCGAAATTGCCGACCATGCGGAACAGCCAGTCGAGATAATAGAAGATCGGCTTTTCGATGTACCGAAACCAGCCCCAATCGACGGCGTGATCGAACAGCGCGATGCCTTCCTTGTCGGTATAGCGGTCTAGCAACCGTACTTCCTTCGCACCCGCGAAGAACCGGCTTGTCTGGGACAATTGTTGGCCGGGCGCGACCTCCTTTGCGACGCGGGCGTAATCGGCCTGGTACCCGCCTTTGCCGGTCGACTGGAACTCGCCGGCGAAGGCCGCCTCCTGATCGGGGACCAGGGCCGTCAGCCAATATTTGTCGGTGAAGCCGAGCCAGCCGCCGGTGGTCGAAAACTTTTGCGGCGCCTTGTCGACGTCCTTCCAGTTGACATCATAGTCGGCTGCTCCGTTGTGGACCGACATCGGACCGACCTGAATCGACCAGCTGTCGAGGTCCTTCGACGCCTCGGCGCGGTTGACTAGGCCGTAGGGCGCGACTTTGATCGGCTGCGCGGCGCCATTGATGACGCTCTGGCGAACGGTGAACATGTAATCCTGGTCGACGGCGAGATCGATCTGGAAGCGCTGGCCCGCGTCGTTGGCGGCGGTCAGCGTGACCGGCTTGCCCGGCGCGAGCACGCTGCCGGTCGCGGTCCAGACGGTGTCGGGAGTCGGCGACTTGATGCCGGTATCCTGCCAGCCGAATTCCGCGAAATAGGCGCCGGCTGTGCCTGCCGGCGACAACAAGCGGATCGGCGGCGAATTCTTCTCGATTGTGTCCTTATACTCGGTCAGCAGCAGGTCATCGATCCGCGCGCCCTTGAGGTTGATCGAGCCCTTGAGCGTCGGCGTGTCGATCGGCACGCGCTGCGCCGCGGTCTCGCTCAGCACGACCTTGGTATCGCGCACCGCGCCCGGGTTCGCGGCGGTCGGCGCGGCGGGATTGGGCTGGACCTGGGTCTTGCCGCCCTCGATCTTGGTGACCGGCGGGTTTGCCGGCGGCATGATCCGGTTCACGACCAGCGGCCATGCGAACAGCAGCAGCACCGCGAGCACCGCGAACATGATAAAATTGCGATTGTCGTTCTTCACGCGCTCAGGAACCTTCGATCAGAAAATCAGGGAACGGGGTCGGGCCCGTACCCGCCCCAGGGATGGCACCGGGCGATGCGCTTCATTGCCAACCACCCGCCCTTCAGCGCGCCATAGCGGCGAAGCGCGGTGATTGCATAGGCCGAACACGAAGGCTGATAGCGACAGGTCGGCGGCATGATCGCCGAAGGGCCGATTTGCCACAGGCGAACCAGTGCGATCAGCATTTTGGCGATCATCGCGAAACCTTCGCCAGCGCTTTGGTCAGGTCGGCCTTGAGCTGGACAAAGTCACGAGTCAGCGCGTCGGCGCGTCCGATCAGCACATGATCCGCGCCGGCGACGCCACTGACGCTCAGCACATCATGCGCTAGTGCCCGGAAACGCCGCTTGATGCGGTTGCGGACGACCGCGTTGCCGATCTTCTTGGTGACCGTATAGCCGACCCGCATCGTCGCATCTTTATCGTCGCGACGGCGGACCAGCAGGACGAAGGCGGGCATCGGGGCGCGCTTGCCGGCATTGGCCGCCAGGAAATCGCGCCGTTTCGTCAGCGTCACAACGGTCGCAGAAACGGCACCAGCCCGCGCTCCCGAAGGAGGCGGGCTGGCCGAATCATCTTGCAAAGCAGGGTCGGGTGTTACGCCGACAGCTTCTTGCGGCCGCGATTGCGACGCGCACGGATCACATTGCGTCCGCCCACCGTCGCCATCCGCGCGCGGAAGCCGTGCCGGCGCGCACGCACCAGGTTGCTCGGCTGAAAGGTCCGCTTCATCGTTCATTCCCTGTACGTCGAAATTGAAAAGGGCCGCCACGGGGACGGCCTTGTGGGGAGCGCGCTTAAGCGAGAGCGCGGCTGAAGTCAACGCGGAACGGTCAGCCGGCATTGTCGACAGATGGGGGCGGTGTCTTGGCGATACAAGACACGTGAGATGGCGCCAAAATGGCGTTAAAGCCAATCGCGCCGGCGGGATAGCAGGGTAAGTAGGGGTCAGGGAGCATCAATGACCACCATCGTTTCCACCGTCGCCTATCTCGGACTGGAAGCACGCGCGGTCGAAGTGCAGGTGCAGCTGATTCCCGGTTTGCCCAAGTTTATCGTCGTCGGACTCGCCGACAAGGCGGTGGCGGAGAGCCGGGAGCGCGTGCGCGGCGCGATCGCGGCGATGGGGCTGTCGATGCCGCCCAAACACATCGTCGTGAACCTGTCGCCCGCCGATCTGCCCAAGGAAGGGACGCATTTCGACCTGCCGATCGCGCTTGGTCTGCTCGGTGCGATGGGCGTGGTCGACGCCGAGACGCTGAGCGAGCTGGTCGTGGTCGGCGAACTTGGGTTGAACGGCCGAATCGCGCCGTCGCCGGGCGTCCTGCTCGCCGCGCTCCATGCGTCGAGCGAAGGGAAGGGGCTGGTTTGCCCGGCCGCCCAAGGCGCCGAAGCGGCCTGGGCTGGGTCGATCGACGTGATCGCCGCGCCTGACCTGATTGGCCTGCTCAATCACCTCAAGGGCAATCAGTTGATCGGTCCGCCGCAGCCCGGCGAGGCCGTGGAACCGGCTGCCGGCCCCGATCTCCGGCAAGTGAAGGGTCAGGAAACCGCCAAGCGCGCGCTCGAAATCGCCGCCGCGGGCGCGCACAATCTGTTGATGATCGGGCCGCCGGGCGCGGGCAAATCGCTCATGGCGTCGTGCCTGCCGGGCATCCTGCCGCCGCTTGATGCCGGCGAAGCGCTCGAAGTGTCGATGGTCCAGTCGGTCGCCGGCACGCTCGACGGCGGGCGGATCACCCGCGCGAGACCCTATCGCGCCCCGCATCATTCGGCGTCGATGGCGGCATTGGTCGGTGGTGGTCTCAAGGTGCGGCCGGGCGAAGTCAGCATGGCGCATCTCGGCGTGCTGTTCCTCGACGAGCTCCCCGAATTCCAGCGCGGCGTGCTCGATTCGCTGCGCCAGCCGCTCGAGACCGGGACGGTCAGCGTCGCGCGTGCCAATGCACATGTGACCTTCCCGGCGCGGGTGCAGCTCGTCGCGGCGATGAATCCTTGCCGTTGCGGCCATCTCGGCGATGCGTCTCTCGCCTGTGCTCGCGCGCCGAGATGCGCCGCCGATTATCAGGCCAAAGTGTCGGGACCGCTGCTCGATCGCATCGACCTGCACGTCGAAGTCCAGTCGGTCAGCGCCGCCGATCTCGTCCTGCCGCCGCCGGCCGAGGGATCGGCGGAGGTCGCGCGGCGCGTGATGGCGGCGCGACAGGTCCAGGCGCGGCGTTATGCCGACGAAACCGCCCGCACCAATGCCGAAGCCGATGGCGACCTGCTCGAAGCGGTGGCGACGCCTGATGATGCCGGACGCACCTTGCTGGCCCAGGCCTCCGAAGCGATGCGGCTGTCGGCGCGGGGCTATACCCGCGTGCTCAGGGTCGCGCGGACGATCGCCGATCTTGCCGGTGCGGCCGATGTCGGGCGCGTCCATGTCGCCGAGGCGCTGAGCTATCGCCGGCGTGCGCCGTCCAGCTGAGGGACAGATACGGCGAGAGTTGGTTGTAATCGTACCGGGATAGGATCAGGTTACCCTCGCGACTCGGGGGAGTATCACGATGAACGGATCGACTGCGGCTGCTAAGACGCTGGGGATCCTTCGCTTTCAACTCCTCCACCATGGCGCAAGGGCGCACACCGGCGTTTCTGCCGGATGAAAATTGTCATGAAACGGATCGCAAAACCCACGCTAGGCTAACAGGGAGACGTTTGATGCAATGGATGCTTATGCCGCTGAAACGGTATGCGGATTTTCAAGGCCGCTCGACCCGGATGGAGTTCTGGATGTTCGCTCTGTTCGTGACGATCGTGATGGTCGTCCTTCAGATCCTGATGGGTATCATGTTCGCGTCGTCCATGTCGGTCGATCCCCAGACGGGCGTGGTAACCGGTGGTGGGGGCGCCGGAATATTCGCCGTCATCATCTGGGTCTTCTATCTGGCTATTCTCGTCCCGAGCATCGCCGTTGGAGTCCGCCGCATGCACGACCAGGATAAATCGGGCTGGTTCATTCTGATCCCGATCGCAAACCTGATCTTCTATTGTCTGCCTGGTACGCCGGGCCCGAACAAATATGGCCCCGATCCTCTGGGCGGTGCGGGCAATTTGGGGCAGACCTTCCAGTAGGGGGCTGCGTTAGTCGATCGAGACGAGAGCAAGGAGAGACATTCCATGGAATGGATGTTTATGCCGTTGAAGCGTTATGCCGAATTTTCGGGGCGCTCGCGTCGGCAGGAATTCTGGATGTTCATGCTGCTGCTGGCCATCATCTGGCTGGTTGCGCTCGTTACCATCGTAGTGATCGCGGGCAGCGCGATGAGCATGGCCGGCACCAGTTCCGATGGCACGCCAAGGCTCGGTGGCATGGTGGGTATGTTCGCCTCCATGGGCATCATCGCCATCATCCTGGGGATCGTCTGGCTCGCCTTGCTGATCCCAATTATCGCGGTGCAAGTGCGGCGTCTCCACGATACCGATCGGGCGGGCTGGTGGCTGTTTCTGTACTGGGGTCCGTACCTGCTGGCGTTGGCGCTTAGTGTCGGCGGCGCCGTCAACCAGAGCGCCGGCATATCGGGAATCGGCGTGATTTTCTCGCTCGTGTCGTGGATCGGCGGGATCGTTCTGCTCGTCTTCTGGTGCCTTCCAGGTACCAGTGGGCCGAACCGCTTCGGTCCTGATCCGCTGGGCGGTATCGGCAATCTGTCGCAGACCTTCCAATAACCCTGCGCGGCGGCTTGCCCGGACGAAATCGCTCGTCCAGGCAAGCCGTCGGCCTGCCGATCACCTTACGGTAAAGCTGCGCGCGACGCGCGTCGCACTTCGACAAGACCCTGGTGTGCGCGGCTTCCTGCCATCGCCCGACTTCGTCGCCACGCTCAGCCTTGCCGGTCCAACAGGCAGTCGATGAACGCGCGCAACGCCGGCGGCTGCTGCCGCCGACTGGGATGGTACAGGTAGACGCCGGGAAATTTAGGTGAATAACGCTCGAGCACGCGGACCAACTTGCCTTCTTTCAGCCACCCTTCCATCCATTCGTGGGAAGCATAGGCGATCCCGAGGCCCTGGAGCGCGGCCTGCAAAACCACTTCGATATCGTTTGCGATGATCGGCCCTTGCACCGCAATCTCGAATTCCCTGCCGTCTTCTTCGAATTCCCAGCGATAAAGGCTGCCGTCGGTCGGCCAGCGCCAGTTGAGGCAGGCATGGTTATGGAGCTCGTCCGGCGTTTCGGGCGTGCCATGACGCGCGAGATAATCCGGCGAAGCGACCGCCATCATCTCCAATTCACCGGTCAGGCGCACCGCGATCATGTCCTTCTCGAGCAGCTCGCCAAGCCGGATTCCGGCGTCGAAGCGGCCTGCGACGATGTCCGTCAGCGCATCGTCCACCGTGACGTCGAGTATCACGCCGGGATTGTCGCGATGGAAGCGGCCCAATCGGGGCGCGATCAGCCTTATCGCGGCCGTTCGCGGCGCGTTGATCCGCAACATGCCCGCCGGACGTTCGCGCGTTGAAGCCGCCTCCGCGACGGCCGCGTCGAGTTCGTCCACGGCGGGACGAAGCCTTTGATAGAGGCGTTCGCCGGCCGTCGTCGGAGCCACGCTTCGCGTCGTCCGATTGAGCAGGCGAACGCCAAGCCGTTCCTCGAGCTGGCGAATAGTCTGGCTGAGCGCCGAGGGCGTAATACCCAGATGCGCCGCTGCGCGGACGAAACTGCGATGCTCCGCCACTGCAGCGAAAGCGTTGAGGTTCGCAAAATCCGTGCCGCGCATTATCCACCATCAGCTTAATAGAGAAGGTGTATTCTAGCGGATAATCTAACTGTTGGTCAGGAGCCATATCGCCCCTCGCACGAGGACGCATCGCCGCGTTCGTGGGAGAATGGACAATGACCAATAGTTTGACCCTTCAATCCTACCGTTTGCTCGGCCGCTCGGGCTTACGCGTTTCGCCGCTCTCATTGGGCACGATGACGTTCGGATCCGACTGGGGCTGGGGTGCCGACGAGGACGAGGCACGCCGCCTGTTCGATACCTATGTCGATCGCGGGGGGAATTTCATCGACACCGCGAGCATGTATACGGGCGGGTCATCCGAGCGCCTTCTCGGCACGTTCATGGCCGATAAGCGCGAGCAACTCGTTATCGCCACCAAATATACGATGAGCCGCCGACCGGACGACCCCAATGCCGGGGGCAACCACCGCAAGTCGATGGTCCGTTCGGTCGAGGAGAGCCTCAGGAAACTCGGTACCGACTATATCGACCTGCTGTACCTGCACGTCTGGGACTTTACGACGCCGGTCGAGGAAATCCTGCGCGGGCTCGACGACCTCGTGCGCCAAGGCAAGGTCCTTTATCTCGGAATCTCCGACACTCCCGCCTGGCAGGTTTCGCGGATGCAGGCGATCGCGGATCTTCGCGGCTGGTCGCCACTGGTCGCATTGCAGGTCGAATACAGTCTCGCCGAGCGCACCGTCGAACGCGACCTCGCGCCGATGGCCGAGGAGATGGGGCTGGGGGTTATCCCGTGGTCGCCGCTTGCCGGCGGAGTACTGACCGGCAAGTACAAGCGCTCGGATCTCGAAGCCGAGGCGTCGGCAAACCCGACGGGCACCCGCCACAACGTGGTGCTCGCGCACAACATGCTTACCGAGCGCAACCTCACCATCGCGGACGAGGTCGGCGAGATCGCCGAAGAACTGGGTAGGTCGCGCGCGCAGGTGGCCCTCGCCTGGACCCTGCTCAACCCTGCGGTCACCTCGCCGATCATCGGTGCCCGTACGCTCCACCAGCTGGAGGACAATCTCGGTGCGCTCGATGTCGAGTTCAGCGATGAGCAACGCGCACGGCTCGACGCGGTGAGCGCCATCGATCCCGGCTTTCCGCACGTGATGATGCGCCTGCCGATGGTCCAGCAGGTCATTTTCGGAGAGACCCAGGTGCGGCGCCGCCGGCGAAGCTGATTTTTAAAGAGGGCGCCCGAGGGGCGCCCTCTTCGTCTGTACACCTACGCGGCGCGCGCACGACCGATGGACGGCTGTCAGCTCAACGCCAGCTGCTTGTTTGACCTCGAGCCCAAAGATCATTGCAGCCGGAATGAAACCAGGCCCGCACGATTGGAAACAGCTAATTCCGGTATGGAAATCCCAAAAGCGCTCGCTTATAGACCCTCAAATCGTCGATCAGTGGCCCCTGATGTGCCTCGTCGACACGCGGGCGTGGTGGAACTGGTAGACGCGCCGGACTCAAAATCCGGTTCCGAGAGGAGTGTGGGTTCGATTCCCACCGCCCGCACCATCTTCAAGCTACCATAGGTTGCACGATCAGGCGACGGATCCTGCCTGGATTGGGGAAGGGCGGCTATAATGCCGCCGGTAAGACTGACGACCTTCGAACCGGAAGCGGCGCAGCGGACACCGGCTATTCGCCCAGCCGGCCCTGCGCCGCGACGTGAGTCATAAACCTGCCGTCGTGGTGAACATCGACGCTGCGGAATGCCGGCGTGAAGATGTCGAGCGCTTCTGAGAGCGGCGGGCTGGTCATGATGTGCATGCCGGCGCTGTCTTGATATCCCCATTCGATGAAATCAGAACCGCGTGACATGACCGAGAAACCGGTCTTCGCCGCGTAGGCCGACCGGTTGAAGCTCGCCAGATCCTCGGCAAGCAGCAATTCGACATAAAG
The DNA here is from genome assembly GCF_056401895.1 of Sphingomonas sp. P4_D12. Lineage (NCBI taxonomy): Bacteria > Pseudomonadati > Pseudomonadota > Alphaproteobacteria > Sphingomonadales > Sphingomonadaceae > Sphingomonas > Sphingomonas sp. P4_D12. The sequence continues at coordinate 345,544 of NZ_JBFUIL010000003.1, read as the reverse complement.
CGCCCCGCCCGGGGCGATCCAGCCGACGACCCGGCGCCACAACGCGGCGATCGCCTCGCGGTCGGCGAGATAGCAATAACCGCCCCAAAAATTCGTCAGCAGGTCGAACGACGCCGGTGCGAATTGCGTCTCCGCCATGTCGCCGCAGATGAAGTCGGCGTCGGGCGTCGCGGCGCGAGCGCGCGCCAGTTGCGCCTCGCTGAGGTCGAGACCGGTCATGCGGGCTTGCCCGGGAAATTGCGAGAAATGCCATCCCTGACCACAAGCGATGTCGATCCACCGCGGGTCAGGCCCAAGCGCGCCAAGCAACCTGCCGAGCACCTCGAGGTTCAGCGCATGTTTGGCTGGCCAGGCGGTCAGATACAACTCCGGATAGCCACGGGCATAGGAAGGACCGTACAGCGCCGGCACGCGCTCCCGATAAGTCGATGTCGGCTGGATTGCGGCTTGAGGCATATCAACACTCCATCGCAGGTTCGGCGGCCGCGCCGACAATGTCTTCCGGCCGGTAGAGGAAATGATCGAGGTCTCCGCGCACCATCGGCTCGTCGGGACTGGCATTCTGGATGCAGCACCAGTGAAAGCGGGCAATGTCGCGAGGCAATGCGTGGCCGTGCATCACTGCGTCTCGCCATCGCGAGACGATCTCGGTGGACTGATCGGAAGGGATGCGATGGCGCGCATGATTGCCGTAGAAGTGGACGAACATGTCGCCTGGCCGATAGAGCAGGGGATGGTTCTGGAGGCCGTCGACATGGCCGATCCGTACGCGGTCCGACGGCGCTTCATTGAGGACCGCGATCATCGCTTCCTGCTCGCCGATCCCGTCCCATATCGCGCCGTGCGAGACGAACCCGGTTTGCGCATAGGCCCGTTCCAGGAAGCCGCGCGACCAGGCCGACCGGCGCATCAGGAACACGCCGGTATTGATCGGCATCCGCGCCATGCCGCTCTCGATCGGCACGCCGATCAGGCGGAAGAACGCGTCATGGGATTGCACGATCATGTCATGCGCGGTGTCGAGGAACCGGTCGAGCGGCCGCTGGTCGAAGATCAGCGTGTCGCTGTCCGCCCATAACACCCATTCATGATCCTGGAACGCCGCCAGGATGGCCGGAATCTTTGCCCAGCAGGCTGGACGGTCGCGCGCGATCGGCACTTCCGAGATGAAATCATAGCCGTGGCGCGAACAATATTGCCGATGGTTCTCAACGGCGAGCACGCCCAGCACTTCGTATTTGAGACTGGTGTTGATCGCCGGTACGTCGTTGAACGTGATCATCGCGATATCGGAGACAGGAAGGCTCATCGGTGACCTCCGGGGACCATTGGCTTGAGATAGATGTTGAGGCGCGGCTGCGAATCGCGGTCGATGCCCAGTCCGACAAAGGCGATCTCGACCGGCGCGTCGGGCTCCAGCGCAAAGAATGGCGGCGCGGTCAGCCGGTGGCGTCGCGCATACCCCTCGATCCGGTGCGCCCAGTCAGTCCGGCTACGAGGGACGCAATGGCCGCAAAGGTCCAGCTTGATGTCGGCGAGGGCGCCGGTCGCGACGCTGACGCCGACACTGCCGACGATCGCCGAGACCGGAGTCGCCATCCCCTCGGTTGCATCCGATAGAAACGCGGGGAGCGCCTCGTGCCTCAGCAGCGAAACCCCCAGCTCGGACAGCGGCGCCGATCCGTTGGGCCGCCAGTAGAATTTCGCCCGTGCGTCGCCCGCGCTGCTGCCCTCCACGCCCACGCTGATCAGGGTGCTGTGCTCGGAGAGATCCGTCAGCGCCGCGGCCGCTTGTGCCGCCGCGGGGGAGAGGTCAACCAGCCACGCTAAAGCGCGCGCCCAGCGCGATGCGGGATCGCCCCACCGCGCGGTCGCGTAGATCGCCACGCCGCGTCCGTCGATCCCTGCCGCCAGCCAGGCGTCGCCGCCGTTGCGCAAATAAGGAATACCGCATCCAGAGGGGGCCATGTGCTCCAGTACGGACGTGCATAGACTGGCCATGTCGGGCGCATGCCATTCGTCGAGTTGCGCCAGAGCTCGTCGGGATTGGCTGCTCCGCAACCGAGCATCTCGTCCGCCGAGATGCGGGTCGGCGATGAGGCGTAGGTTCGGTTCCGCGGAGCCTGGACGAAGGCCAAGGCAAATCTGGATCGGCGAACCGTCGTTGTTCAGCGTCGATCGCCAGCCGGCGGGGTCGCGCGGAACGCCGATCCGAGCGCAAAGACGGTCGATCCTCTCCTCTTCCGTGCCGGAGAGAAACGCGGCGCTTCGGATAAAGCCGGCGAGTGGATCGTCGCGGGAAAGGGAAGAGGGGGCCAATGCCGTCACGAAACCGCTCCTGATTGGATCAGGCGATCAGCCAGCAGCAACGCCAGCAGCGCCTGGTTGCGGGCGAAGGTCGCCCAGGTCACGACATGGCCGTTCAGGATCAGCGAGCATCCGCAAGGAACGACGATTCCCCGAACCAGCGCTGACGCCACCGCCACGCTGAACAGGCACAACAGCGCCGCCGCCGATACGATCGCCGGCGCGGCGAGCGGCGGCAGGAACGACAGCATCAGCAGAAGTCCGACGCCAATCTCGCCGATCGCCAGTCCCAGCGCGGCCGGCGCAACCGCATCGTGAGGTAGCAGCCGATATTGCGCGATCACGTGGCGGATCGAGGATTGGCGCAGCAGCTTCGATGCCCCCGACATGACGAACACCAAGCCGAGGCACAGCCGGATCGATGTGGCGAAGAGGGTGATCGGATCGGGCATGGTTGGTCGCGGTGGCGATCGGGAACGGTGATGCCGTCCCCGATCGCTCGTCCGCTCCGCCTCAGGGCACCTGGTACAGGATGGCGGTCCCCAGATCGCCATTCCCGCCATTCATGCCGGTCGCACCCGTATTCCCCGGATGCCCTTGCGCGTTGGCATTGCTGTCGCCGCCGCGACGTCCACCCGGCCCAGGCGCGCCGCCGCCGCCGGCGGTGCCGCCGGTGCCGCCCTGACCGCCGCCCATATCGGCAGTATATTCGGGAGTCGGTATGCCGGCCGAATATCTGATCACGACGTTGCCGCCATTGCCGCCACGGCCGCCGTCACCGCCACGACCGCCATTGCCGCCATCGCCGCCGATGCCGCCGTCCTGGTCGTCCTCGCAGCCCTTGCCATTGCCGCCTGGGCCACCTGAGCCGCCGGACCCGCCACTGCCGCCCGAGCCGCCATTACCGCCATTGCCGCCACGCCCGTTGACGTTGAAGCCAGTGATGAACTCGGTAACCGAGACAGTCAGCGAACCGCCATCCTGTCCGGCAAAGCCGTTAGTCCCGCTCGAACCGTTGGTGCCGCCGTTGCCAGGGCCGCCAGGCTTGCCGGCGTCGTCGCCGTCCCAATGGCAAACCGCGTTCTGGCCCTCGGCGCCGGTGCCGCCGTCATGGCCCGGCGTCCCGTTGCTGCCGGGTGTGCCATTGTCGCCGTTGATGAATATATTATACGCCATTTCAAATCCTTCCCGCGAAAAATGCAATCGTCTAAAGGTGGTTCGTGTCAGTGCGGCCGACGGATCACGTCGCCCGGGTGCAGCACGATCTGGCGCCCCTTGCCGGTGAATCCGGCGGCGTGAATCGAGGTCTTGCTGCCGCCGCGCAGCTTGATCCGGCCGGTATTCTCGACGGTGATGTAATTGGCGAACAGTGCGCTGATATTGACGTGCAGCGTCGCGCCCGCGGCCACGTTGATGTTGTTGAAGACGAACACCGGGATCCTGACCTTGAGGTTGGCGATCCAGGCGTCCAGCGCCGGCTTCTGCTTCACATCGACGCTCGCGCTGTGGCCGTAAACATAGGCGCCTGCCAACAAGTGGAGGTCGTCCGATTCCGCCTGGGTGTAGCTGGGCTGGACCGGAATGATCGCCGACGGCAGCATTGATGTCGCCACCGAGCGCGATGGCGCGATGCTGAGCGCCGAGGCGATCGTGCGGACACCAACCGTCGGCTTGGCAAGGGCGTCGTCCGGATTGCCGAGCCACTTCTTCACGTCATCGAGGCTCTTCGGCTCCAGATATTTCAGGTTCGCCTTGAGCTTGGTGTTGGACGCGTCCAGCACCAGCTCCTGGTTGGCCGGAACGTCGATGTCGGCCGGATTCGCAGTGCCTAGGTCCAGGTTGAAGCTCTTCAGTCGTTGGGCCAATGTTATCTGAGGCATGACTTTCTCCTGACATTGTACTTTTTGAAAATTTGCAATGACGCAGAGAACCCGTCGCAATTCGTCAGACGAAGTGCGTCATTACGATCTGATTATAATTGTTCGGCGACTCGTATGCGTCGTATTCACGCGTACAGGGGCGTCTTTCGGAGAAAGGCGCGCAGCATCATGATTGTGTGATGCTCACATGCAATCTAGATATGTTGGAAAGTTTGATATATTGCCGACGCTCTACCCGATAGGTGAGAGATTACCCGGCGAGTTGCGCCGTATGGCAAGATAAATTCTGTCACACTCCTTCCTTCGGCTATGAAGGAATTCATCCTCCTGCCAAAATCAGCGGTGCGACCCGAATTATTATTTTGGGGGTATTCCGGAAATCTACTCTTCTGCGCTTTTGCTGTCCACGACCCGATGTCGTTAATCACCTATTTCCCTTTATTTTGAGCATGAAGCGCCCTTTTTATGAGACAGTCCGCGTCGGCTAATGATTGCGCGCCGCGAGTCGCTCGCCCGCAAAAAGCAAAGCAAGCAAGCGATTACGATGTGATTGGGAAGCCAAACGCTATTTTGGGCGTCAGGCCGACCGCGGTTAGTAACTGCTGTTGGCCGCGCAGCGGTTGGTCGCTCCGGCTCGCTTATATCCGCCGCGCGATTACCGCCGCGTAGCCGACAAATCGCCAGTCGGTCACTTGGCCGACGGTTTCCTCGGCATGCCAGCGATCGGGTTGGGCAGGGCGCCATTCGGCCGGTCGGGGTGACAGGTTGAACACGCACAGCATGGTCTCGTCGTCCGCCGACCGTTCGATCGCCAGGATCGTCTCGCTCGCTTCGATTACGCGCGCATCGCCGCGCATCAATGCCTCGCTGGCGTGCCGGAACGCGAGCAGATGGCGCGTCAGGTTGAGCAAAGAGTTCGGATCCTGATTCTGGCGATCGACCGCCAGCGCCAGATGATCTGTGCCAATCGGCAACCAGGGCGCGCCAGAGCTGAACCCGGCATGGTCGTTGGCATCTCCCCGCCAGGGCATCGGCGTGCGCGCGCCATCGCGCGACAAGGTCAGCGGCCAGTTGGCGATCGCTTCGGGATCGCGCAGCGCCTCAAACGGGATGTCGACCTGAGTGAGGCCCAGCTCTTCGCCATTGTAGAGGAAGACATTGCCGCGCAGCGAGACGAGCAGCATCAGCTTCATCCGCGCGAAGGCGTCGTAATGCTCGGGCGCGGCCCAGCGCGAGATGGCGCGCGGCGCGTCGTGATTCTCGAACGCCCAGCTTGGCCAGCCGGTCCCGGGCGTATCTGGCCATTGCGCAAGCGCATCGCGCACGAGAGCGGGCGTGAGCTTGTCGGCGTAGAGGAAATTGAAGCCATAAGCCGAATTGAGGCGCTGATCGCCCTGGGTGAAGGCGTGCATCTCGGCCTCGGGGCTCGGGCCGCCGACCTCCGCGACGGTGAAGGTCGCGCCGTAGCGGTCGAGCAAGGCGCGGAGCCGCTCGAGGAATGTCGGGATTTCCGGTTGGCTCTGATTGTGGACGTGGAGCTGGAAATCGAACGAGCGCGTGCGCGGACCCGGAGGCGCCGGCGGGTTATCGGTCAACGCGGGGTCGTGCATCGAAAAGTTGATCGCATCGATGCGGAAGCCATCGACGCCACGATCAAGCCAGAACTTCGCCACATCGAGCATCGCGTCCTGCACGACCGGCAAATGCATATGGAGCTGCGGCTGCTCGGGCAGGAAATTGTGCATGTAATATTGCCGCCGCGAGGCGCTCCAGGTCCAGGCGGGGCCGCCGAACACCGACTGCCAATTGTTCGGCGGCGAACCGTCGGCCCGGGCATCGGCCCAGACATACCAGTCCGCCTTGGGGTTGGTGCGATCGGCGCGGCTTTCCAGGAACCAGGGGTGGCGGTCGCTGCTGTGCGAATAGACCTGGTCGATCAGCACCTTGAGCCCCAGCGCATGGGCGCGGGCGACCAACGCGTCGAAATCGGCCAGCGTGCCGAAGATCGGATCGACGTCGCAATAATCGGCCACGTCATAGCCGAAATCAAGCATCGGCGAGGTGAAGAAGGGCGACAGCCAGATCGCGTCGACGCCCAGGCTGGCGACATGGTCGAGATGCGCGGCGATGCCGGGCAAGTCGCCGATGCCGTCGCCATTGGTGTCGGCGAAGCTGCGCGGATAGATCTGATAGATCGCCGCCCCACGCCACCATTCGCGCGCGGTCTGGACGGAGGGCAAGCGGGCGGCGTCGTTCACTGGGCCTCGCAAATGATGAAGTCGAGAGGAGCGAGGCTGACCTTGAGGCTACCCGGCGCGGCGGCTTTGGCTTCGCACGCGCCATGCAGCGCGGTGAAAGCAGTGGATGTGTCGTCGACCAGCACGTTGGCGTTAAGCGGCGCGGCGGAGGTGTTGAACGCGATCAGCACTTCCTTGCCGGTGTCGGGATCGAACCGCGACACCGCGAACAGACCAGGCTTGTCACCCCAGGCGCGCGGCACCTGGCGCCCCCGGGTCAGCGCGTGGTGGCTGGTGCGGATACGGGCGAGGTCGGCGATTGCCTTGAAGATGGGATTGTCGGTGCCGAAGCTCGGAGTGGCCGTGGTCTTGGTCGTGCCGAGCAGTTTGGTGTCGTTATACACCGCGACTTTGCTGGCGAACATGTCCTCGCGCGCCAGCTGGTCGTTGCCCTTGCTGACGAAACCCTGCTCGTCGCCATAATAGATCGTCGGCACCCCGCGCAGCGTCAGCAACATGGCATGGCCAAGAATGACCCGCTTGAGCACTTCGTCGTCGCTCGCCTGCGGCATGCCCGCCTTCACGAACATCGAGAAGCGGCCCATGTCGTGATTGCCGAGAAAGGTCGGCAATGTCCGCGCGGTCGCCTCGCCATTCGCATAAGCGGGGTCGCCGAAGAACATGTGGAACAGTTCGCTGGTCGGCGCGCCGCGCGCGACGGTATCTGCCACCGCGCGTTCGAACGCGAAGTCGAGCACGGCGGGCAATTTATCGACGCGGGTGTGCGCGGCGAGCCGCGCGACGTCGAGGTCGCCGGTGAAGACTTCCCCAAAGATGTGGAAGTTGGGGATGCCCTGCGCCTTGGCCCGGGCGAGCATCGCGGGGACGAACGCCCGCCAGAAAGCGGGGTCGACATGCTGCGCGGTATCGATGCGATATCCGTCGATGCCGAAATCGTCGATCCACTTGCCGAAAATGTCGATCATGCCCGCGATCACGCGCGGATTCTCGGTCATCAGATCGTCGAGACCGGAGAAGTCGCCGAGTTGCGAATCCTCGGTCGAGAAGGTCGAATCGCCGCGATTGTGGTAATAGATCGGGTCGTTGAGCCAAGCCGGAACCTTGGCCTTCTCCTCACCCTTGGGCAGGTAAGGGGTGTAGGCCCAGGTCGGATCGGTTAGCCTGGCGAAATTCTCCGGCGTGGCGACGCCATCGCCCAGGAAGCCGGGATTGATCGCCGGGCCGCTCACGCCGCCTTTGCGCGTGTACGGATAGTCGGCACGGCTGCGGTACGCACAGGGTTTGTCCGCCTCGCACTCGCGATATTTGATCACGTCCGCGGTGTGGTTGGCGATGATGTCCATATAGACCTTCATCCCGCGCGCATGCGCCGCGTCGACCAGCGCCTTGAAGTCGGCATTGGTGCCGAAATGCGGATCGACCCGGGTGAAATCGGTGATCCAATAGCCGTGATAGCCGGCGGATTCGTTGCCCCTAGGGCCTTGCACTGCCTTGTTCTTGAAGATCGGGCCGACCCAGATCGCGGTCGCGCCCAGCGCCTGGATATAGTCGATCCGCTTGAGCAGGCCCTTGAGGTCGCCGCCATGATAGAAGCCCTTGGCGGTCGGATCGAAACCGGTGACGAGCCGATCGCCCTTGAGGCTGCCGGTGTCGTTCTTCGGATCGCCATTCTCGAACCGGTCGGGCAGGACGAAATAGATCACCTCGTCCTCGGGCAGGCGGTCGCGATAGTTGGTGGCCGGCGCCGTTGCCGGGGCGGTTTCCCGCGACGCCAGCGCCGGTTGCACGAGCGCGGTCGCGAGCAAGGCGGTGAGCAACGAGCGGCGGATCATGTTTGTTTCTCCAGAGCGTCGCCCGTCAACGACGTGACGAAGTCGCGATGGCTGGGCAGCGTCTCCGCCTTGACGCGATAGGACTTGGCGAGCGTGTCGAGGAACGGCCCGACATCCTGCCCGGGCACGTTGTCGGCGAGCGGCGACCAGCTGCGCGGCATGATGCCCTGGCCGATCATCACCTGACCCCAGCTGTCGTCGAGAAAGAGCTCGTCCTCCTCGCGGACGAACGCGCCGGCTTCGCGGAACAGGGCGATCTTTTCCGCCAGCGTCGCCGGCAGCTCGATCGCCCGGCAATGATCCCAGAACGGCTCGCCGATTCGGTCGTTGGCGATGTAATGCAGGACGATGAAGTCGCGGATGCGCTGCCACTCGATGGTCGACAGGCGGTTGAACGTGTCGCGCGCGATAGCGACGTTCGACAAGTCGCCCGACAGCAGAGTGAGCAGGCGCCCGAGACCCGACTGGACGAGATGGATGCTGGTCGATTCGAGCGGCTCCATAAAGCCCGCGGCAAGGCCCAAAGCGACGCAATTATGCGACCAGAAATCCTGCCGATGCCCGCTGGTGAATCGGATCGGGCGGGGATCGGCAAGCGCCTTGCCCTCGACATTGGCGAGCAGCAATTCGCTTGCCTCATCGACCGACATGAAGTCGGAGCAGAAGACATGGCCGTTGCCGGTGCGATGCTGCAGCGGGATGCGCCATTGCCAGCCGGCGGGGCGCGCCATCGACTGGGTGTAGGGGCGCAGCTCGGGGCGCGTTTCGCTCGGCACAGCCAAGGCCGTGTCGCAGGGCAGGAAGCGGCGCCAGTCGACGAACGGAACGCCGAGCGCATCGCCGAGCAACAGGCTGCGGAAACCGGTGCAATCGATGAAGAACGAACCTGCGATCTCGCGGTCGCGGTCGAGCCGCAGTGCGCGGATATCGCCCGTTTCGGCGTCGCGCTCGACCTTTTCGATCAGCCCTTCGACCCGTCGGACGCCGCGTTCCTCGGCATAGTCGCGCAGCATCTGCGCGAACAGCGCTGCATCGAAATGATAGGCATAAGCAAGCTCGGTCGGTTTGCCGTCGCGCCCCTCGGTAGTAGCGAACCGCCCCAGCCGCGTGGCGGCGACGTTATAGCTGTAATCGCCATAATCACCCGCGACGTCGAGATGCCGGCCGCGCAGCCAGAGCTGGCGGAACGGAATCAGCCCGACGCCGCGCCCGACCTGGCCGAAGCTGTGGATGTAGCGATGGCCGGGACGCAGCCAGTCGCTGAACTCGATCCCCAGCTTGAAGGTCGCGTTGGTCCGCCGCAGGAACTCGGCCTGGTCGAGCCCCAGTCCGATGATCAGATTGTGGATCTGGGGGATCGTTGCCTCGCCGACACCGACCGTGCCGATCGCATCGGATTCGACCAGGGTGATCGTCGCGCGATTGCCGAGGAAGCGGGCGAGGATGGCCGCGGCCGTCCATCCCGCCGTCCCGCCGCCGGCGATGACGATGTCGAGCGACGTGGGTTCAGTCATGTCAGGCCTTCACCATCGAATGTGCCTCGCCGGCCGGAACCGGCGAGGCTGTTCGTGTATCAGAACTTTAAAGTGAAGCCTCCGACGACGCGGCGGCCATAGGTCTGATATTTGAGCCAGGCGCCGGGGAATGCTGCGCCATTCACGTCGGCAACCGTCGCCGACCGCGTGTCGGTCAGATTTTGGCCCTGAACGTACAACGAGAGCCCATGCAATGCGGATGTCGCGGGGAAATCGTAGCCGACCTGTGCGTCATAGACGGTTTCCGCCAGCACTTGCTGACGATCAAGACCGCCGCTGAACAGCGAGAAATCGCCGAGGAAGCCGGAGCGATACCGCATGCTGCCGCGCAGACTGAATCCGTCAGCCTCGTAATAGACCGTCAAATTGCCGACATATTTCGAATAGCCGGGGATGACCGTGACCCGACCGGCAAAGTCCTTCACCTTCGTTTCGGTATAGCCGAAACCACCGGTCAGACCGAAGCCGGAAAGCGCCTTGGTGAACAGGTCGAACGGCAGTGTACCGGCTGCCTCGATACCGTAAATGTGCCCGCCATGCGTATTCACCGGGCCGCTGAACTGGCCAATGGGCGAAGACGGCACATTGCCGGGCGGCGTCGGGAAGCCAGAATAATCGAAGTTGAGATCGAATGCGCTGGGGTCGATATAGGTATTGATGTGCTTGTAGAAGGTCTGGAGCGCAATATAGCCTTTCGATCCGAAATATTTCTCGAAGTTTAGATCGAAGGCTGTCGCCTTATATGGACGCAATAGCGCGTTGCCGCCGCTGCCGACATAGATCGGTGGCGTACGGGTGTTGTCGATGCCGAAGTTAACGATATTGGTCAGCTGATCCATGCGGGGGCGCATGATCTGCTGCGACGCGGCGAACCGGATCACGAAGTCGTTCGGAAAACGGAAGTTGAGATTCATACTGGGCAGGACGATCCAATAGGAATCCCTGACGGTCGGCTTGGTCGCACCCTTCGACGTGAGCGCCGTGCGAATTCCCTGCACGCCGATATTGCCGGTGAGTTTTACTGCTCCAAGATCGGCGTTCAGATTGGCCATGGCGTAAGGGGTCCAGACCTCTTCGGTCACGTCATAGGCTTGCGATGCGCCGGAACCGTTGGGCACGTAGACGAGCACATTGTTCGCAACCAGGGTTCGCGGATCGTAAGCCAAGATCGGCCCGAACCCCCGGTCCAGCTGTACCGGGCTAAGGATCAGATTCGACGGGATCGCAGCGGTCGTCGCGCCGCCCGGTGGTGACAGAAACGCCTCATCCTGGGTCAGCACCTTGGTGCGATAGGTATAGTCGACACCGACCTTGATCGATTTGACGAAGTTGCCGATGTCCTGCTCGATCTCGCCACGCAGCTCGATCAGATCGTCCTTGCTCTTACGAATTTTGTCATAGCCTGCCTGGACGGGCGTGCCCGACCAGCCTTCGACGTCGGTCAGCACCAATGCGGAGCTGGCGCCGTTATAGTCGCTGGTAAAGACCGGCCCCTTGTCGGTCAGCTTATAGCTCACCGTCGCCGTCGGGTTCGGCAGTGCGCGGCCAAGACCGGCGGTGGTTTCCAGCCGGTCGTCCCTGCGATCCGTGCGCGACCAGCTCGCGTCGAACAGGGCGCGTGTCGACCCGCCATTGTCCCACTTCAGGTTGCCGGCGAGCGAGTAGGTGCTGGCCACGCGGTCATTCGCATAATTCTCGATGACCGGCGTTCCCTTGATCGTCGCCGACGTCACGAGCCCGCGCGAATCCGCGGTGTAGCTCAGAATCTGATCGTGCCCGCAGCCACCGCCGCAGTTGAACGGCATTTCGATGCCGCGCTGATCGATCCGGTCGACGAAACGAGAATAGAAGCCGTCGACCGTCAGCATCAGGTCATCGCTTGCCTTCACCTGGATCGTGCCATTGGCCCCGAACCGCTTCAGCTTGTCCGACTCGGACCAGGTCTTGACGCCGTTCATGCCATATTGGTTCGGCCCGTAAGCGCCGTATCCCCAGGCGTTCCAGTCGCGCGTCTGATAAGGCTCGTCGGTGTAAGCGGCCGACAGCGCGATACCGATCCGATCGTCGGCGAACTTGTCGACGAACGTGCCATAGACGCGATAGCCCAGGTCACTCGTTCCCGGCTGCAGCTTCTGGTCGACATAGGTGCCGCGCGCGCCGATCGCGAGGATGCGCTTGCTGACGTCGAGCGGACGGATGGTGCGCAGGTTGATGCTGCCGACCAGCCCGCCGGCGGTGAGATCCGCTTCCGACGATTTGTAGACGTCGACGCCCGCCAGGACTTCCGACGGATATTGATCGAATTCGACGGCGCGGCTGTCATTGGTCGTGGTCTGTTGACGGCCGTTGAGCGTCGTCGTCGAGAAGTCCGGGCCGAAACCGCGGATCGAGATGATGTTGGCGCGTCCGGCGCTGCGCTGCGCGGAGATACCGGGCAGGCGCGCGATCGACTCGCCGATGCCGTTATCGGGCAGCTTGCCAATGTCTTCCGACGACACCGATTCGACGATCTGTTCCGAATTCCGCTTCTTGGCGGTCGCGCTGGCCAATGCTGCGCGGAAGCCGCTGACGACGATGTCCTGCGACGTATCGGCGTTTGCCTGATCGTCGGCCTGCGGAGCCGCCGCCGTGGGCGCAGTCTGCGCGAGTGCCGGCGACGCGATCACCGTCAGCGCGCCGGCAAGCGCGATGCCGCTTGCGCGCAGGGCAAGCTGGGTACGACGGTTCGAACGGAAAGCAGTCATCAATTCCTCCCCTTGCGGCCGCACCATATTTGGCTGGCGGCATCAACGCGGCCCACATGGCGCGTGCAGATATGCTGCGCTTATGTTGCAGCGGGGATGGGGCCAAGTTGGCCACATACGTATTCAGGATTATGCATAAGGCGGTGTTGCCCCGCTGCATCGCTGGGGATCAGGTTCTGGCCTCCCTTTCTATAGCCCTCTCCCGCAAGCGGGAGAGGGTTGGGTGAGGGTCTTCTTTCTTCTTCCAGGCGTACGTCGAAAACAGAAGAAGAAGACCCTCACCCTCCTACCGCCTGATGGCGGCGGGCCCCTCCCTCTCCCGCAGGCGGGAGAGGGCTTACCTCATCGCGGCCGACGTTTCTCCGCGCGGTCCCACGCGCACCGACACTGCCGGCTGAATACGTATGTGATGGCGTTCCGACCCTCGCGCCGCTCGCCTAGGCTCCAACGATCGCCCCAGGACAGAGGGCGGCTGGGGAGGGACGACTTGCCGGACACTCGTTATGCGCGCGGCCCCTATCGCGCCGCCGCGCTGCCCGCTACACTCGCCCCCAACCGGCCGCAGGCGATGGCCGGCAGCGGGAGAAGCCGTCGGGCGATGCTAACCGACAAACCGACGTCCTTCGATATCGCGCAACGCGCGGGCGTATCCCAACCGACCGTGTCGCGTGCGCTACGTGGCGATCCGACGGTCAGCGAAGCAACGCGCAAGCGGATCGAGGCGATCGCAGCGCAACTCAATTACAAGGTCGACAAGAACGCTTCGTCGCTGCGCAGCCGCCATACCAACACGCTGGCGCTGTTGTTCTTCGAGGATCCGACCCCCGACGATTCGCTGATCAATCCGTTCTTCCTCTCCATGCTGGGGTCGATCGCGCGAACCTGTGCGCTGCGCGGCTATGACCTGCTCACCTCGTTCCAGCAGCTCTCGTCGAACTGGCATGTCGATTATGAGGACAGCCACAAGGCCGACGGCATCATCCTGCTCGGCTATGGCGATTACGAGACGTATCGCGCGCGGCTCGAACAACTCGAGGCGCAGGGTACGCATTTCGTGCGCTGGGGATCGGTCCAGACCGGTCAACCGGGGACGACGATCGGCTGCGACAATGTGCGCGGCGGGCGCGACGCGGGCGCGCATCTGATCGGGCTGGGGCGCCGCCGGATCGCCTTCCTTGGACAGGTGTCGAGCCATTCGCCCGAACTCGCCGATCGCTATCGTGGCGCGTGTTCGGCAATGCTCGAAGCGGGGATCGACCCCGATCCGGCGCTTCAGGTCGACGCGATCACCACCGAGGCGTCGGGCTACGAAGCGGCGATCGAGCTGTTGCGGCGCGGCGTCGCGTTCGATGCGGTCTTCGCGGGCAGCGACCTCATCGCGATCGGCGCGATGCGGGCATTCGAGGGAGCAGGGCTCAGCGTGCCGGGCGACGTGTCGATCGTCGGCTTCGACGATATTCCGGCGGCGAGCTTGTCGCATCCGCCGCTGACCACGATCGCGCAGGATTACGCCAAGGCGGGCGCGATGTTGGTCGATACCCTGCTGCGCCAGATTCGCGCGGAGCCGGTCGAGGCGGCGATGCTGCCGCCACGGTTGGTCGTTCGACGCTCGACGGCGCCCCGGGCATGAGCACACTTTCGGCGGAGAAGCCGCGCCAGAACTGGCGCGGGCTGTGGAACATTTCGTTCGGCTTTTTCGGCATTCAGATCGCGTTCGGGCTGCAGAATGCGAACATCAGTCGTATTTTCCAGACCCTGGGTAGCGATGTCGGCAGCCTGGCGCTGTTGGCGATAGCGGCGCCGGTCACCGGGTTGGTCGTGCAGCCGCTGATCGGCCATTTCAGCGATCGGACCTGGGGGCGGTTCGGGCGTCGGCGACCTTATTTCCTGGTAGGCGCGGTGCTGGCAGCGCTTGCGCTACTCGGCATGCCGAATGCGACGACCCTGCTCGCGGCGGCCTTGTTGCTGTGGATGCTCGATGCCTCGATCAACGTGTCGATGGAGCCATTCCGTGCGTTCGTCGGCGACATGGTCGCGCCGTCGCAGCGGACCGCAGGCTATGCGTTCCAAACAGGCTTCATCGGTGCGGGCGCGGTGATCGGCAGCCTTGCGCCATTCGCGATGGCGAAGTTGGGCGTCAGCAATGTGGCGGCGGCGGGGGAGATTCCGTCTTCGGTCCGCTACGCTTTCTATCTGGGCGCGGTGATGATCTTCGCGGCGGTGTTGTGGACCGTGCTGACGACGCGCGAATATTCGCCCGAACAGATGCGTGGTTTCGATGCGGTCGACGCCGGGGCGGAGCATGAAACGCCGATCGCTCCGCGTGGCGGTTGGTGGTGGTTGCTGGCCGGCTTGGTGGTCGTCGCGGGCGTCTGGCGGTTCGCGCTCGAGCGCGATCTCTACGTGCTTGGTGGGGCGCTCGCGGCGTTCGGCATTCTCGGCCTGATCGCCGCGATGATGGTGCGCGGTGGCGGCGATAACGTGCTGGTGCAGATCATGAGCGATCTGTCGCGGATGCCCGATCAGATGAAGCGGCTGGCGCTGGTCCAGTTCTTCTCCTGGGTCGCGCTGTTCATCATGTGGATCTACACCACGCCGGTGGTGGCGCAGTATGTGTTCCATTCCACCGACACGACGGCGAAGGCGTATAACGACGGCGCCGATTGGGTCGGGGTGCTGTTCTCGGTCTATAACGGTGTCGCCGCGCTCGCCGCGTTCGTATTGCCGTTGCTGGCCAAGCGGATCGGGGCGCAGAAGACTCATATGCTGTGCCTGTTGATCGGCGCCGTCAGCTTCGCCTCGCTGCTGGTCATTCGCGATCAGCAATTGTTGCTGCTGCCGATGATCGGGATCGGCTTCACCTGGGCGTCGATCCTGACGATGCCCTACGTCATCCTCGCCGGCGTGCTGCCGCAGCACAAACTCGGTATCTACATGGGTATCTTCAACTTCTTCATCGTGCTGCCGCAGCTGCTGGTCGCGACGGTGATGGGCGCGATCATCCGCACTTTCTTTCCGACCGAGCCGGTCTGGACGATGGCGTGCGGTGCGATCGTGCTGGTACTCGCGGCAGCGTCGATGCTGCGGGTGAAGACGGGCGCGGAGCCTAACGCGGCAGCGTGATCGTCGCCGCGAGGCCGCCTTCGGCGCGGTTTTCCAGCCGGATGTCGCCGCGCGCCTCACGGACGATCGCCCGGGCCAGCGCCAGGCCAAGGCCGATGCCGCCGGTTTCCTTGTTGCGCGATCCCTCGATCCGCGTGAACGCCTCGAACACCTCGGGGATGCGATCGGGCGGGATGCCCGGGCCCTTGTCGCACACCACGATCTCGACCGCCTTGGCGTCGGATCGCAGGAACACCTCGGCGCCGCCACCATATTTGACTGCGTTCTCGATCAAATTGCGGATCGCGCGCCGCATCAGCGATGGCCGCAAATGCATCGTCAACCGTTCGACCTCGGTGAACTCGACCGGCATGCCGAGGTCGCGGAAATCCTCGACCACCGCATCGACCAAAGCGGCGAGGTCGACTTCGGTCGCCTGCTCGCTCGGCCGCCCCAACCGCGCCAGCGACAGGATGTCGTCGAGTGTGCGATTCATCTCGTCGATCGTGTCCGCCATGCGCGCGCGGTCGTCGTCATCCTCGACCGATTCGATGCGGACGCGGAGCGCGGCCAGCGGCGTGCGCAGATCGTGTCCGATCGCGCCCAGCATGCGGTCCTTTTCCTCGAGCATCGCGCTCACGCGCGTGCGCAGGTCGTTGAACGCGCTGATCAGCGTGCGGACGTCATGCGGCCCGCTCTCGGCGATCGGGCCATCGGCTTCGCCGGGATGGAAACGCTGCGCCGCCTTGGCCAGCGACCTCAACGGCTGGGCGATACGACGCGTCGCCAGCAACACCGGCAGCAACACAATCGCGTAGAGTACCAATGTCTGGCCGATCAGCCGCGACAGGAACGGCCATTCCGAATCCTGCCAGGGCACCGACGCCGCCCACCAGCCGACCTTGGGTTGCTCGACGGCGATCAATAGCTCGTGCCGGACGAAACGATAGCGCTGCGCCCGGACGCGCGACATCTTGCCGAAACGCGGGTCATCGGATTGCAGTGGGCGGATTCCCGTCACGACCTGACCGACAGGGACGCCGGCCTCGTTGAGGCGCGCGCGCAACGCTTCCTCGATATCCGGTCGTCGCCGCAGCCCGCCTTCGACCGGGTTGGACGGCCAGGGGCGCGAGCGGAACCGGTCCCAGGGCGTCTCGTCGCCGACCGGGGGAGCCGCGGCGATGTCGAGCGGCTGGTCGTGCCGGTTGCGGGGGCCCTGCGACGCGTCGACGATCCGTGCCGCGACGGGGCCCACCGTCTGTTCAAGCCGGAATGCCTGGCGATCACGCAAGCTCAGCCCGAAATTGACGGCTTGCGCAGTGAACAAGGCGATGGCGACCAGTACCGCCATCTGGCCCGGGAGATTGCGCGGCCACAACCTCATAGTCGCGTGACTTCCGCGGCAAGCGTGTAGCCGCCGCCCCATACCGTCTTGATCACGGTCGGGTTCTTGGGATCGGGCTCGATCTTGCGCCGCAGCCTGCTGACCTGGTTATCGATCGCACGATCGAACGCCATCGCCTCGCGCCCCTGGGTCAGATCGAGCAACTGGTCGCGTGTGAGGACCTGGCGCGGGCGCAGCACCAGCGCCAGCAGCAGATTATATTCGCCGGTCGACAACGGCACCGACACGCCTTCGCGATCGACCAGCGCGCGTTCGCCGGACTTCAATACCCAGCCGGCAAAGGCGTAGGATCCGCTTTCGGGCGCGTGCTGACGTGCACCGCTGCCGGCTGCGCGGCGGAGGATGACGCGGGCGCGCGTCGCCAGTTCGCGAGGCGAGAAGGGTTTGACGACATAATCGTCGGCACCCATTTCGAGCCCGACGATGCGGTCGGTCTCCTCGCTCTTGGCGGTCAACAGGACCACGGGAATATCGCCGGTCGCGCGGATATGGCGACACAGGCTCAACCCGTCCTCGCCCGGCATCATGATGTCGAGGATGACCAGGTCGATGGCATAGGCCGCCATCCGCGTGCGCGCGCTTTCGGCATCGCCAGCCTGGGTGACGCGAAAGCCCTGCTTGGTCAGATACTGGGCGAGCGGTTCACGGATCGAGCGCTCGTCGTCGACCAGAAGAATGTGGGGAATGCCGCCCATCGGCACTTCGCTAAGCATCAATCGTCCCCCTGAAAAGCCCTGATGGCGAAAAGGCCCAATGAGGAAAGGGTGGAGGGCCGGGCGGGTGAGGAGGGGCACCCGCCCGGCAGCCTGGGCATATGGGGATTACTGCCCGGGCTTGTCCGTTGATGCGGGGGGCGGGGGCGGTGCGTCTCCACCGTTGCCGCGCCGACCGCGCATCTGTTCCATTGCGTCGCGCGCCGCCTGGCGCTCGGCGGCATCGACCTTGCCGTCCTTGTTGGTATCCATGCGGTCGAAGCGCTGCGCAGCCAGCGCGCGATATTCCTCGCGATCGATCACGCCGTCGCCGTTGGTATCCAGCCGGGCGAACATCCGCCCACCGAAGCCGCGGCCGGCTGGGCCGGCCGGAGGCGGCGGAGGAGACGCGCCATCAACCGGCGGCGGGGGAGGCGGCGGCGCCTCGGCTCCGCCCATCGGCCTGCGCGGCTGCATTTCGTCGGGCGTCAGCTTGCCGTCCTTGTTCGCGTCCATGCGATCGAAYCGCGCATCGGCCTGTGCCATGGCTTCGTCGCGCGAGAGCACGTCGTCGCCATTGGCATCGCCTCTGGCGGCCGGGGTGGTCTGCGCCGCGGTCGGCCCGACCAGCGCTACCGCCATGAAGCTTGCGCTCGCGAGCGCCGCGGCAAGAAACACTCGATTCATCCCGTTGTCCTCGATCGGGCGAAGGGTCATTCCCTGCCGTCCGAGGACTTGTGGTACCTCTGTGTCTCCCGCGCATGTCAGTCCACGGCGAAATTGTCGCAAATTGTCGCGCTATAAGTGAAAAATCCCCGCGTCAGGCGAAGATGGCGACGCTCTGCATCTGTTCGGCGACGGGCTCGCCATCGGCGTTCCAGATCATCATTTCCTGGCTGGAGCTTCCCGCCTTGGCGTAATCGGCATTGGTCCTGAGCAGCCACCAGCCGTCAGTGGTTCGCGGCTGCGCGCCGAGCAGGTTGAGCTGCCAGGTCATCGAGCTGCATGGCGCGGGTCCGCCGATCAGCTTGAGCGCGGCGGGCGGCAGGCAATCGGCCACCGCGATCAGCTCAACCATCGGATCGAGTCCCTCGCGCTCGTTCAGCCGCACCCAGCGCAACCACTCGGCCGGACCGACCGTCGCGTCGCGCCGGTCGAGTAGCTCGAAATTCTGCGCGAAGGAGACCGCCGAATTGCCCTTGAAGGTCGTGTCGCCGGCCTGCGGGCGCGGAAAGTCGGGGGCGGTGCCGACCTGATGATCGAGCTTGGAGTCGACCGCGCTCATGAACACGAACGTCGCGCGCAGTCCGAGCCCGGCCTCGCTCTCGACATCGGCCTGGATGAAGGCGGCGTTGCGGCCACGACGCAGCCGGCTCGCGCGGATCACGACGTCGCCGGACAAGGGCCCGATGAACGCGACCAGCGCGGATCGCAGCGGCGGCAGGTCGGTGTCCGACTGCTGCGCCGCATGGAGCGCGAGCGCCGCCGACAGGCCGCCATAACTGGTGCGCCCCTGCAGCCAGCTATCGGGGATGCTGCTCCGCCAGCCGCCCTCGATCGGTTCGAGCGCGTCGATGATCTGCTTCAAACCCGGCATGAATTTCCCTTGTTCTTGTGTTCTTGCGATTATGCCGGCTGCACGGCCAGGCGGTCGCGCAATTCGCGCTTGAGCACCTTGCCGATCGCGCTTCGCGGCAGTTCGTCGATCGGATGGAGCGTCGACAGGCGCTGCGTCTTGCCGAGCTGGTTATTGGTCCACGCCATGATTTCGTCGGCCGAAGCATCGACGCCGCTATTGGGGACGTAAAAGCCGACCGGCGTCTCGCCCCATTTTTCCGACGGCACGCCGATCACGGTACATTCCTGAACCGCCGGATGCTGTTCGAGCACGACCTCGATATCGACCGGATAGATATTGAAGCCGCCCGAGATGATCAGGTCCTTCTTGCGGTCCATCAGGATCAGGAAGCCATCCTGGTCGAACCGGCCGATATCGCCATGGCGGATGAAGCGATTGCCGTCCTTGTCGTACCATTCGGCCTCGGCCGTCGCCTGCTTCCGGCCGTGATAGCCGGTCATCATCGCCGGCGACCGGCCGACGACTTCGCCCGTCTCGCCTTGCGGAACTTCGTTTCCGTCATCGTCGATCAGCCGCATGTCGTGGCCGGGTAGCGGTTGTCCCACTGTGTGAAGCTTGTCGGGGAAGGCAGTACAGTCGAGCCCGGTCGAGGCGCCGCCTTCGGTCATGCCGTAGAATTCAACCAGCCGACCCGGCCAGCGCGCCAAGATGTCGGCCTTGAGCGTGGGCGAAAAAGGTGCGCTGGTCGAGGTCTTGAACCTGAACGCCGACAAATCGAACCGGTCGAAATCGGGCACCGCCATGATCCGCTGATATTGGACCGGGACCAACATCGCGTGCGTCACGCGGTGTTTCTCGGCAAGCTCGAGGAAAGCGCGCGCGTCGAATTTCTTCATCAGCACGACGGTGCCGCCCCAGCCCAGCGTGGGGAGGAAACTGACCAACGTCGTGTTCGAATAGAGCGGCGTCGAATTCATCGTCACCGCGTCGCCATAGCCCCCGGCCGAATTGCGACCGATATGCGACCAGCGCATGCCGTGCGACTGGACGATGCCTTTCGGCGTACCCGTCGTCCCGGACGAATAGATGATATTGAAGCCATCGGCGGGGGTGATCGTGACCGGGCGGGGTTTCGTCCCCGACGGCGCCAGCCATGCCTCGAACTCTGCGGTGTCGAGGCGGATCTGCTTCGCCGCAACGCGCTGGTCGGCGATGGCGGCCTGATTGTCGCCGTCGACGAAGACGATCGGCGCGCCGCAATCGGCGATCATCGCGGCAAGCGCCTCCGGGGTCGAGGATGGCGCGAGCGGCGCCGCGACGCAGCCGGCACGCAACGTTCCCAGGAACACCGCCGCATAGTCGATCGAGGAGGTAGAGATGATCGCCACCGACTGCCCCTGCTCGACTCCGTCCTGCTCCAGTGCCGCCGCGACCCGATCCATCATCGCGTCGAGCTCGGCATAGGAGAAGCTGCCCTCAGTGTCGGCCACCGCCGTCTTATCGCCGCGCTCTCTGGCATGTTCGCTGATGATGTCGGGCAGGGTGGCGAAGTCACTGCTGAGCAAGGCGTCGGCGCTCATGATCTCTCCTCAAACTTGCTGCGAATCGCTAGGCGAAGCCGCCGTGAAATGCCATACGCGATATTCGAAAAATGGAATCAAGGGGGAGTCGATGCTGTTCTACGATGCGGTAAATCCTGCGCCCAACCCGCGGCGGGTGCGGATCTATCTCGCCGAAAAAGGGCTGACCGTCGCTAGCGAACTGGTCTCGATCCCGCGCGGTGAGCATAAGGGAGAAGCATATCGCGCGGTCAATCCGCTCGGCCAGGTGCCGTGCCTGAAACTGGATGACGGCACCGTCATCACCGAGAGCGTGTCGATCTGCCGCTATTTCGAGGCGCTCAATCCCGAGCCGCCCTTGTTCGGCGTCGGAGCGCAGGGCCAGGCGGAAGTCGACATGCTGACCCGCCGCGTCGAACTTCGCCTGATGACACCGATCGCGATGGTGTGGGTGCACACGCATCCCTACACCGCGCGCGTCGTGCCCAAGCAATATACCGAGTTCGGCGAGAGCAACCGTCCGCGGATCGATACGGTGATGCGCGAGTTCGACACGGCGCTGACCGAACGCCAGTTTCTCGACGGAAGGGGATATTCGATGGCCGACATCGTGCTGCAGACGACGATCGATTTCGGCAAATTCATCGGCGTCGAGATGCCCGAGGACGCAACGGCGCTGAGAGCCTGGTACGACCGCGTCGCCGCGCGTCCGAGTGCGGCGGCATGAGCGCAGGAATGGACGGGCGGGTCGCGATCGTCACCGGCGGCGGGACGGGAATCGGAGCCTCCACCGTGAGGATGCTTGCGGCGCGAGGCGTGCGCTGCATCGTCAATTACGCGTCGAGCCGGGAAGATGCCGAAGCGGTGACGGCCGAGGTCGGCAATGGCTCGATCGCGGTCCAGGCCGATATCGTCGACGACGCTGCTTGCCGCGCGCTAGCCCAGGCCGCGCTCGATGCGTTCGGGCGGATCGATTTCCTGGTCAACAATGCCGGGCGCACCAAGTTCGCCAATCACGAGGATCTCGACGCGCTCGACGCCGAGGACTTCGTCGACATCTACCGGCTCAATACCGTCGCCGCGTTCCAGATGGTGCGCGCCTGCGCGCCGGCGATGCGCGCGCAGGATGCATCGGCGGTGGTCAATGTCGCCAGCGTGGCGGGTGTGTTCGGCATGGGATCCTCGGTCGCCTATGCCGCGTCCAAAGGTGCGCTGATCACCATGACCAAGAGCCTGGCACGCGTGCTGGCGCCGCAAATCCGGGTCAACGCCGTCGCGCCTGGCTATGTCGGGACGGGCTGGTTCGAGAAGAGGCTGGGGGCGGAAGGATTCGAACGACTCAACCAGAATATCGCCAGCCGCGTGCCGATGGGGTTTGCCGCGGGTCCCGACGACATTGCCGGGCCGATCGTGCAATTGCTCGATCCAATCGCGCGGGTGATCACTGGCGAGGTGACGTTGCTCGATGCCGGTGGGCATCTCGACGTCGCGCTGACGCGGCGGCCGGGGAAGGAAGGCTAGTCCGTCACCCCAGCGATGGGTAACCCGTCGCCCCAGCGAAAGCTGGGGCCTCGTGCAGTATCGCATGTCGCCTGAGATCCCAGCTTTCGCTGGGATGACGGGTAAAACGCTGGGATGACGAGTGGGGGTCAGCCTTCGACGACCGCAACCGGTGCTGGCGGCACGCGATCAAGCACTTTCCACAGGATGATGCTGAGCGCGATCGTCACCAGCACAGCCGCGACCAGGAAATTCGCGCCGGTGAAGCCGTGATGATCCCCCGTAGCCAAGGCCTGGGTCAGGACGAGCGGCCCCAGGATCGACGATACGCTGCCCATGCTCCCGATCCCGCCCTGCAATTGCCCCTGGCGTGTTGCATCGACCATCCGGGATAACAGGCCGTTGAAGGCGGGGAAGACGAACCCCTGGAACGCGCTGATCGTCATCAGGACATAAGCCTGCCAGCCGCTGGTGGCGAACGCGAACAAATAGAAGGCGGTGCCGGCGGAGCACATGCCCACGACCATCGCCTTGCGCTCGCCGATGCGCTTGATCACCGGGCCGGTCAGACCCGCCTGCACGCACGCCATGATGAAGCCGACGAACGCCAGGCTCCAGCCGATCGCGCGCGCATCCCAGCCGAACCGCATCGTCGCCCAGAACGACCAGGTCGAGGGATAGACCATGTGCGCGAGTTGCCAGATGAACCAGGCGAGCAGCAAAGGTGCGGCGTTGCCGGCGTGGAACAGGGGTCGGAACGCGCCAACGATATGCGCGTCGCGCAGGTGGAATGGCCGGCGATTCTCGGGCTTCAGCGTCTCCGGCATGAATAGGAACATCGTCGCCGCGTTGAGCAGCGCCAGCGCCGCGGCCGCCACGAACGGCGCGCGTGGGCCGAAGCTCGACAGCAGGCCGCCGAGCGCTGGCCCGAGGATGAAACCGATGCCGAAGGCTGCACCGATCAGCCCGAAAGTCGCGCTGCGCTTTTCGGGCGGGGTGACGTCGGCGATGACCGATCCGGCCGGGCCATAGACCGCACCCGCGGCGCCGGCGATCGCGCGGCCGAGAAACAGCCAGCCGAGCGTCGGCGCCCAGGCCATCAAGGCGTAATCCATCCCGAAGCACAGCATCGAGGTCAGCAATATCGGCCGCCGTCCGAACCGGTCGGACAGATTGCCGAGCACCGGCCCGGCGAAGAACTGCATGACCGAGAAGACGACGAGCATATAGCCCGCGACGCGCGTGGCCTGCTCCAGGTCGATATGGCCGAGCTGCGTGATCAGCTTGGGGAAGACCGGCATGACGATCCCGAAGCCGATCGTGTCGATCAGCACCGCCGCGAGCGCGATCGGCACGGCGCGATTGTCGAAGCGCATCAATTCCTCCCGGCGGTATTATAAATCCGCAATGCCCGAACCGCGCGGACGCGGCAATTCAGCTACTTGTGTGCGTTCTGCCCGACTTGTTCCAACATCGCAAAAAGCGCCGCCCCCGGGGCAAGGGGCGGCGCGGCCGGGGGCTCAGGCGAGATGGGCGACGAGATTGTCGAGGGTCTGGCTCGTGCCGTTGGCGACGCCGAGCCTGATATAGTCGTCGAGATGCTCGTCGGATCGGCAGACGATCTCCACCGTCATGCGGGTGCCGTCGTCACGATCGGCGAGCACCACGCGACCGATCGCGTCCATCGCTTCGAACTCGAGCAGATGCGGCGGTTCGATCCGCCGATAGGTCCCGGTGAACGGCATATGAGCATGGCTGGGCGAGACGAAGATGAAACCGCCGCCGATGCGAAGGTCGATCTCGCAGCGCGACAATGGCTTGCCGCCGGCGTCCCACCAGAGACGCATGCTCTCGGGTGTGGTCCAGGCGCTGAAAACGGCGTCAGGCGAAGCGGTGAAATCGCGGACGAAGCGGATGGCGTGAGCGGCGCGGTCGATCGTGAAACCGGGCGCGTCGGTGGCGATAGCGGGGGCAGGCATTCAACTCTCCTTCTTGGTGGTGGCGAGGTGGCGGTCGAGATTGTCGAAGCGGCGGTCCCATTGGTCGCGAAACCGCTCGATCCAGTCGGCGGCGTCCTTCATCGCCTCGGCGCGCAATCGCCGCGGGCGGCGTTGCGCGTCGCGCCCGCCCTCGATCAGCCCGGCATGTTCGAGCACTTTCAAATGCTTCGAAATGGTCGGCTGGCTGAGCGCGAAGGGCTGCATGAGTTCAGACACCGTCGCCTCGCCCAGCGCGAGCCGGGCAAGGATCGCACGGCGCGTGGGGTCGCTGAGCGCGGCGAAGGTCGCGTCGAGATGAAGTGATTCGATAGCCATATGGCTATATAGCCAAATGGCCCCCCCCCCCCCCCCCCCTCAACCCACCCCCGTTTACGAGATTGGCAGGTAAATCATGCCCCCGGCATGATTTAGAAGTGCCCGGGGGGCATTTCGACCTGCCTATCTCGTAAGCGCCCCTCCCTTGCAGGGAGGGGAGATTTAGAGGTCGATCGACCCTAGTCCGGCATCGTCTCGAACACGATCAACCCCTCCGGCATGGCGACCCAATCGGGTTTGTCACGGACGAAGATCGCGAGCGCCGGCTTGAAATGCGCCGGGTCGTCGAGCGAACCGGCATAGATGGTGTGGCTGTCATGCACGCCATGGATGCCGCCGAACACCAGCCCGCCGCAGTTGGGGCAGGAATTGCGCGTGGCGCTGCCGCCGCGCATTGCCGGGGAATGGAATTGATGCGTGCGCCCCGTGATCGTCAGCGCGCTGGCGGCAAAGCCCATGAACGGGATGAAGCCGGATCCCGACGCCTTGCGACAGTCGGCGCAATAGCAGAAGCCCATGCCGTCCGGCGCTCCTCGCGCTTCGTAGCGCAATTGCCCACACAGGCATCCACCGCCGATCGTCGTCATTCGCTTCTCCGTTTGCCGCTATTCTTGAGTGCTTCGCGTTTGCTCAGGCCGCTCAATCGATCCTCGTCTGCCGCGACATAGCGCGCGATTTCATCCGGATCTGTCCAGGCATATTGGCGCAACGCCCAGCCGATCGCCTTGCGCAGGAAGAATTCGCTCGACCCGATCGACGGTTCGATACAGGCGTAGAGCAGATCGAGATCGGTCTCGCGCTTGGCGGGCAATTGGCAGAGGATCGAGCTTCTCCGCTTCCACATATCCGCGTCGGTCGACCAGCTCAGCATCGTCTCGCACATCGCGGCGCGATCGTTCTGCAGCAATGTCCATAGCCGATGCCCGGCGATCTCATCGACATAGTCCCACCACGCGCCGGTGACGATCATCTCCTCGTACATCGGCAGCGCGTCGATCCGCTGAAACCGGCGCGCCGACTTAACCGCAGCGAGCTCGATCGCCGCATACCGCTCCTCGCGATGGGTGGCGCCGTGCCACAAGGCGAGCACATCGGCTTGCCACGCCGCGCTGTCGGGCCAATCGATTCCGGCGAAGACCGGCTTCAGCGCGGCACGCCGCTGCACGCTCGCGACGCCGAGGTAGGGCATCGCCGATTTCATGTACGCTTGCATCGCCGACGCGCTTGCCGGTTCCGCTACGGCCTCCAGCGCTTCACGTACCCGTGACGTCAGGGGCTTTCCCGTTGCCTTGGAATGTGTCATCTCCGGACCATACCCGATATTCAGATTCGGTTTAAAGGAGAGTTTTAATGGCATCCGCCGCCGAACTCGATCGTCCGTCCGACGCACTCGAGAATTTCCGCGCCGAAGTGCGCGAGTGGCTCGCCGCCAATTTTCCGGCATCGCTCAAGGGCAAGGGCAATGTCCTGGCCAGTGTCGAGGGGCCGACCCAGGAAACGCTGGAGATGACGGCGTGGCGCAAGGCGATGGGCGAAAAGGGCTGGGGCGTGCCGACCTGGCCGAAGGAATATGGCGGCGGCGGGCTTAGCCGTGCCGAAGCCAGGGTGCTGGCGGACGAGATGGCGCGCGTCGATGCATGGAATCCGATCGGCGGCATGGGCGTAATGATGTTCGGCCCGACCCTGCTCGAATATGGCAATGAGGCGCAGAAGCGCGAGCATATCCCGGCGATCGCCAAAGGCGAGGTGCGCTGGTGCCAGGGTTATTCCGAACCCAATGCCGGATCGGACCTCGCCAATCTCCAGACCTTCGCCGAGGACAAAGGCGACCATTATGTCGTCAATGGCCAGAAAACCTGGACCTCCGGCGGGCAATGGGCGGACAAATGCTTCTGCCTCGTCCGCACCGACAAGACAGAAAAGCACAAGGGAATCAGCTTCCTGCTGATCGACATGACCGCGCCGGGCGTCGAGGTGAAGCCGATCAAGATGATCAGCGGCATGTCGCCCTTCTGCGAGACATTCTTCACCGACGTGAAGGTGCCCAAGGAGAATCTGGTCGGCGAGGAAGGGCAGGGCTGGACGATCGGTAAGCGCCTGCTCCAGCACGAGCGGACCAATTTGTCGGGTGGCGGGTCGCGGCTGATGCCGAGCGGGCCGGGCCTGCCAGACGTCGCCAAGAAATATGTTGGCGTGGATGCCGAAGGGCGGATCGCCGACGCGGATTTGCGTGCCCGAATCGCCAAGTTCGAGATGGACTGGCGCGCCTTCCTGCTGACCGCGATGCGCATCCAGGCCGAATCCAAGGCGAAGGGCGGCGTGTCCGAAGTGTCGTCGATCCTCAAGACGATCGGCACCAAGCTCGGCCAGGAACGCGCCGAGCTGACGATCGAGATCCAGGGGTTGCAGGGCCTGGGCTGGGAAGGCGAGGGCTTCAGCGAAGCCGAGCTGCACGGCGTCCGCGCCTGGCTCTTCGGCAAGGCGACGACGATCTATGGCGGCTCGACCGAGATCCAGAACAACGTGATCGCCAAGCGCATCCTGGGGATGCTGGATCATCAATGAAACCGTCACCCCAGCGAAAGCTGGGGTCTCACGCCGTTTAGCGTGCGCTTGCCGCACCAGATCCCAGCTTTCGCTGGGATGACGAGGGAAGAAGAATATGGCCGTCCTCAACGAAGAACAGACGATGCTGCGCGACATGGCGCGCGAATGGACTCGCAATGAAAGTCCGGTGACCGAGTGGCGCAAGGTACGCGATGCCGATACCGCGACCGGCTACGATCCCAATGTTTATAACGAGATGGCGCAGATGGGTTGGGCGGGGATCGTCATTCCCGAAGCCCAGGGTGGCTCCGATTTCGGCTGGCTCAGCCTGGGGCTAGTGATCGAGGAACTCGGCCGCACGGTGACTGCGAGCCCGCTATCGGCAAGTGCCGTGGCGGCTTCCGCGATCGGGCTTGGTGGCAGCGACGCGCAGAAGGATGCCTGGCTGCCCAAGATCGCGAGCGGTGAGCTGGTCGCGACCTTCGCGCTCGATGAAGGGCCGCGTCATGA
Source organism: Sphingomonas sp. P4_D12 (assembly GCF_056401895.1). Lineage (NCBI taxonomy): Bacteria > Pseudomonadati > Pseudomonadota > Alphaproteobacteria > Sphingomonadales > Sphingomonadaceae > Sphingomonas > Sphingomonas sp. P4_D12. Next base: position 317,779 of record NZ_JBFUIL010000003.1, on the reverse strand, counting down.
TCCTGAGAATATCAAGACAGCAGTCGCGGGCGGCAAGCTCAGCGGGACCAAGGCGTTCGTGGCGGAAGGCGACAGCGCCGGCCTGTTCGTCGTCGCGGCGACGGACGGGCTTTATCTGGTCGACGGGAACCAGGCTGGCATATCGCGGTCGCGTCGTCACCTGACCGATTTCCGCAGTCACGCCGACGTCACGTTCGACGCGGTCGAAGCCGACAAGCTGGCGAACGGTGGCGACAAATTGCTCGACCAGGTGCTCGATCGCGCGCGCGTGGTCGCGTCGGCCGAGATGCTCGGGATGGCGCAACAGGCGCTCGAGACGACGCTCGATTATCTCAAGCAACGCCGCCAGTTCGACCAGGTGCTGTCCACCTTCCAGGCGCTGCAGCACCGCATGGCCGGTCTGTTCAGCGATATCGAGTTGATGCGCTCTGCAGTCGAAGCGGGACTCGCGGCGATCGATGCCGGCGGCGATACGCGACAGGCAGCCTTGCTCGCCAAGACAAAGGCGAACGAGGTTGGCCACGCGATGAGCCGCGAGATGATCCAGCTCCATGGCGGGATCGGCATGACCGACGAATATGATGCCGGATTCTACCTCAAGCGCATGCGGGTGCTGGAAGCGGTATGGGGAAATACCGCCTATCTCCGCGACCGCTTCGCGCGGCTCGGCGGCTACTGAACTCAACACCTTTTCTGGCCATGTTTCCGGAATCCGGTTTGGCCGGCTTCGGAGCCATGCGCCCGTGCCCATTCCGCGCCGAACCGAGAATCCATAGCGATTTGCAACGCGACTAACGCTTGACGTAGGGTCACCCATAGTGCCTATTCGAGTAATGGGTATGGAGCCGATCAAGGTGCTCCAGCTCGTTTGGGGAGAGGCATATGACCAAGACAAGGTTGCTTTGCGCCTGCGCTATTTCCGTGTTTGCGGTATGCGCGGTGTCGTCGGCGGCTGCCCAATCGGCGCCGGCCGCGGATCCGCAGGACACTGGCGGCACGCCGGACATCATCATCACCGGTTCGATCATCAGGGGTACGCCGGAGGACGCGGCATTGCCGGTCAACGTCATCGGCGCCGATGAACTCCAGAAGCAGGGCTCCCCTTCCGCGGTCGAATTGCTCAAGGCGCTGCCGACATCGAGCGCGGTGCTCGGCGACTCGAACCAGTTCGACAGCCGTTCGCAGGGCGCGGAAGGCATCGCCACCGCCAACCTCCGCGGCCTGTCGCCGCAACGGACCCTGGTGCTGCTCAACAATCGGCGCTTGGTTACGGCCGGCAACGGCGTCCCCGCAGTCGATATCAACCTGATTCCGTCCGCGGCGATCGGCCGCATCGAAGTGCTCAAGGATGGCGCGGCGGCGACCTACGGATCGGACGCGGTCGCGGGCGTGGTCAATTTCATCACGCGTACCGACCAGGAAGGGTTTCGCGCCTCAGCCGCCTATCGTTGGGTCAAGGATACCGACGGTGATATCGACGCGTCGCTGAGCTACGGCCATGTCGGCAATGGCTTCAGGATGCTTGCCGCGGTCGGCTTCAACAAGCGCGGTCAATTGCTCGCGCGCGACCGCGCGTTCGCGGTCCAACCCTTTCTCAACAATCCACAGGGCGGCTGGACCGGTGGTGGTAACCCCGCCAACTTCCTGCTGGTTGGTCCAAGTGCCACCCCTGGCGTCGTTACCCCCTATACGGGTGTCGTGGCCGATACGAGCTGCGTTCCCCTGGGCGGGTATCTTGGCGCGAACGGCCGCTGCTCGACTCAATATACCGGGTTCGACACGCTGGTAGACCTTGAGAAGCGCATCACCGCCTTCACCGATGTCGAGGTCGATCTCGGCGGCAGTCACAAATTCGAGGTCACCGCGCTTTATGGACGCACGACGGTCCCGCACTATCTGACCTCGCCGTCCTATCTGCTGACGCAGTTGCCCTCGACGGTGTCGCTGGGCGGTTCGGTAGCGAACACCAGTCTCGGGCTCGGTTTCTATGTGCCGGCGAACAATCCAGGGTTCATCGCCTACAAGGCCGCCAACCCGTCGCTTTTCATCAATCCGGTGACGGGCAATCCATTGCCCGCAAGCGGAGCTATCTTCCCGCTGCTGCTATTCCGCCCGTACATGGCCGGCGGCAATCCCTCTACGCTCGGGGATTCGGGTGAGACCGGTTCGGCCCGCGGCATGCGCAAGTCGGAATCGATCCGTTTCACGGCCGAATTCAGCGGCAAACTAGCGCCGAAGCTCGATTACAGCCTGTCGGCGACCTATCACCAATATTATCGCTACATCGACGGCTACGACTCATTCGGCGACCGCATCCAGCTCGCGTTGCGCGGGTTGGGCGGCCCGAACTGCACCGGCAATGTGCCCGGCGCGAACGGCTGCATGTGGCTCAATCCGTTCGGCAACGCGGTAACCGCCGGCGCGATCAATGGCACGACCAACCCGCAAGGCAATGCCGCTTTGGCCAATACCAAGGCACTGACCGATTGGTTCTTCGTGCGGTCGTCGACCGCGGTCGATTCGCAATTGTTCGTGCTCGACGGCAACATCAGTGGCTCGACCGGCATCAAGCTGCCTGGCGGCGACATCCAGTTCGGCGTCGGCGCGCAATATCGCTATAATTGGTTCGACACCAAATATGCCGCGAATAACAACCTGGCGGTCAATCCGTGCCGCGACACGCCGATCACCGGCAACACAAATCCGGCGGCCTGCGCCCCGACCTCGGGCGTAACCCCGAGCCCCGCGACCGGCGCGCTGGCCTTCCTGGGTACCAACCGCGACAGCTTCCTGAAGGGCGGCGTCAAGGCCGTGTTCACCGAATTGCAGCTCCCGGTGTTCGACAGCTTCAATATCCAGGCAGCCGTGCGATATGAGGATTATGGTGGCTCAGTCGGTTCGACCGTCGATCCCCAGGTCCGCGCGCGGTGGCAGGTCACCGACTGGCTCGCCATCCGCGGGGGATACGGAACGACGTTCCGCGGGCCGACGCTGGCGAACATCACCAACAATTTCGTGACCGCGCTCCAACTGATCGGCACGACGTTCAAGCCGGTCGACGTCTATGGCAACCCGGCGCTCAAGCCCGAAAGCTCCGAAAACTACTCGGCGGGCGTTCTGCTGAAGTTCGGCGGTTTCAACGCCAGTGTCGACTATTTCCGCTATAATCTCAGCGACGTAATCGTCAGCGATCCGCTGAGCGCGATGGTTGCGACGCTGTTCCCGACGGGGTTGCCCAACACGTGTGCCACCAATGCGGGCCTTGCCGCGCGGTTCACCTTCTCGACCGGCGCGTGCACCGGGGCGACGACGGTCGCCAATATCGCGCGCGTCAAGACGATGTACCAGAACGGCGCGACCCAGCGTAACGACGGGCTCGATTTCAGCGTCAACTACCGGTCGAACCAGTTCCTCGGCTCCGCTATTCGTTTCGGCATCGGCGCGGACGCCACGCGGACGCTGCACAACCGGATCAGCGCGATCATCGTGGCGGGAACTAAGGTTCAGGGCGCGTTCGATGGCGTCGGGCTGCTCAACTATCAATCGACATTGTATCCGGTGCCGAAATGGAAGGGGCAGGCGTATCTCGACCTTGGCGCCGGCCCCGTCGATGCCCGGTTGACGGTCAACTATACCGACGGACTGCATGACCAGCGTTACGATACCAAGACCGGACCATTCGCGCCCAACTGCGCGCTGGGCCTGAAACCGGGAGCGACCGGCGCCTGCGTCGACTCTGGGCTGACGCCCAACGCCGCGAGCATCCTGACCGGAGCCGATCTCGACGACTTCATCTCCGCGGACCTCAACGTCCAGGTCAAGCTGCCGTGGAAGAACATCGTCCTCACTGGCACGGTGTTCAACATCTTCGACGCATCGCCACCCTTCGCGCGCGAAGATTACAATTACGAGCCGTTCGTCGGGAATCCCTACGGCCGGATGTTCAAGCTCGGCCTGTCGACCAAGTTCTGACTTTGGCACCCTAGCTTTCTCTCTCCGGCCTCGCCSCGCCMGACCMGCGCGGCGGGGCCGTTGTTTTGCAACGAAAAGAAAGGTCGCCCCTCCCGTGTCCTCCCCCACGCATCTTCCCGAAATCGAGGCGACGTTCGTCCCCAAGCGCCGCGCGCTGACCCTGCTGCTGCTGACCTTCGCCTATTTCTTCAGCTATATGGACCGGCAGATCCTGGCGATCCTGCAGGAAGACATCATCAAGGATCTGCATCTCTCCGATACCCAGATGGCAATCCTGAGCGGCATGGCGTTCGCGATCTTCTATGCCGGGCTCGGCATTCCCGTCGCCTGGCTCGCGGACCGCAGCAACCGCGTGCGGATCATCGCTGGCGCACTTGCGATCTGGAGCGGGTTCACCGCCTTGGGCGGACTTGCCGGCAATTTTTGGCAGTTGCTCGGCGCGCGCATCGGCGTCGGCATCGGCGAGGCGGGATCGAGTCCCCCCAGCCATTCGATCATTGCCGACCTCTATCCGCCGGACAAACGCGCGTCGGCCCTGTCGATCTATTCGCTCGGCGTCGGGCTGGGGGCGGCGTTCGGCACGATCATCGGCGGCGTCGTCGCGACTTATTATGGCTGGCGCGTCGCGATGTACGTGATCGGCCTGCCCGGATTGCTGCTCGCGGCGATCATCTGGGCAGTCGTGCCCGAGCCCAAGCGCGGCCTGTCCGACGCGCAGATCGCGATGGATTCGGCCAGGCCGTCACTGATCGACGGTTTCACCACCTTGTTCGCCAACCGCGCCGCGCTTCACCTCGTCGCCGGTTTCACCCTGACCTCGATGATCGGATACGGCCTCACCGCCTTCGGTCCGAGTTTCATGCAGCGGTCGTTCGGCTTCACGAAGCTCGACATCGCGCTCAAGGTAGCACCCGCCGGCGCGGTCATCGTCGCCGTCGCGGCCATCGCCAGCGGACGGATCGCCGACCGGCTGACCCGCCGTTACGGGCAATACAGCCAGTCATTCATGGTGGTGGTCTTCAAGACAATCGGGCTGCCGCTGGCCCTATGCGTCTATACCGCGACCAACCCGACTTTCGGGGTCGGCGCCTATTTCCTGTCGATCCTGTTTTCGACCGCCTATCTCGGCGTGACCTTCGCGCTGATCCAGTCCGAGGCGCCGATCCGCCTGCGGGCGACCTGGGCGGCGATCACCTTGCTGGTCAACAACATGATCGGGCTAGGACTGGGGCCATTTCTGGTCGGCATGCTCAGCGATGCACTCAAGCCGACCTACGGCGCTGAATCCCTGCGCTATTCGATGTTCGTCTTCGCCGCGATCACCCCCTGGGCGATCTTCCATTATTGGCGCGCGGGCGTGCTGCTCAAGCGCAAGGCGATCGAGCGTAAGGCAGCGCAGGACGCGATTGCCGTCTGAGATTCCTTGTGGTCGCGTGCTTTATCGCGAATAGCCGGATTCCACCTATTCGCAGCACGCTCCGGCAGGCGGCTCAACTATCCACTGCGCGGTCGTCGAACAGGCCGAAGGCGAGGGTGGAGGCATACATCGCCACCGCACGCTCGCGCGGCATTGTCGATGCCCATTTGCGCATGTCGAACGCCGCATTCTGCAGCGCCATCAGCGACTGGCTGACGATCAGCGCATCGACCGGGCGGACCGATCCCTCGGCCGCGCCGTCGGACAGCATGCCAGCATAGCGCCGCGCGATGCGGTTCGAGCGGTCGATCATCGCCTGGCGCACATGGCGCGGCAGGCCGGTCAGCGCGGTCGTGCGCAGCAAAGGTCCACGTTCCGAGAATTGCACGTCGAGCAAGGTCGCGATGATGCTCGACAATCGATGCCACCAGTCGCCACTGCTGTTCTCGCCGACCTGGATCGTTTCGGTGATCGTGTCGAAGCTGCGCTTGTAGCATTCGATGACCAGATCGTCCTTGGCATCGAGATGATGGTAGAAGCTGCCCTTGGTGACATTGAGCTCCGACGCGATGCGCTGCACCGAGGCGCCGCGATAGCCGAGTTCGTTGATCAGCCGGGTGGCCGCGCGCAGGAACGCCTCGCGGCCAGGCTCCGCTTCCTCATGCTCGATATCGAGGATCGCCGGCTCCCATTTGGCGCCCGGGACCGCGATGCCGTGGCGAAACATGTCCATCAACCGCGCCTCGACCCGGTCGAACTGGTCGAGATCGTAGCGCGCGATCCAGGCGGGGATCCAGAAGGTGTTCTCGAGCAGCACGTGCGCGCGCGCGCCAAACAAATCCTTGAGACGGCGATTCTCGGGTTCCTCGCCCCATAAAGCACGCGTTTTGCGGAAAATCTCGCGCCAGGCCGCCATCAGCCGGCCGAGCATCGGATCCTCCATCGCGCGCAAATCGCTCAGCGTCGCCAGCGCGCGCTCCTCGTTTTCGCGGATACGCGCAAACCGCTCCATGTTGAGCGACAGATAGCGGGCGACCCGAGCCTCCGGCGTCGCCTCCATCTGGGCGATGTCGAGCATCTCGCCCAAGGTTTCGAGCGTGTGTTCGAAACACGCCTGGGCGAGATCTTCCTTGCGCTTGAAATAATAGGTCACGCTCGTCGTGTTGAGCCCAACGCGGCGCGCAACATCGGCGAAGGTCATGCCCTTCGCGCTCTGTTCGTTTATCGCTTCGGAAGCGGCGGCCAGGATCGCATTACGTTTCGCCTTGAAACGTTTCGTTCCCGTAACCTCGTCCAGTTCTGCAGTATCGGTTTGCCCCATCCGTCCAGCTTAACATTTCCGTCACACGGGGCCAGCGGATTCCGCAGCGCCATTTCGCTTTTTCGTTGTTCGGAACCCCTCGGAAAAAGAGGATTCAACGGCTTTACCGAAAACTCGGTACGGTTTAGTCGAGATAGCGACAGCCATAGGAGAGAAGCATCATGGACTTTACGCTGAGCGATCGCGAAACCTATTTCCGGGACCGTGTGCGGGCCTTTATCGACAAGGAGATCGCACCCCGAAACGCCGAATATCACAAGCAGTCGCACGAGGGCGAGCGCTGGAAGGTGATCCAGGTGATCGAGGATGTGAAGGAGATCGCCAAGGCGCAGGGCCTGTGGAACTTCTTCATGCCGCCGCATTCGGGCCAGACCCATGTTGATGACAGTTTCGAGTTCGAAGGAACCCAGCTTTCCAATCTCGAATATGCTCTATGCGCCGAGGAAATGGGCAAGATCGGCTGGGCTTCGGAATGCTTTAACTGCTCGGCGCCCGACACCGGCAACATGGAAGTCTTCCATCGTTACGGCACGCTCGAGCAGAAAGAGCGGTGGCTGCGGCCCCTGATGGAAGGCAAGATTCGCTCCGCTTTCCTGATGACCGAGCCGGCGGTCGCCTCATCCGACGCCACCAACATCGAAACCTCGATGGTGCGCGAGGGCGACCATTATGTCATCAACGGCCGCAAATGGTGGTCATCGGGCGTCGGCGATCCTCGCTGCGCCGTCGCGATCGTGATGGGCAAGACCAACCCGGACGCCAAGCGCCACGCCCAGCAGAGCCAGATTCTGGTCCCGCTCGATGCGCCGGGCGTCAAGATCGAGCGGATGCTTTCGGTTTACGGGTATGATCACGCCCCGCACGGCCACGGCCAGGTGTTGCTCGAGAATGTCCGCGTGCCGGTCGACAATCTGCTGCTTGGCGAAGGACGTGGTTTCGAGATCGCGCAGGGCCGGCTCGGGCCGGGCCGTATCCACCATTGCATGCGCACGATCGGCGTTGCCGAAACCGGGATCGAGGCCATGGCCAAGCGCCTGCTCAGCCGCGTCGCGTTCGGCAAGCGCATCGCCGACCATTCGATCTGGGAACAGCGCATCGCGCGGGCCCGCATCGATATCGAGATGACGCGGCTGTTGTGCCTCAAGGCCGCGGACATGATGGACAAGGCCGGCAACAAATCCGCCCAGCTCGAGATCGCGATGATCAAGGTCCAGGCGCCCAACATGGCGCTGCAGATCCTCGACGACGCGATCCAGGCGCATGGCGGCGGCGGCGTGTCGGACGACTTCCCGCTGGCGCATCAATGGGCGGCGATGCGGACACTGCGCTTCGCCGACGGTCCCGATGAGGTCCACAATCGCGCGATCGCCCGCAACGAGTTCGGCAAATATGCCGACTACAAGGCCGATATCGTGTCGAGCGGGGACATCGGAGTCAGCCGGTAAGTAGTCGTCGCTCCGGCGGAGGCCGGGGCCGCCGTGTTGCAGGGACCAAAACTTAGCGGCCCCGGCCTGCGCCGGGGCGACGGAGATAAAATGAAGGCAGCCGTTCTGTTCGAAGCGAAGAAGCCGCTCGAAATCTGCGACGTGACGATCGACAATCCGGGCCCGCACGAGGTGCTGATCCGTACCGCGGCCTGCGGCGTGTGCCGGTCGGATCTGCATTTCGTCGATGGCGCCTATCCCACGCCGTTTCCGGCGATCCCCGGCCACGAGGCCGCGGGTATCGTCGAGGCGGTCGGCAGCGAGGTGCGCACGGTCAAGGTCGGCGCCGCCGTCGTCACCTGCCTGTCGGCTTTCTGTGGCCATTGCGAATTCTGCGTGTCGGGGCGGATGTCGCTGTGCGTCAGCAACGATACCAAGCGCGCGCGCGATGCGGCGCCGCGGCTCACGCTGAATGGCGAGCCGGTGCACCAGATGCTCAACCTGTCGGCTTATGCCGAGATGATGCTGGTGCACGAACATGCCTGCGTCGCGATCGACCCCGACATGCCGCTCGACCGCGCGGCCCTGCTCGGCTGCGCGGTGACGACAGGCGCGGGGGCGGTGTTCAACGCCAGCCCGGTCACGCCGGGCGAAACGGTGTGCGTGGTAGGTTGCGGCGGCATCGGGCTGGCCGCGGTCAATGCGGCCAAGATCGCCGGTGCGGGCAAGATCATCGCGCTCGACCCGGTTCCGGAAAAGCGCGCTTTGGCGGAAAAGCTCGGCGCGACGCACAGTTTCGACGCGACGGCGGAAGGCACGGTCGCCGAGGTGGTCGAATTGACCAAGGGCGGGGTGCACCACGCGATCGAAGCGGTCGGGCGCGAAGCGTCGGCGCAGACCGCGGTCAAGGTGCTTCGGCGCGGCGGCACCGCGACCATCCTGGGCATGATGCCGATCGGCAGCAGCGTCGGCCTGTCGGCATTCGACCTGCTGGGCAGCAAGCGATTGCAGGGCGGATTGATGGGCGGCAATCGCTTCCCGGTCGATATCCCGCGGCTGGTCGATTTCTACCTGCGCGGGCTGCTCGATCTCGACACGATCATCGCCGATCGCATGCCGATCGGGCGGATCAACGACGCCTTCGACGAATTGCGCAAGGGCGATACCGCGCGCTCGGTGATCACGTTCGGGTAGGGACAGGTTGATGAGCGCACATCCCGACGACGCACCAAAGACGATCGAAGTCGCGGAAAAGGATCGCCTCGACCTAACCAGGCTGAGCGCCTGGATGCAGGCCAATGTCGAGGGATTCGCGGGTCCGCTCGACTACACCAAGTTCGCCGGTGGACAGTCTAACCCGACCTACAAGCTCCAGGCGGCATCGGGCGAGTACGTCCTGCGCCGCAAGCCGTTCGGCAATTTGCTGCCCTCGGCGCATGCGGTCGATCGCGAATATCGCGTGATTGCCGGGCTTTATCCGACCGGCTTTCCAGTGGCGCGGCCATATGGGCTGTGCACCGACCCCGAGGTGATCGGCACCGATTTCTACATCATGGGGTTCGCCGATGGGCGCAACATCTGGGACGGCACGATGCCCGACTATGCGCCCGACGAGCGCACCGGGGTCTACAACGCGATGTGCGACACCTTGGCGGCGCTGCACAATACCGATTACGAGAAAGCGGGGCTGGGCGATTACGGCAAGCCGGGCAATTATTTCGAGCGCCAGGTCGGTCGCTGGACCAAGCAATATCGCATGGCCGAAACCGAGCCCATGCCCGCGGTGGAGAAGCTGATCGAATATCTGCCGCGCACCATTCCGCCGCAGATGCGGACCTCCGTGGTCCATGGCGATTACCGCATCGACAACATGATCTTTCACGCCACCGAGCCGCGCGTCATCGCCTTGCTCGACTGGGAATTGTCGACGCTCGGCGATCCGCTCGCCGATTTCAGCTATTTCCTGATGAGCTGGGTAACCGCGCCCGAGGGCCGGTCGGGTGTGATGGGCAAGGCCGGTGGCGACAGCGGCATCCCGACCTTGGAGGAAATGGTCGAGCGCTATTGCGCGGCGACCGGGCGCGACGGCGTGCCCGACCTCAACTGGTATTTCGCGTACAATCTGTTCCGCCTGACCGGCATCGTCCAGGGCATCAAGAAGCGGATCGTCGAGGGGACGGCGTCGTCGGCGCAGGCGGAGAAGTCGGCGGCGGGCGTGTACCGGCTCGCCGATGCGGCGTGGGGCTTTGCGGAGAAGGCGGGGGCGTAGATAGCTCGTCGCCCCGGCGGAGGCCGGGGCCGCTGGCCGTGTCGCGCCGTCGCCAACGGCCCCGGCCTCCGCCGGGGGCGACGACTAGAAAAAGGAGAGGACAATGTCGCTATTCGACCTGACCGGAAAGGTCGCGGTCATCACCGGATCGTCGCGCGGGATTGGCAAGGCGAGCGTGTTCGAACTTGCCGAACATGGCGCGAAGGTCGTCGTCTCGAGCCGCAAGCAGGATGCCTGCGATGAGGTCGCCGCCGAAATCAACGCCAAATACGGTGACGGCACCGCCATCGCGGTCGCCGCGAATATCTCCGACAAGGAGGGTCTGCAGCATCTGGTCGACGAGAGCCGCCGGGCATTCGGCAAGATCGACATCCTGGTCTGCAACGCCGCGTCCAATCCCTATTACGGGCCACAGGCGGACATCAGCGACGAGCAATTCCGCAAGATCCTCGACAACAATATCGTATCCAACCACTGGCTGATCTCGATGGTCGTGCCCGAGATGCGCGCGCGCAAGGACGGCGCGATCATCATCATCTCATCGATCGGCGGCCTGCGCGGATCGACCGCGATCGGCGCCTATTGCATCTCCAAGGCGGCCGATATGCAACTCGCGCGCAACCTGGCGCACGAATATGGGCCGGACAATGTGCGGGTGAACTGCATCGCGCCGGGCTTGGTGAAGACCGATTTCGCACGGGCACTGTGGGAGGATCCGGAGCGGCAAAAGGCGGCGAATAGTTCGGTACCGCTGCGCCGGATCGGCGAGCCGGAGGATATTGCGGGCGGCGTGGTGTTCCTCGCGTCGAAGGCTGCCGCGTTCACGACGGGTCAGACGATCGTGATGGATGGTGGAGTGACGATCTAATCCTCGCGTCGCCCCGGCGGAGGAAAGAATGACACGTTTTACCGGCAAATCGATCATCGTCACCGGCGCTGGATCGGGCATCGGCCGGGCCTCCGCGACCCTGTTCGCGGCGGAAGGCGGCAGCGTCATCGCGGCCGACAAGAGCGAGGCAGTGCACGACACGGTCGAGGCGATCCTAAAAGCAGGTGGCACGGCCAAGGCGATCCAGATGGATGCGGGCGATGAGGGCGATGTGGAACGCACGGTGGCGCTCGCCGTGGCCGAACATGGCGGCCTCGACATCATCTACGCCAATGCCGGGATATCGGGCGGGATCACCGGCATCCTCGACACGCCGGTCGAGCTTTGGACCGAAGTATTGCGGGTGAACCTGATCGGGCCGTTCCTGGCGATCAAGCATGGCGCGCCGGAAATCATCAAGCGCGGCAAAGGCGCGATCGTCTGCACCGCGTCGGTTGCCGGCATCCGCTCGGGCGCGGGCGGACCAGCCTATTCGGCGTCCAAGGCGGGCGTCATCAATCTCGTCACCACTGCCGCGCAGCAGCTGACCGGCACCAATGTCCGCGTCAACGCGATCTGTCCGGGGCTGATCGAGACCGGCATGACGGCGCGCGTGTTCGAATATGCCCGCGCCAACGACAAGATGGACAAGGTCGGCCGCCTCAATCCGCTCAAACGCGCCGGCGTTCCGGAAGAAATTGCGCGGGTCGCCTTGTTCCTAGCGAGCGACGATGCGAGCTACGTCAACGGCCAGGCCTGGGCAGTCGACGGCGGCCTGTCGTCGAGCCACCCGGTCACGCGGCAGGAGTTCGGCAAGCCTGCCGTTTGAGGAGTAGAAGAGATGCTGTTGATTATGGGCACGGTGCGGTTGCCGGCAGGCGGGCTCGATCGCGCGCGGACCGCGATGGAGGCAATGGTGACTGCGAGCCGTGCCGAGGACGGCTGCTTCACTTATGCCTATGGCCAGGATGTGCTTGATCCCACCCTGATCCATGTCGTCGAGCGCTGGCGCGATGGTGACGCGCTCAAGGCGCACGGCGCGTCGCCGCACATGGCCGAATGGCGCGCACGGGGCGCCGAGCTGGGGCTCCACGACCGTGACCTGAAGCTCTATAACGCCGACGAGGGCACGCCGCTTTGAAGGTTTGACAGATTCGCCGCGACACCGCACCCTGCGATGACAAGCAGGGGGAGGGTTGAGATGCGCAAGTTTCTCACGGGCTTGGCAGTGGTCGTCACGTTTGCCGGCGCGACACCTGCCGTTGCTCAGGACAACGGCGCCAGCGACGGCACCGCGGAAATCATCGTCACCGGCTCGCTGATCCGCAAGCGCAACAATAATGACGACCAGCCCAGGCCCGTAATCCCGCCCGCCGCGGTGCAGATGCTGCGCCGCACGGCCGACTTCGCCATTCAACAGGTCGTGATTGCGAGCGACACGGTCGGTGACGATGAGGCCAAGAAGGAAGTGCTGGCTATGGTCCGCAAGGCGGTCGATTCCGCCGGCGCCTCGGGCGTGCTCGTCGCGAGCGGCGACATCGTGGTCGAACCGCTGACCGTGGGCAATTATACCGATCTCAAGGTCCTCGATGGCGACGAGGACGACAATGATCCGGACGACACTATCGACGGGCAATTCGTCAAGTTCCTGGTCAAGGTGCCGCTCGCGCCCGGCGTCGATGCCAAGACGGCGTTGGCCAAGATCGATCAGTTCATCAAGAAAGTGCCGCAAGTCGGTCGCGCCGAAATGAAACCATATGGCGACCTGACGCTGAGCGTGGTCAATCCCGAGCAATATCGCGGCGCGATCATCGACCTGGTCGCCAAGGACACGGCGGGGAGCAGCGCGAAATTCGGTGCCGGCTATGGCGTCGAAGTCACGGGACTCGACAAACCGGTGCAATGGAAACGCGCGGGGCTGACCGAGGTGCAGCTATTCCTGCCCGCGAACAGCACCATCCGGCCGCGCAACTGAACGCAAGGAGGAGAGCAATGCGGATCATCGCCGGCAGTCTGACCATCCTTGCCGCGGTCGCGAGCGTCACGCCGCTATTCGCGCAGGAAGTCATCGTCACCGCGCAACGCCGATCGCCGAGCGATTATAATGGCGGCTATGCCAATGGCATCGTCGCCACCCAGCGGTCGATCATCAACCTCAAACGCAAAGCCGATTATGTCGTGCAGAGCGTGCGACTGACCGGCGACACCCGAGATGCGACGGTGCGGATGAACGACATCAACGCGACGTTGCGCACGATGATCGCCGGGGCGCCCAAGGCCGGCGTGGAATTGGCGACGGGCGACTATATCGTGGAACCGCTCACGACGACCAATTATCGGAACCTCACTTATGGCGGCGATGGCCGGCCCGACACCTCAACCACGACCTTCCTCGTCAAGGTGAAGCTCACGCCCGACATGGATATCGCCGCGGCCAAGACGCAAATCGGCCGCTTTGTCGATGCCGTAGCCAAGGCCGGGCGGTCGACATTGACCGTGATGGGCGAGCCGACTTTGTCGGTCGTCAATCCGGACCAATATCGTGGGCAGATCGCCGATCTGATCGCCGCCGACGCCGCGACGATGAAAGTGAAGTTCGGGCCCGATTACGGCGTCAACGTCAGTGGACTCGATCGGCCGGTCGAATGGGCGCGGGCGGGGCCGGTCGACGTGGTCCTGTACCTTCCCTCTACTTATACCGTCACAAGGAAGTAGGGCTCAGCTCCTAGGCTCGCGCTTGCGGATCAGGCCTTCCTGCGCGACGCTCGCCACCAGGCGGCCGTCGCGAGTGAAGATGCTGCCGCGGTTCATGCCGCGGCCGTGCCCGGCCCACGGGCTGTCCATCGCGTAGAGCATCCATTCGTCGGCGCGGAATGCCTCATGGAACCACATCGCGTGGTCGAGGCTCGCGGTCTGCATGCCGGGCGTCATCCAATTGACGCCGTGCGGCATCATGCTCGTCGCCATCAGCCCCATGTCGCTGGCATAGGCCAGGATTGCGCGGTGCATCGCCGTATCGTCGCCGAGCGGGGCAACGGCACGGATCCAGCTATAGTTGATCGGTTCGCGCGCGGCGGGCGAGAACCAGTTGCGCGGGTAGAGCGGGCGAACGTCGATCGGGCTCGCCCAGCGGAGGAAACGCGCGCGATGTTCTTCGGGCATGTGCTGCGCCGCCTCGACGCGCAGCTCGCTTTCGGATTTGAGGTCTTCGGGCGGCGGAATGTCGACGGGGAACGCATCCTGATGATGCAGCCCGCCTTCGGGCACCTGGAACGATGCGGCCATATTGAGGATCGGCTGGCCGTTCTGCGTCGCGATCACGCGCCTGGTGGCGAAACTCTTGCCGTCGAAATCGCGCACGACGCGATAGATGATCGGCAGCGCGTCGTCCCCGGCGCGCATGAAATAAGCGTGCAGCGAGTGCGCGTCCTTGCCTTCCGCCGATCGTTGCGCCGCTTGCAGCGCCTGGCCGATCACCTGACCGCCGAACACGCGGCCCTGGCCACCGGGGACCTTCATGCCGCGATAGAGATCGGCATCGAGTTCCTCGACATCGAGCAACGCGACGAGCCCCTCGATCAGCTGTTCGGGGGTGCGCTTGGGGCGCGGATTGGGGTCTTCTTCGGCCATCAATAACCGGCGTTACGCGCGATTTTGTCGGCATGGAAGTTGGCGTCGCCGAACATCTCGGCCAGCACGCGCTGGCGCTTCATGTAGAAGCCGATGTCATATTCGTCGGTCATGCCGATGCCGCCATGCATCTGCACGGCTTCCTGCACCGCGAGCATCGAGGCGAGCCCGGTCTGTGCCTTGGCGACCGAGACGGCTTCGTCCGCGCGCTCTGCGCCGCTGTCGAGCATCTGCTGCGCGCGGAGCGTGGCGGCGCGGGCCACTTCCATTTCCGAATAGAGGTGCGCGGCGCGGTGTTGGAGCGCCTGGAACGTGCCGATCACGACGCCGAACTGCTTGCGCTGCTTGAGATAATCGACCGTCATGTCCGTCGCCCCCGCGCCGACGCCGAGCATCTCGGCCGAGGCGCCGGTGCGGCCGGCGCGAAGCAGGCGATTGAGCGGATCGCGGCCGGCATCGACCTCGCCGATCACCGCATCGGCGGTGACCTCGACATTGTCGAAGTCGAGCCGCGCGGCGATGCTCGAATCCGCGAGCCGCTCGGGCGTCGCGGTCAGGCCGGCAGCGCCCTTGTCGATCGCGAACAACGTTACGCCGTTCTCATCCGCATCCGACCCGGATGTGCGCGCGGCAACGATGATCAGGTCGGCGACATGGCCATGAGTGACGAACTGCTTCTTGCCCGACAGGCGGAAGCCGTTGCCCGACCGTTCGGCCTTCATCCCGACGCTGTCGCGAAACTTGGCCTGCTCGTCGATCGCCAGCGCGGCGACGGTCTCGCCGGCCAGAATGCCGGGGTAGAATTTGCCGGCGAGTGCGCTGCCCCTGAGCGCTTCGATCGCGGCGACGGCAGTGGCGAGAAACGGGGAGGGCGACAGGTTGCGACCGATCTCCTCGAGCACGACGCCAGCCTCGACATGGCCGAGCCCGAGCCCGCCTTGATCCTCGCCGATCAGGATGCCGGTGAAGCCCATCTCGGCGAACGACTTCCACAAGTCGCGGCTGAAGCCGTCGGCATTGTTGGTATCGCGGAGCTCGCGGAGGTGTTTGACCGGGGCATGTTCGCGCACGAAGTCCTTCGCGGTATCTGCGAGCATGGATTGTTCGTCGTTGAGATAGAGGGGCATTCTTTACTCGCTTTCGTCATCCCAGCGAAAGCTGGGATCTTGTCGATCTTGGCGTGTGCTTGCGGCACGAGATCCCAGCTTTCGCTGGGATGACGACTAAGATGGCAGCTCCAAAATCCGCTTCGAGATGATGTTGAGCTGCACCTCGCTGGTGCCGCCCTCGATCGAATTGGCCTTGGTCCTGAGCCACGCCCGCGGCGCAGCGCCGGTGTTCGACTCCTGGCTTTCCCATTCGAGCGCATCGGAGCCACCCGCCGCCATCATCAGTTCGTGGCGCGACTTGTTGAGCTCGGTGCCGTAATATTTCATCATCGACGGCTGGGCAGGGTGCGCCTTGCCGGCTTTTAATTCGTCGATGAACTTCTCCGACATGGCGGTGAACGCCTTGGCGCGCACCTCGAACAGCGCCATCTGCGCGCGCAGCACCGGATCGGCGAGGGTGCCGTCGTCGGTCAGGCCGACAGTCCGCTTGGCGCCATCGACCAGCGGGTTGCCGCCGCTCGATCCCAGCCCCATGCCGCTGATCATCTCGCGTTCGTGACCGAGTAGGTATTTGGCGACGTCCCAACCCTTATTCACTTCGTGAACAAGGTTTTCCTTGGGGACCTTCACATTGTCGAAGAAGGTTTCGCAGAACGGCGAATAGCCCGAGATCAGCAGGATCGGCTTGGTCGACACGCCCGGCGTCGCCATGTCGAACAGCAGGAAACTGATGCCGCCTTGCTTGACCGTCTTGTCGGTGCGCACCAGGCAGAAGATCCAGTCGGCGTAATTGGCATAGCTGGTCCAGACCTTCTGTCCGTTGACCAGATAGTGATCGCCTTTGTCTTCCGCAGAGGCCTGCAAACTGGCCAGGTCGGATCCGGCGCCGGGCTCGGAATAGCCCTGGCACCAGCGGATCTCGCCGCGCGCGATCTTGGTCAGATGCTCGATTTTCTGCGCCTCGGTGCCGTATTTGAGCAGCGCCGGCCCAAGCATCGAGATACCGAAAGAATTGAGTGGGTTGCGGCATTTGAGCCGCGCCATTTCCTCGCGCAGGATCTTGGTTTCGGCCGGCGACAGACCGCCGCCGCCATATTCCTTGGGCCAGTCGGGTACGGTCCAACCCCTCGCGCCCATTGCGCCCATCCATTGCTTCTGCGCCGGCGTCATCTTCGACTGGTCGCGTCCGCCCCAAACGACATCGGCATCGGACCGCACCGGCTCACGCATCTCGGCCGGGCAATTGGCTTCGAGCCAGGCGCGGGTTTCGGCGCGGAAAGTTTCGAGGTCTTCGGTCATTGGATGGCTCCATGCGCCAGCCGGGCAACGGCGATGGCTTTGTGGTCGAGATAGGTGTCGGCGATCGCCTGCACGCCGATCGGCATGCCATCAGGGTCGACGCCGATCGGGAAGCTGGTCGCGGGCAGCATCGGAAAAGTCGCGAGCCCCGGAAAGGCGAATTGCAGGCCGAATGGCGTGGGCTCGCCGTCGATGTCGAGCACACGCTTGGGTAAGGGCGTCGGATCGTGTGGGAAAGCAGTGACGCCCAAGGTCGGCGCGATCACCGCGTCGTAGCTCGCGAAGAGGCGGTTCCAGGCGCGTGCGTTACGCGCCTGTTCGTCGCGCAGGTCGAACCATTGGACCAAGGTGGTCGCCGCCGATCCATCCTGCGGCACGCCGCGTGCGATCGTGATGTTGAGCATCTTCATATAGGCGCGCTGCTGCGCTTCGAGATCGGGAAGCAGGTCGCTCTTGCGATCGACCGACACGCCGAGATCGTGGAGCGCGTCGGCCAATCGATCGAGCGCGTCGGCGATCGGCGCGGCGACCCTTGCATGCGGATGCGAATTGAGCACCAGCACGCGATATTCGTTCGCCGGACGATTATCGGCCTGTTTGAGCGGATGGTCCGACAGGATGTCGAGCGCGAGCGCGAGGTCGTCGGGGTTGCGCGCCATCGGCCCTATCACCGACAATTCGCCGGGCGCGCCGTCGGTGCCTGGAAAGTAATGACCGTCCCGACTGAGCGCGCCGAAAGTTGGCTTGTGGCCCCAGACGCCGTTGAACGCGGCGGGCACCCGGATCGAGCCGCCGATATCGCTGCCCAGTTCGAGCGGTACCATGCCGGCGGCGAGCGCGGCGGCGGCTCCACCCGACGATCCACCCGCGACGCGGTCGTGATTGTGCGGGTTGCTGGTGCGACCGTAGATCGGATTGTCGGACTGGAGGTCGGCCAGCATCGGCGGGACGTTGGTCTTGCCCAGGATCACCGCGCCGGCCGACTTGAGCCGCTTTACGGCGAGCGCGTCATCCTGCGCGGTGAAGTCCCGCGCCGCTTCCATGCCCCAGCTGGTCTTGAGTCCGGCGATATCGAAGCTTTCCTTGACCGTCATCGGCACGCCGAGCAGGGGTGCGCGTTCGCCGGCGGCGAGACGTTGATCCATCTCATGCGCCTGATGCCTGGCGCGGTCGAAATCGCGGACGACGACGGCATTGATCGGCCCGTCGCGCGCTTCGATCCGTGCTATCGCGGCTTCGCATTCGAGCAACGCACTGGTCTCGCCGGAGCGGATCGCCTTGGCGGTTTCGATCGCCGATTTTTCGGTCATGCGGTCCAGAACGTCCGTCATAGTCGACCTCATCTCGTTGCCCCGGCGGAGGCCGGGGCCGCTGGAAACTTGGCCCGGTCGGTGCGCCAAACGGGCCGGCCCCGGCCTTCGCCGGGGCGACGCAACTTCATGCTCAGAACTTCTCGCCAGCCTTGGCCTTGGCCCTCAGCAGCGGCGATACCTCGACGCCGTTCTTCTCCAGTCCGGCTACGACCTTATCCAAACCAACGGTATTGCCCCAGAACATCGGACCGCCGCGATAGACCGGCCAGCCGTAACCGTAGATCCACACCACATCGATATCGGACGCGCGCTGTGCCATGCCTTCGTCGAGGATCTTCGCGCCTTCGTTGACCATCGGATAGATGGTCGCGGCGATGATATCCTCGTCGGTGAAATCGTGCCTGGTCTGGTTCGACCGGCTGCGGAAATCCTCGATAATCTCCGCGACCTCGGCCGATGGCGTCGGGTTGCGGTTCTCGTCATAATCGTACCAGCCCTTGCCGGTCTTTTGTCCCCAGCGGCCGCGCGCGCACAGCACGTCGCGGATCGTGTCCTGCTTGGTAGGATCGCGATGCCAGCCGATATCGACGCCGGCCAGGTCACCCATCTGGAACACCCCCATCGGGAAACCGAAATCGACCAGCGCCTTGTCGATCTGTTCGGGCCGCGCGCCTTGCATCAGCATGGCGTTGGCGGGCGCGTTGCGTGCCGACAGCATGCGGTTGCCGATGAAGCCTGGGCACACGCCGGAGACGACCGCGACCTTGCCGATCGGCTTGGCCAGCGCCATTACCGTCGCCAGCACGTCCGGCGCGGTCTTGGCGCCGCGCACCACTTCGAGCAGCTTCATGACATTGGCCGGCGAGAAGAAGTGCATGCCCAACACGTCCTGCGGACGGCCGGTCGCAGAGGCGATCTCGTCGACATTGAGGTAGGACGTGTTCGACGCCAGGATCGCGCCGGGTTTGACGATTTTGTCGAGCTTGCCGAACAGCTCCTTCTTGACCTCCATATTCTCATAGATCGCCTCGATGACGAGGTCGCACTCCTTGAGGTCGTCGAGGCTCAATGTCGGGGTCAGAATCCCCATCATCGCCTCGACCCTTTCGGTCGTGAAGCGGCCGCGCTTGGCTGAATTCTCGTAATTCTTGCGGATCACGCCGACGCCGCGGTCGAGCGCTTCCTGCGCCGTTTCGACGATCGTCACCGGGATGCCGGCGGTCAGGAAATTCATGCTGATGCCGCCGCCCATCGTGCCGGCGCCGACCACGCCGACCTTCTTGATCGGGCGCAACTGCACGTCGGCCGGAATGCCGTCGACCTTGGCGGCCTGGCGTTCGGCGAAGAACATGTAGCGCTGGGCAGCGGATTGCGTGCCCATCATCAGCTTCATGAATTCCTCGCGCTCGACGGCGATGCCCTCGGCGAAGGTGCCATGAGTCGACGCCTCGACGCAGCGTATGTTGGCGGCGGGCGCATCGAAGCCGCGGAACTTGCGGGCATTGGCTTTCTTGAACGCCTCGACCGCTTCGGGGTCGGCGGTCGCGGTCTTTTCCGACGCGCGGGGCAGGGGGCGCTTACTGGCGACCTCGTTGGCGAAGGCGATCGCATCGGCCTCCAGGCTGTCCTCGCCCGCCAGGCGATCGATCAGCCCGGCCTCCTGCGCCTTCTTGGCGGAAATCGGATCGCCGATCGCGGTCATTTCGAGCGCGAGCTTGACCCCTGCGATGCGCGGAATGCGCTGTGTCCCGCCGGCCCCCGGTAACAGGCCGAGCTTGACCTCGGGGGTTCCGATCTTCGCCGAGGGCACCGCGATGCGATAGTGGCAGCCCAGCGTGACCTCGCAGCCGCCGCCGAGCGCGGTGCCGTGGATCGCGGCGATCACCGGCTTGTCGAGCGCTTCGATCATGTCGATCACCGTGCCGAGGCCCGGCCCCTTCATCGGCTTGCCGAACTCGGTGATGTCGGCACCGGCGAAGAAGGTGCGGCCGTCGCAACGGATCACCACCGCCTTGATCGTCGCATCGGCCTCAGCCTGCTTGATCCCCGCTTCGAGCCCCTCGCGCACCGCCGCACCCAGCGCGTTGACCGGCGGGTTGTTCGAGATGATCACGAGGACGTCGCCATGGCGTTCGGTGCGGATCGGCGAGGCGGGCGTATCGGACATTCTTCTCTCCTGAAATCGTCGCCCCGGCGGAGGCCGGGGCCGCTATGTTCTGGCCCGTGCCGGCGATGCGGCCGGCGGCCCCGGCCTCCGCCGGGGCGACGGATTAGGTCAGCGACGAATAGATCAGCGTCTTGAGTTCGCGGCGGATCGGATATAGGCCGGACGGGCTGAGCTGGGTCATGAACACCATGTGCAGCCGCTCGACCGGATCGATGAAGAACGCGGTCGAGAACATCCCGCCCCAATAATATTCGCCCGCCGACCCCGGGATCATCGTCTTGGCGACGTCCTCGGTGACGGCAAAGCCGAGGCCGAAGCCGGTGCCGGCATTCTGCGTCTCGCTGAACAGCGAGCGCGACAGCGTCGATAGGTCCGACTTGCCCGGCAGATGGTTCATCGTCATCAGGTCTAGCGTCTTGCGTCCGAGCAGGCGGACCCCGTCGAGATCGCCGCCATTGGCGCACATCTGGCAGAAGCGGTGATAGTCGAGCGCGGTCGAGACCAATCCGCCGCCACCCGAGAGCAATTTGGGCTGGCGCCGCCACAGGCTTTCGCTCGCACGATCGTACATGACGCGACCTTTGTCCGCGACGAAGGTGTAGCAATCGGTCAGCCGGTCGACCTTGCCGTCGGGCACGACGAATCCGGTATCGTCCATCTTGAGCGGCTTGAAGATCTTCTCGGCGAAATATTGATCGAGCGGCATGCCCGACACGCGCTGGATCACTGCGCCGAGCACATCGGTCGACACCGAATAATTCCACGCGGTGCCGGGCGAGAATTCGAGCGGGAGTTTGCCCAAAGCCGCGACGAAACCATCGAGGTCGTTGCCGCCATGCCAATTGTCGATCTTGCCCTCGCGATAGGCGGCATCGACGTTGGTGCGGTTCTGGAAACCATAGGTCAGACCCGAGGTGTGGCGCAGCAAATCGAGCATCCGCATCGGCTCGGCCGTCGGCGTCACCGGCAGGAACGGGACGCCGCCACCGCCGCCATTATAGACGCCGATTCCCTTGAACTCGGGCAATATGTGATGGACCGGCGTGTCGACCGCGATCTTGCCGTCCTCGACCAGCATCATGAACCCGACCGAAGTGATCGGCTTGGTCATGCTGGCGATGCGGAAGATCGAGCCCTCGTCGATCGCCTTGTCGGAGCCTTCGACCGCCGGGCCCTGGCTTGAGAAATGGACGACCTCACCGTCGCGACTAATCAGTATCTGCGCGTTCGGCAATTTGCCCGAATCGAGGTACCGTTCCTTCAGGAATGCCGGAATGCGGTTGAGGCGGGCGGCGTCGAAGCCATGCTTTTCGGGCGCTTTCATCAGCATCGCTCTTCCATACCCCTATTTCAAATTCCGACTCTCTATTGCCTTGAGCGACGCCCGAATCAACTCTAACGTTGCGAAATCGCGCAGGCGGAGACCTGCAATGGCCGAAGCTGGAGAGCGGATCCTTGTCAATGAATGGCGCACCCGAACCCGTTATCGCCCTCGATCCGGCCTGGCCCAGGGTTTCGCTGAAGGACGCGACCGCCGCGCTGACCGCGCCGGGCACCAAGTTCGAGATGGAGACGATCGAGATTCGCGGCATGCCGACGCGCATATGGAAACACGCGCCGCACGATCTGGGCGTCCTGCTCGATCTGTCGCGCACGCATGGCGACCGGCTATTCACTATCCTCGAGGACGAACGCGTCAGTTACGAGGCAAATTACCGCGCGACGGCAGTGCTCGCCCGCGCCTTTCAGGATATGGGCGTCGGCAAAGGCGATCGCGTCGCCTTTGCGACTCGCAACCTGCCCGAATGGCCGGTGATCTTCTTCGCGATCACGACGCTCGGCGCTATCGCGGTGCCGCTCAATGCCTGGTGGACGGGTGCCGAGCTCGAATATGGCATCAATGATTCGGGCGCCAAATTGCTGTTGGTCGACGCTGAGCGCTACGAGCGGATCAGACCACATCTTTCAGCCCTGACCAACGTCGAGCGTCTGATCGTTGCCCGCTCGCCAGCGCCGATCGCGGGGACCACCGCGCTCGAAAGCATTATCGGCGGAGCGAAAAGCTGGGCGGACCTGCCGGCAGACGATCGTCCGCGGGTCGAAATCGATAGCGATGACGACGCGACGATCTTCTACACCAGCGGCACCACCGGTAACCCCAAGGGGGCATTGGGGATGCACCGCAACCTTGTCACCAACATCATGTCGGGCGGCTTCTCGGCCGCGCGCAGCTTCGTTCGCCGTGGCGAGCCGATTCCCGACCCGATTCCGCGCACCAGCCTGACGGTGATCCCGATGTTCCACGTCACGGCCTGTTCGGCCGGGCTGATGGGGACGATGGCTAGCGGCAGCACCACCATCTTCATGCGCAAATGGGACACCGTGAAGGCGATGGAGATCATCGAGCGCGAAAAGGTCAACATGACCGGCGGCGTGCCGACCATCGCCTGGCAATTGCTCGAGCATCCCGATCGCCACAAATATGATCTCTCGTCGATCGAGGCGATTGCTTATGGCGGCGCCCCTTCGGCGCCCGAACTGGTCAAGAAGATCTACGAGGAATTCGGTGCGCTCCCCGGCAATGGCTGGGGCATGACCGAGACGATGGCGACCGTCACCAGCCATTCGAGCGAGGATTATCTCAACCGCCCGACCAGCGCCGGCCCTCCGGTAGCGACCGCCGACCTCGAAATTCGTGCCGAGGATGGGGTCACGGTGCTGCCGACTGGCGAGGTAGGCGAGCTTTGGGCGCGCGGTCCGATGATCGTGAAGGGCTATTGGAACAGGCCCGAGGCGACGGCGGAGACCTTTGTCGACGGCTGGGTCCGCACCGGCGATCTCGCGCGGCTCGACGAGGAAGGATTCCTGTTCATCGTCGACCGCGCCAAGGACATGGTGATCCGCGGTGGCGAGAATATCTATTCGTCCGAGGTCGAGAACGCGCTCTACGAGCATCCCGCGGTGACTGACGCCGCGGTGATCGGCATCCCGCACCGGACGTTGGGCGAGGAGCCGGCGGCAGTTGTCCATCTCGCGCCGGGCACCACCGCGACCGAGGCGGAATTGCAGGCCTGGGTGCGTGAGCGACTGGCGGCGTTCAAGACGCCGGTGGCGATCCGCTTCGTCCACGAAACGCTGCCACGCAACGCCAATGGCAAGATCCTGAAGAAGGATTTGAAGGTGCTGTTCGAGGATCGCGCGAGCCAAGCGGCTTGAGTTGATACCGGCGTTGGTGTCGGCGTTTAGCCCGCCGGGGCGAAATCCATGTCGACGTTGAAATTGGTTTGCATCCCCGGGATCGGGCTCGGCGGCCGGGGCAATTGGCGCAGGTGAAGCCCCAATGCGTCACAGAAGAAGCTGTGGCCGATCGATTGCGCGCCGGCGCGGCGGTTTTCGATCGTTGTCCCGCCGGGCGAGTGTAATTCATTGTACAGGGTGAGCAGGTTGCCGCCGGGCTGCAGGACGGTCAGCAGCTTGCCGTCGAGCACCTTCCACGTGAATCGGGTGCCGCCCGTCTTGGTCTGGCGCAGCCAGAAATCGGCCGCCCTGTGCGTCTCGGTGATCACGCCTTCATAGGCCAGCGATCCGGTATGATCGGCATTGAGCGTCAGCCGCCGCCCGCCCGATATATATTCTGGCGGCGCGCCGCCCGGCATCGACGTCTGCTCGAAATAATGGTGCAGCGACTCCGATGTCTCCTCCCAAGTCCCGATCGGGCATGAACAGGTGGTGCCCGATGCCGGCTGCGCGCGGACATTGGTGTTGCCGTAGCCGTAGCTGTTGGTGCTGACGTAGAGTACGCGATAGCGCTGCTCGTTGCCGCAGGTCGATAAAGTGGTCAGCGGTTGTACCCAGCCGCCACCCTGGTCCTTGCGCCAGGTGATCCGCGTGTCAGCGGGGCGTGGCGCATAGGTCAGATCGTATCTTTTGTTGGCGACGAAGGCCCAGATTTCCTCGTTGAGCGAGTAGGGCGGGTAAGCGGGCGAGGCGATCCGCGTCGTCGCGTTGATCGATCGCGTGGTCGTGATCTGAGGGCTCGACGGTAGCGACAGCCTGGGGTCGGGCATCTTGATGTTGCCGTCGAAATAATCCTGTCCGAACTGCAGCCAGGTGTCGGCGGGAAGCGCCGATTCCATGTCGAGATCATAGCCGGGGATGAAATCGCGTACCGCTCGCGGCCCGTTCTTGTCGCCGAGCCATAGGAAATAGACCACCGCGGGATAATCCATCTCGTTCAGCGCGTGGCGCTGGATGTGCGCGTCGAACTGCGGAATGAAGCCAGCGCCGAAGTCCGGCTTGGCGAGGTAGCCGAAATATTCCGCCGATCCCTCGATCAGCCAGCCATCCTCGCGCGAAGTGGGCCAGGTCTTCCACTGGATGCAATGAAACACTTCGTGCGCCACGGTGAAGACCAGATCGTTCGAATCGTGCGCGCGCCCTGCCTTGAAATAGCCGACCGCGCACTCGTTGGCATAGGGCCGGCCGGCCGCGGCGATATAGGCGCCCTTGACCAGTTGCTGATCGCCCGATGTCGTCGGCGGCGACGCATAATTGCTGAACAGGACGGTGACGTCGTCGAGTTGCATGCCGCCGCCCATGCGGTCCATCGCGCCGCCGATCCGCCCGGCGGCGTCTCGCATGTCGGCGGCGGCCTGCGCCTCGTCGGGCATGGTCGTCGATCTCAGGCGGATCGCCCGCAGGGTTGCGTGGCCGCCGCGCCAATTGATCTCGGCAGTGGCGATCACCACGCAATCCTGCGGTCCCAGCCGGGGGTCGAAGCGCGCGAGATAGCCTTCGCTGCGGCACGAGCCCGGCAATTCGGCGCGCACGCGCTGCGGCCAGACAAGGAACGCGCCGGCGAACAGCGCGATGGCGACGAGCGCGGCACGGATCATCAGCGTTGTCCCGAGTGAGTGCGACGCGATGCATCCTGCCATTGCGCTCGCCTGGCCATATAGGACGAATACGACCGGGCAGGTGCTCAGCGCGCGGCTGGCGCCTTTGACGGGGCGGTCTCACGCGCGAAGGCCATCGCGACAACCCCGATCAGCGCCGCGCCGGCCATGTACCAGGCAGGCGCCAGTGGGTTGCTCGTGATCCCGGTCAGCCAGGCGACCATGAACTGGGTCGATCCGCCAAAGATCGAGATCGCCAGCGCATAGACGATCGCCAGCGCGCCCGAGCGGATGCGCGCGGGGAAGTCCTCGGTGATGTGGACCAGCACCGCGCTCAACGCGATGCCGATCGACAGCCGCAATATGCATCCCACCAGAAACAGGCTCGCTTTGCCGGGCGCAATGGTCAGCAACCAGAAAGCGGGCAGGGTGATCAGGCAGACGAACAGCATCGGCAAGATCATCGCCGGCCGCCGGCCGTAGCGATCGGCCAGCCAGCCGCCGATCGGCGCGCCGATCGTCCCGCCGATCCCCACCGCGATTGTCGCCCAGAAGGCCGTGCCGGACGGCAGATGCAGCGTCGTCTTGGCGAAGGTCGTCAGGAAGTTGGTGACATAGGTCATGATCGTCCCCGACAGCAGTGCCAGGAACGCGATGATCGCGGTGCGGCGATAGTCGCGGAGCGGAGGCGCGGGGATTGCGGGGGCGTCGCTGGGCAAGGTCTCCGGCAATGTCCGTCGCAGGACAAGCCCGATCGGAACAACGCCGACGCCAAGCGCCAGCGCGATCCGCCAACCCCAGCTGGCGAGCGTCGCATCGTCCATCACTTGTGCCAGTGCCAGCCCGATCAGCCCGGCGACCAGCACGGCGACATTCTGCCCGAACATCTGCATCGAGACGTACAGGCCGCGGCGATGCGGCGGTGCCGCTTCCGCCAGGAACGCAGTGCTTGGGCCGACCTCTCCGCCCAGCGCGAATCCCTGGACCAGGCGCCAGAACAGCACCAGCAGCGGCGCGGCGATGCCGATGGCGGCGTAGGAGGGCGTCAGCGCCACGCCCAGGCTGGCGACACCGATCAGCGCGAACGACAACAGCATCATCGGCCGGCGCCCGAGCCGATCACCAAGCACGCCGATCACCAGCCCGCCAAGCGGTCGCGTCAGGAACCCCGCGCCGAACGTAGCCAACGCCGCGAGCAAGCTCGACTGCGGGTCGGTGGCCGGGAAGAAGGTGTGGCCTATCTCGACCGCGAAGAAGGTGAAGATCAGGAAATCGTAGAATTCTAGTGCGTTGCCGAGCGTGACTCCCACGACTTGGGAAGCGGTGACCCGCGGCGGCGCCGTATTAGTGGTCATCGTGCTCCCCAGCTCGTCCGCTACATCAAGCGATGTCGGGTGCCGCGAGTCAATCGCGGTCCGTTGGGGTTCGATGCACGCAGGCTATAGGCGCCCGACGACGCTGTCCCGAACGGCTGACAATAGGGCTGGGCGCGAGTTGGAAGTCAATCCGAGGCCTCAAGCCGGCCCGTTCGACGCCGCGTGCGACGGTGCTCACCACAAGCGTGCGCGGGGGGGGCGCTCCAACGGAATCCGTCCGGAATGGTGGCTTCCTTGCTGGCTTGCCGGCGACCGAAGGCGTAACATTCTCCCATAAATACGGGGGGATGCCATGATGCGCTTCGCTGTTCGCCGCCCATTCCAATCGGCCGCCTTGATCGGCGCGATGCTGGTCTTCGCCGCTGCGTGCACGATGAAGACGTCGTCTACCAAGCCCGCGACGAATATGGCCAACGCCACTTGCCCGACGCCGCGGAATATCCCGTCGGGGTTCGACTATCCGCAAAAGGCCGCCACGGTCGAAGGCTGGGTGACGAGCGGCGACGTCGCCCGCACACGCCAGCACGGCTGGAACGTCTGGGCAGCGCTCAACACGATGGCCGGCGGCAAGCCGATCTGGCAAAGCTGGTGCACCGAAACCCAGGCATTCGCGCCCGACCCCGCGGTCACCGCCAAGCTCGCCAAGACCCAGCCGGCGGTCGCTACCGTCCCGATGCGCAAGTTCAAGCTCAACAACGGAGCGAGTACTGGGACCGACCCGATCAACTTCCCTGTCTCGCCGACCTATGCCGTGCCGCAGCCGGTGGTCGATCGCTACACGGGCACGCCGTGTCTGCAGGGAACGACGCCCGCCGACTACGCTCTGGCGAACGGCCCGACCTTGCAGAATAACGGCGACGTGATGGTGGCGGGGGTCATCTACAACCAGCCCGCTTTCGACTGGATCCGCAACAACAAGCTTTATCTGCAGTCGACGCTCAACGGGCTGATCCCGCCGGCCAACCAGACCAAGCAGATGGCGGCGATGCCCGATGGCTCG
The DNA here is from genome assembly GCF_056401895.1 of Sphingomonas sp. P4_D12. NCBI lineage: Bacteria > Pseudomonadati > Pseudomonadota > Alphaproteobacteria > Sphingomonadales > Sphingomonadaceae > Sphingomonas > Sphingomonas sp. P4_D12. Next base: position 289,719 of record NZ_JBFUIL010000003.1, on the reverse strand, counting down.
ATCGTGCTCAAGCCGATGATGTGGCCGGTGGCGGCGGGCCAGTTCACCGCGCTGCCGATCTGGGACGATCCGGCGTCGGACGACGGTGTCTATGCCGGCTTCGAAATCCAGAAGAAATGGCCGAAAGCGGTGGCGGTGACCACGACGCCGGCGGCGCAAGTCATCCCGTCCTCGGTCAGTTTCCTCCACGGCGTGACGATGAACGGCAAGCCGCTCGGGCCCAACACCTATGCCAAGCCGCGCGTGGTCGGGGTCGACCGCTTCTACAATTACAAACCCGATCTCTCGACAATGGCGCAATGCGATCGCGCGATCCTCGATGCCTCGGCTTATTATGCTTATGGCCGGATGTTCCAGCAGGGCGACTATCTGATCCTGGTGGCAATGCACATCATGACCAAGGAACAGCCGGCCTGGACGTTCCAATCGGTGTGGTGGAACGATTTGCCCGGCATCAATCCCTATGCTGCCGACCGGCCGAACCTGTCGTCGGTCGACGCGCCGGGGCCGTGGCGCAATTATCTGATGGCGGCGACCTATGGCATTCCCGCGAGTTCGGGCAGCAACCAATGGCCGGTGGCGTTCAATCCCTATATCGAGCTCGCCGCCGATCATCCGATCAAGACCAATTGTATGAATTGCCATCACCGCGCGGCGTGGCCGGCGTCCAGCACCGAATATGAAGCGCCCGGCGGTCCGAGCGCGCTCGACATCTTCGCGCTCAACAATGCCGTGCTGAAGGGCAAGATCGGCGTCGATGCTTTATGGTCGATCAGCGACCGCGCGCTGGCGCCCGACCAGCGGACGGAAGCAGTCGCAGCCCGCAAATAGACGGCCATTCGGCGGGGCCGGGGGCAGGCGACTGCCCCCGGTTATCAGCCGAGCGCCAGGTCGACCGCCGCGAGCGCATGAAGGCTGGTCGTATCGAACAACGGCACCGCGCTGTCCGACTGGTCCACCAGCAGCATGATTTCGGTGCAGCCCAGCACGATCGCCTGGGCGCCGCGTTCGACGAGCCGCGCGATCACCTCGCGATAGATCTGGCGCGAAACTGGCTCGAACTTACCCGCGACCAATTCCTCATAGATCACGCGATGGACATCGCGCCGATCCGCGTCGCTGGGGATAAGCACCTCGAGCCCCGCCGCGGCGAGCCGGTCGCGATAGAACGGCCTTTCCATCGTGAAGGCGGTGCCGAGCAGCCCGACGCGCTTCAGCCCCGCTTTGACGATGGCCGCCGATGTCTGATCGACGACATGGAGCAAGGGAATATCGATTTCGGCTGCCATGGCGTCGGCCATCAGATGCATCGTGTTGCTGCAGATCAGGACGAAATCGGCGCCACCGGCCTGAATGCGTTTTGCGACATTCACCATTTGGACGGTTAGCGAGGACCAATCGCCATCGTGCTGAAGTCGTTCGATTTCGCCGAAATCGAGCGAGTGCATCAGGATCTTGGCCGAATGCGAACCCCCGAGCCGGTCGCGAACGGTGCGATTGATGATCGCATAATATTGTGCCGAGCTTTCCCAGCTCATGCCGCCGATCAGGCCAATCGTCTTCATAGTGCAGCTATCGCTTTTTCTCATGACGAAACCAAGGCGCGCGCACGATCGTTACGCAAGCGAAGAGGTTCGAAAACGATCATGCTGACAGACAATTTCCTGCGCGGCCGCCGTCGCCGCGAGTTGAGTGATGACGAAAAGGAGGCGATCGAGAGCGTTCTGACCGCGCCGGTGACGCTGCCGCGGCGCAAAGTGGTGACGAGTCGCGGCGATGTCGTCACGCGATCGACCTTTCTCATCTCGGGGTTCATGTGCCGCTATATGGACGGATCGGACGGCCACCGGCAGCTCGTCAGCATCCAGACGCCGGGCGATTTCGTCGATCTGCATGGTTATCCGCTGCAACGGCTCGATCACGATATCGCGACGTTGAGCGAGTGCACCGTCGCCTATGCGCCGCACGACAAGCTGACGCAGATCATCGAGCGCTTGCCACATCTGGGGCGCGTGTTGTGGTTCTCGACCCTGCTCGATGCCGCCATGCATCGCGAATGGATTTTCCGGCTGGGCCGGCTCGACGCTGTGGGCCGCGTCGCGCACATGTTGTGCGAAACCTATACGCGGCTCGATGCGGTCGGGCTGGTCGAGGATAACGCTTTCGCCTGGCCATTGACCCAGCAGGACCTCGGCGAGGCATGCGGACTGACCTCGGTCCACGTCAATCGCACTCTACGCGTGCTGCGTGAGGCGGGCATGGTCGAGGTATCGGATCGCATCGTCACGATGCTGGATTTCGATCGCCTCGCCTCGACCGGCGAATTCCAGTCCGATTACCTCTATTTCGACAACCATACCCGCACGCCATAGGCGCGACCGGGCATGGCGTCAGTGCGCGGCGGCGATCACCGATTTGACCGCCGATGCCCAGCCATCGAGCCGGGTCTGCCGGGCGTCGGCGGCAAGGGCGGAATGAAAAGCGTCCAGCTTGCCGCGCATGGCTGACGCCGCCTTCAGGTCCTTGAACAAGCCGATGCCGACGCCCGCCAGCATCGCCGCGCCGAGCGCGGTGGTTTCGGCGAAGACCGGCCGCTCCACCTCGACCTCGAGCATGTCGGCGAGATCCTGCGCGATCCAGTCATTGGCGACCATGCCGCCGTCGATCCTGAGCGTCGTCCAGTCGGCGCCATCGGCGGCGAAGGCGGTCTTCAGGTCGTTGGCCTGGTGCGCCATCGCCTCCAGTGCGGCGCGGACGATGTGCGCGCGCGTGGCGGTGAAGCTGAGCCCCGACATGCTGCCGCGCGCCTCTGCTTCCCACCATGGTGCGCCCAGGCCGGACAGGGCGGGGACCAGATAGACCCCGGCATTGTCCGCGACCGACCGCGCCAACGCCTCGGTTTCGTCGGCGGCGGCGATCAGCTTGAGAGAATCGCGCAGCCATTGGACCAGGCTGCCGGCGACGAACACCGATCCTTCCAGCGCATAAGCGCGCCGGCCGCCGAGTTGCCAGGCCACCGTCGCCAGCAACCGGTTCTTCGACGTCGGCTGGTGCGCGCCATATTGCGTCAGCACGAAGGCGCCGGTGCCGAACGTCGCCTTGGTGTCGCCCGGCGTCAGGCAGGCCTGGCCGATCGTTGCCGCCTGCTGATCGCCAGCCATGCCGCAGATCGGAATCGGCGCACCGAACAGGCTCGTGGTGCCATAATTGCCCGCGCAATCGACGATTTCGGGAAGCGCGTGGCGCGGCGCGTCGAACAGCTCGATCAGCCCGTCATCCCAATGCCCGCTGCCGATCGCCATCAGCGCGGTGCGGCTGGCATTGGTCGCGTCGGTAATATGCAGCCCGCCGCGGCTCTCGGTGGTGGTGAGCTTCCACACCAGCCACGAATCGATCGTGCCGACCGCGAGCCGGTCGCCCGCGGCCTTGAGTTGCGGCCAATTGGCCATCGCCCAGCCGATCTTGGATCCCGAGAAATAGGGGTCGAGCAGCAACCCGGTGCGGGCCTGGACGGTCGGCTCGTGCCCGGCCTCCTTGAGCTCGCGGCACCACGACGCCGTGCGCCGGTCCTGCCAGACGATGGCGGGCGCCAGCGGCTCGCCGGTCTGTTTGTCCCAGAACACCACCGTCTCGCGCTGGTTGGTGATGCCGATCGCCGCCACCGCCTCGGCTCCGCCCGCCAGTTCGACCATTTTTCGTGCGCAGGCGAAGGTCCGATCCCAGATCTCGGCCGCATCGTGCTCGACCAGCCCGGGGGAGGGGTAATGCTGCGTCAGGTCGGCCGATTCGCTGCCCAGGCATGTGCCATCGGGCGCGAACAGCATAGCACGGGTGGAAGTGGTGCCTTCGTCGATGATCAGCAGCTTCTCGCTCATCTCTTGACGCTAGCCGGGATTACTTTGCCCGCCAATGGCGCTACGGAAGCGCTATGAGTAATGGCGAGAGCGGCACGGGGGCGAGTTTGTCGGCGACGGTTGGGGGCGCCGCTGCCGTTGCGCCGAGCGCGCGCGAGACGCCGGGGTCGACCGACGATAGTCCGCCGCCGGTAATCGACCCCAGGCGCGATCGCCTGCTCGCTGCGCTGACGCTGATCGCCGGTGTCGGACTGGTGATCGGCCTGCCGTTCGCGCTCAAGGCCGGCGCCGAATTCTTCCTGCCGATCACGATCGCTTTAGTCATCTCGATCGCGCTCATCCCGGTGCTCGAATGGCTCGAGCGGCGGCGGCTGCCGTCCTGGCTCGCGGCGCTGATCTGCGTGCTGACGTTCCTGGCCGCGGCGAACGTGGCGCTGGCCGCGATCGTCGTCCCGGCGATCGAGTTCTTCCGCCGGCTACCCGAGCGGATCGACCGGATCCAGGCCAATCTGGCGCCGGTGCTCGATCTCTATGCGAGCCTAGAAAAATACATCAACAAGGCGGCGGCGCATATCGCCACCATTCCCAAGGTCCGCGCCACGACCTCGGTGTCGCCGCCGAGTTCGCTGCTCGACCTCATCGCCACGTCGGCGCCGACCGCGTTGGTACAGATATTCTTCGGCGTGCTGGTGGTGTTCTTCTTTCTCGCCGGCTGGACGCGGACACGGCGCCGGACGATCACCAGCCGCGCGAGCTTCGGCGGAGCGATGGCGACCGCGCGCGTTATCCAGGACGTGGTCGACGACGTCTCCGCCTATCTCGGCACGATCACCGCGATCAACATCGTGCTCGGGCTGATCGTGTCGGGCGCCTTGTGGCTGATCGGCATGCCCTATCCGCTGATGTGGGGTGGCATCGTCACCTTGCTCAACTACATTCCCTATTTCGGGCCGATCGTCGCAGCGTTGCTGCTCGCGGTCGGCGGGTTGATGACCTTTCCCGACATCTGGGTGGCGCTGATGCCGGCGGGCATCATGATCGGCTGTCACTTGCTCGAGGCTAATGCGGTGACGCCGTTCATCGTCGGCCATCGCCTGACGATCAGCCCAGTGCTGATCCTGATCTCGCTGAGCTTCTGGAGCTGGGTATGGGGAACACCGGGCGCGTTGCTCGCGGTGCCGCTCTTGATCATCATGCAGACCGTGATCGGGGCAGCGGGCAAGCCCGACATCGCCGGTTTCCTGTTCGAGCACGGTACCTTGGTCAGCGAGCGCAAGCGCGGCCGCTGGGGCGTGCGACAAAACTGATTTGACCGCTGTTGACACTGGGGGGCCGCTCGCTTAGTGGCCGCGCCTCACGCTTCCAAGCGGGTGTAGCTCAGTTGGTTAGAGCGCCGGCCTGTCACGCCGGAGGTCGCGGGTTCGAGCCCCGTCACTCGCGCCATTTTCGGTGAACCGAAATGGCTCAGCGCTGCTGCCGTCCATGTTTGATGCGCACTATGTAGACGACATCGTCTGCTACCCAATAGCGCAGCACGTAGGGTGGGGTAGAAACGAGTTCGCGGAAGCCGTCGTCGGTGAGACGTCCGCGATTTGGGAAGTCGGCAAGACTGTTGCCGGCATCTATCAGTCGCTGAACGAAGCGATCAGCAGCCTCCGGATTGAACTGACGAAGATATCCGCGGATCGCCTCTAGCGAGACGACCGCATCCTCGAGCCAGATTATTCGAACCATTCGGCGGGCGGCGGTCCCTCCTGGGGTGTACCCCAGGTCTTGAGCCAGGCAACGACCTTCTCGTGCGGAACGCCCTTGCCCGCCGCGATATCGGCCAACGCCTTTGCGTCAGCGGCCGCTTCGGCTTCGGGGCTCATCTCAAAGAGATCGCGTTCCACGTTCATGACGGGAAACATAGCGCGAATACGGCGCTACTTCCACACTCCGGTTTCCATCCAACGCAGCATGCGGCGCATCGGCAGCAGCCATAGCCACACGATTCCGGTGACCACGTAAAACAGCAATTGCGCGACCGCCGGCCAGCGTCCGACCCAGGGCGATAGGCTCACCACCGCGATGCACCAGATCGCGATCAGCGCCAGGATGGCGAGCATGCCCACCGGCTTTTGCCAGCGCGGTGACGGCGGCGGGTTCATCGTGTAATCCATCCCTGTTCGGTGACGACGGCGTGGAGCGCCATATCCCACGGATCGACCGGCAAATCCTCTACCAATTGGACGCTCCACGCGACGCCGATGCGCCAGGCGTCGGGAAAGCGCGCGAACGCTCCGTCATAATAGCCTGCTCCCTGACCCAGTCGATCGAGCTTCGCGTCGAATGCGAGCATCGGAGTCAGGATGATGTCGGGACGCAATTCGGCGGCGAGCGTCGAGGGCTGGCTGAGGCCGAACGGGCCGGTCTCCAGCGCCGCCTCGGTTTCCCAGGCCAGGAAGCGCATCGGTTCGCTGCGCACCGTGACATGGGGCAAGGCAAGCACGCATCCCGCTTCGACCGCGGCGCGCGCGAGAGGCGAGGGATCGGCTTCGCTGCCGATCGGGACATAGGAGGTAACGGTCAGCCCGCGGTCAAGCCGGGCGCGGAAGGCGTCGGGCACCGCGATCGGCGAGGGCTTGCCCGCGACAAAGGCGTCGCGCGCGGCACGGAGTCGGGCCCGCAATGCCTGTTTGTTGCTGATTGTCATGATCCGATGGAGTGGCGGGACCACCGTAGACCGTTTGCCGGGTTATCCTCTGACGCACGGTACGTCAGGTGGGGGCCATATGCGTCGGACCAGGATCCGGACAGGGACAGCCCCCATGGATGATGAATAGCCTCAGGGATAATAAAGGCTCGTATCGGGCAGTACCCGCCACGCATGAATCTAGGCGCTCGGTGCCGGTTTCTCAAGGGTCTCGGCAAGCGCTTCCAGACGATCGGCGAGGCGGTTGAGAAAAGCGGGACTCGGGCCGCCATCGACCGAGGGGCGGTTTTCCGCCTGATCGAGGCTGTCGGCGAGCATCAGCGCGATCAGCAGCATGGTGCGTTCGGCGTTGAGACCGCCCGAGGCGCGGTTGGCCATCGCCCAGCGCTGGTCAAGCATTTCTCCCAATCGACGAAGCTGGGCTTCCTCGCCATCGCGGCAAGCGACGTTGTGGCGGCGGTCGCCGATCGTCAGCGTGACCTCAGCCATTTCGCGCGCCCAGCGCATCGAGCGCGGCGATCGCTTCGCCGACGCGGGCGCGCAGCGATTCGTGTCGTGTCTTCAGGTCCTGCGCGCTCCTGTCGCGCGCCGCGACGGCGCGTTCGATGCGGGCGAGCGCGGCGTCGATCCGATCGGTCGGGGAAGCGTCTGCCATCGGGGGGAGATAGCACGGCGGGGGGGCGCGACAAGATCGTTTCGCCGCGCAAAGGGCTCGGGCTCGCCGCCAGCGATCGCCTCAAGCCAATGCGTCGCACCGCGACGAGCTAGTCGATGACGTTGTGATCGGCGCCATTGCGGCCGATCCGGGAGCAAATACGCGGCCCTGACGGTTGACGCGCCGCCCCGGCATCCCCAAAGGCAGCCGCGACCGACCGGCCCCATTCGCGCGTGCCGGCATCAGCAGCTCAAGGAGCGAAACGACATGGCGGTGAAGGTTGCGATCAACGGGTTCGGACGGATTGGACGTCTGGTAGCGCGTGCGATGCTCGCGCAAGGCGATACCGGGCTCGACCTGGTGGCGATCAACGATCTCGGTGATGCCAAGGCCAATGCCTGGCTGTTCAAGCGCGACTCGGTGCACGGAAAGTGGCCGGGCGAGGTCCATGCCGAAGGGCAGGACATGGTGATCGACGGCAAGCATATCCGCGTCACCGCCGAACGCGATCCGGCGAACCTGCCGCACAAGGAATTGGGCGTCGACCTGGTGCTCGAATGCACCGGCTTCTTCACCGATCGTGACGCTTGCCAGAAGCATATCGATGCCGGCGCCAAGAAGGTGCTGATCTCGGCTCCCGGCAAGAATGTCGACCTGACCGTCGTCTATGGCGTCAATCACGACAAGCTGACCGCCGACCACAATATCGTGTCGAACGCGTCGTGCACGACCAATTGCCTCGCGCCGGTCGCAAAGGTGCTCAACGACGAATTCGGCATCGAGCGCGGCCTGATGACCACGGTCCATGCGTATACCAACGACCAGAAGATCCTCGACCAGATCCATTCCGATCTGCGCCGCGCCCGGGCGGCGGCGATGTCGATGATCCCGACCACCACGGGCGCCGCCCGCGCGGTCGCTGAGGTGCTGCCCGAATTGAAGGGCAAGCTCGACGGCTCGGCGATCCGCGTACCCGTTCCCGACGTGTCGCTGATCGACCTGACCTTCACGCCCAAGCGCGACGTGACCAAGGAAGAGATCAACGCCGCGCTCAAGGCCGCGTCGGAAGGCAAGCTCAAGGGCGTGCTCGATTACACCGACGAGCCGCTCGTATCGATCGACCTGATGGGCTCGCCCGCTTCGTCGACCGTCGACAGCCTCGAAACCACGGTGCTCGAAGGCAAGCTGGTTCGCGTCCTCAGCTGGTACGACAATGAATGGGGCTTCTCGAACCGCATGGTCGACACCGCCAAGGTGATGGCGGGGTTGATCTGACTTATCCCCCTCCCGCTTGCGGGAGGGGCTAGGGGAGGGCGTGTTCCTTCCCACGGCAGACGTTGACAGACCCTCCCCCAACCCCTCCCGCAAGCGGGAGGGGAGTTTCGACAGGAACTCGGACATGGCGCGCAATTTCAAGACGCTTGACGACATGGGCGACATCGCGGGCAAGCGCGTGCTGGTCCGTGAGGATCTCAACGTGCCGATGGCCGATGGCCAGGTCACAGACGATACCCGGCTGCGCGCCGCGGTACCGACCGTTGCCGAACTTGCCGACAGGGGCGCCAAGGTCCTGATCCTCGCGCATTTCGGGCGGCCCAAGGGCCAGCGTAATCCCGGGATGAGTCTGGCGCTCGTCACCCGCCCGTTCGAGCAAGTGCTCGGCCGGCCGGTGCGCTTCATCGACGACGAGGGCGCGGCCGAGGCGATCGCGACGCTCAAAGACGGCGATGTTGCGATCCTCGAGAATACGCGCTTCGATCCAGGCGAGGAAAAGAACGCGCCCGAGACGATCGAGCGGCTGGCCGCGCTCGGCGATTATTACGTCAACGACGCCTTCTCCGCCGCACACCGCGCGCACGCCTCGACCGAAGGGCTGGCGCACCGGTTGCCGTCATTCGCGGGCCGACAGATGGAAGCCGAGCTCGACGCGCTCGACAAGGCACTGGGCGATCCCGAGCATCCGGTCGCAGCCGTGGTCGGCGGGGCCAAGGTTTCGAGCAAGCTCGACGTGCTCAAGCATCTGGTCACCAAAGTCGATCATCTGATCATCGGCGGCGGCATGGCCAATACGTTTCTCGCCGCGCGCGGCGTCGATGTCGGCAAGAGCCTGGCCGAGCATGATCTGACTGGCACGGCGGAAGAGATTTTCGACGCGGCTGAGACCGCCGGTTGCACGATCCATCTGCCCTATGACGTGGTGGTCGCGAAGGAGTTCAGGCCGAACCCTGAAACGCGCACGGTCAACGTCCATGAAGTCGCGAGCGACGAGATGATTCTCGACATCGGTCCGGCGGCGACCGAGGCGCTGGGCGATGTACTCAAGAATTGCCGCACGCTGGTGTGGAACGGCCCGCTCGGCGCGTTCGAAACACCTCCATTCGACGTGGCGACGATGACGCTGGCGAAGACGGTAGCGGCGCTGACGCGTGAAGGCTCGCTGGTGTCGGTAGCCGGCGGCGGCGATACCGTCGCCGCGCTCAACCAGGCGGGTGTCGCCGGCGACATGACCTTTGTGTCGACCGCGGGCGGGGCCTTCCTCGAATGGATGGAAGGCAAGGAACTTCCGGGTGTTAAGGCGTTAAGCTCCTAACGCTCGACAAGTAGCGGGTTGACGACGGCGTCCAGGCTCCGCGCGGTGAAGGCGGCGGCTTTCTCATAGCGGACGCGGCCGTGGCGATCGATCACATAGCTCATCGGCACCGCCGAAACCGCGATGTCGGCGCCCGCGACCCAGGTCGCCTGGGGGTAGGGGATCGAAGTCGCCGTCGCCTGACCCTTGCCGTTGGCGCCTGGATCGACCGAAATGCCTATCACGACCAGGCCCTGCGACAGATGCTGGCGATAATAGCGGGCGAGGAGAGGGATCTCAGTCCGGCAGGGCACGCACCAGCTCGCCCAATAATTGATCACAACGACGCGCCCACGCAGGTCGCCGAGCGTCAAGCGCTGCCCACCGGTCAGCGTCATCGCGCCGGGCAAGCCGGGTGCTCCGGCGATCGCAGGCGTCGCCAGCGCGGCGGCCGTGAACAGCGTGGATATCTGCCGGAACAGGCGCATGTTAGGTCGTGGGCGCAGGCTCGCGCAGCAGCGGCACGAGGAGTTGGTTCAGCATATCGAGATCGAAAGCGCCGGCCTTGGCGTAGCGCACGCGGCCGTCGCGCCCGATCACGATATTGGTCGGGACGCCGTTGCCTATCACGTCATACGGTCCCTTGACCTTGCGGACCGGCTGGATGTGCATAACCGAGAACAACTGCTTGAGCTGATAGGCGGGTAGCGAATCCTCGGTCGTCACCGCGAATACGCGGAGCCCCGCCTCCTTGCGCTGGTTGTAATAAGCATCAAGTGTCGGCAATTCGGTGCGGCACGGCACGCACCACGTCGCCCAGAAATTGAGCACGACGACCTTCCCGCGGAGCTCGTCGCGCGTGACCTTGGTCCCGTCGATCAAGGTAAGCGTGAAATCGGGCGCGGGCTCGCCGACCTTCATTTTTTCGCCCGCGGCAACCGGCATGCCGATTGTCGCAGTGGCGAGCGCCGCCGCCGTGACGATCATCCTCGCTGTGCTTGCGATCCGCCCCATAACTACCCCCTTGTCGACCCGATACCAACGTGAGCGCGCCGCCGCAGCAGGTCAATTGGGCGAAAGCTCCAAAAAGGAGACATTGTTTGGGCGCATCAGGACGGCTTTGGACGGGTGGAAGGCATCTAACCGGTTACAGCGATCATCGGCCCATTGCGGAGCCGCCGGACGCTGTCTAACAGCCGCCACACATACGTATGCACAGACGGGAAACGACCATGCAGACCGCTGAAATGACCGCCAAGATTGCCACCGGACACGGCTTCATCGCCGCGCTCGACCAGAGCGGCGGGTCGACCCCCAAGGCGCTCAAAGGCTATGGCATCGAGGAAGGCGCGTGGTCGAGCGATGAAGAGATGTTCGATCTGATCCACCAGATGCGCGTGCGGATCATCACCGCGCCGGCCTTTGCCAGCGGAAAGGTGATCGCCGCGATCCTGTTCGAGCGCACCATGGATGGCCAGGCCAATGGCAAGCCGGTGCCCCAGGCGCTCCACGATATTGGCGTCGTGCCGTTCATCAAGATCGACAAGGGCCTGGAGGCGGAGGTCAATGGCGTCCAGCTGATGAAGCCGATGCCGGGGCTTGACGCTTTGCTCGAGCGTGCGCGCGGGCTCGGCATGTTCGGGACCAAGGAGCGGTCGGTCGTCAATCTCGCCAACCGCGAAGGCATTGCCGCGATCGTCGCACAGCAGTTCGAGATCGCGCGGCAAGTGCTGAGCCACGGCCTGATGCCGATCATCGAGCCCGAGGTGAACATCAAGAGCCCGGAGCGTGCGGAGGCCGATGCGATCCTGCTCGAGGAGATTCTCAAGGCGCTCGACGCCATGCCGGGCGACGACAAGGTAATGCTCAAGCTGTCGCTGCCCGCCGAACCCGGCCTGTTCCTGCCGTTGGTCGAGCATCAGCGGGTGCTGCACGTTGTCGCGCTGTCGGGCGGGTATAACCGGACCGATGCCTGCGCCGAGCTGGCGAAGAATCGGGGCATTATCGCGAGCTTCAGCCGCGCGCTGCTCGAGGATTTGCGTCACCAGATGAGCGACGAGGAATTCGACCGCGCGCTGGCCGAGGCGATCGACGAGATTTACGACGCATCGGTCGACAAAGTCGCGGCCTAATCGCCTTCGCCGAGGATCTCGGCGAGACGATCGAGCCGTTTTTCGAGCATCGACCGCCGCTCGCGCGCCCAGCGTTCGACCGGCGTCAGGCCGTCCGGCACCAAAGATGCCGTCCGCACGCGCCCGACCTTTTCGGTGCGCACCACGCCGCATTGCTCGAGCACCTGCAAATGCTGGGCGATCGCGGTTACCGTGACGCTCAATGGCTCGGCGAGCCGAGAGACCGATGCCGGCCCTTCCGCCAGGCGATCGACGATCGCGCGGCGGGTCGGGTCCCCCAGAGCCTGGAACAATCGGTCGAGATCGGGCGTCACCCGCTCAGCCTTCGATCACCTCGCCCAATTTGTCGAGCAGGACGCGCCAGCCATGCTCGCGCATCACCGGGCCGTCGGCATTTTCGAAGAAGGCTACCTGATTGGTGCAGACCAGATCGGTGCCCTCGCCATTGGGGATGAGCTCGAACGTCGTCAGCGACACCGACATCGGCGCCCCGCCGATCGCCATCATGCCGGTCGTAACGATCCGGCTGCCCTGGACGATCGCCTGGAAAATACTGTCGTCGGTTAGCGACACGCCGGGAAAGGGGCTGTTGTCGCCAAATCTGTAGCCGAGATGTTGCGACCCGCCGGGGCGGAAGTCGCTCTCGAAGGCGACGAGTTCGGATTGATCGTTCGCCGCATACCATTGGCGCTTGATGGCGGGTTTGCTGAGCGCTTCGAACACCCTGGCGGGGTCCGCCTTGTAGCTGCGCTCGATCGTGAAGGTGGCGTGAGTGACATGTCCGTCCGGCATAACTCGCTCCTTTAGTGAAGTCGTGGCTTCAATATTCGCCTGCCGATAATTAGTCAAGTCACGACTTCACTATTGTCGCATTGACGCAGCATGGCCGAGGGAGAAAAGGGCGCTGCGCGGCAAGCGCCGCCTCAGTCGGGAGGATTGCCATGGTCGAGCGAGTCGGAGAGCAAAATCCGGGCTGGAGCGCCGTCGACGCCTTTATCGCGGATCGTCTGCTCGGCGACGACCCCGCGCTTTCGGCGGCGCTCGCGGCCAATGCTGCCGGCGGATTGCCGGACATCGATGTGTCGCCCGCGCAGGGCCGGATGCTCCATCTGTTCGCGCGGATGGCGGGCGCGCGGCGCATTCTCGAAATCGGCACGCTCGGCGGCTATTCGACCATCGAGCTGGCGCGCGCGCTGCCCGCCGACGGCAAGCTGATCTCGCTGGAGATCGATCCGCATCATGCGGACGTTGCGCGCAATAACGTTGCCAAAGCTGGGCTCGGCGACCGTGTCGATATCCGCACCGGTCCGGCGCTCGACTCGCTCCAGGCGATGATCGCGGCCAACGAGGCTCCGTTCGATTTCGTGTTCATCGATGCCGACAAGCAGAACAACCCCGCTTATGTCCGCGCCGCGCTCGCCATGTCGCGCCCCGGCACCACGATCGTGGTCGACAACGTGATCCGCGAGGGCGGGGTGCTCGATGCGGCGAGCGGCGACGAGCGCATCCAGGGAACGCGCAGACTGTTCGAGGAGGTCGGTCGCGAACCGCGACTGACCGCGACCGCGGTGCAGACGGTCGGCATCAAGAAATGGGACGGCTTCCTGATCGCGGTGGTCGATTGAAACTGAGAAGGGGAGTGGTTGCCGGTCGGAAGGACACGGCTTAGGGGCGGCGGATGGACACTGAAGACCCGCTCGGCCCGCTCGATCCGAATTTCGCGACCTCGTTCAAACGTGATGTGCGACGGCCGCCTTGCCAGCTCTATCTGATTTCGCCGCTCGACGTCGGCGGCGCTTTTCCGGACCGCCTGGCGCGCGCGCTTGATGCCGGGCCGGTGGCGGCGTTCCAGTTTCGCGTGAAAGACGTCGACCAGCACGAGGCCGCCCGGCTGGCCGAGCCGCTCCAGCGTATTTGCGCCGATCGCGAGGTTGCGTTCATCGTCAATGACAGCGTCTCGCTGGCGAAACGGCTCGGCGCCGACGGCGTCCATCTCGGCCAGGAAGATGGCGATCCGCGCGAGGCGCGGTTGGTGCTCGGGCCCGACGTTCAGATCGGCGTGACGTGTCACGACAGCCGGCATTTGGCGATGGAAGCGGGGGATGCTGGTGCGGACTATGTCGCGTTCGGTGCCTTCTATCCGACCCCGACCAAGGACGTGAAGCATCGGCCCGAACCGGTGATCCTCAGCTGGTGGTCGGCCCTGTTCGAATTGCCCTGCGTCGCGATCGGCGGGATCACGCCGGCAAATGCGGCGCCATTGGTGACGGCGGGCGCCGATTTCCTCGCGGTATCGAGCGCGGTGTGGGGCGATGACGAGGCGGCGGCGGTGCGCACATTCGGCGCGGTGCTTGCCGGATCGGGGCCGGCTGGCTAAAGGCGCGGTTTCGCTCTTTCCAGCAGGTACATCGCATGAAGATCAGTGGCGTGGACATTCGTCCCGGCAATATCATCGAATATGAAGGCGGCATCTGGCGCGCCGTCAAGATTCAGCACACCCAGCCCGGCAAGGGTGGGGCGTATATGCAGGTCGAGCTGAAGAACCTGCGCGATGGCCGCAAGAACAATGTCCGCTTCCGCTCGGCCGAGACCGTCGAGCGCGTCCGCCTCGACACCAAGGACTTCCAGTTCCTGTTCGCCGAGGGCGATAGCCTGGTGTTCATGGACAAGGACACGTACGAGCAAACCACCTTGCCGCGCGACCTGCTGGGCGACGCCGCCGCGTTCCTGCAGGACGGCATGGACGTGGTGATGGAACTTCACGACGACGATCCGATCAGCGTCCAGCTGCCCGACACGATCGAGGCGACGATTGTCGAGGCCGATGCGGTGGTGAAGGGCCAGACCGCATCGTCGAGCTACAAGCCGGCAATCCTCGACAATGGCGTCCGCATCATGGTCCCGCCGCATATTGCCGCGGGAACCCGGATAGTTGTCGATGTGTATGAGCAGACCTACGTCCGCAGGGCGGACTGATTTGAAGCCCTCTCCCGCGTGCGGGAGAGGGTTTGGGTGAGGGTCTTCTTCCTTCTTCAGTCCTGACGTCGAAGAAAGAAGACCCTCACCCTCCCACCGCCTTCGGCGGCGGGCCCCTCCCTCTCCCGCACGCGGGAGAGGGGTGATTTTGGAGCGATAGATTGCCTTCCCATTCCGGCATTTTCACCGTCATCGAGCGCGCCGCGCGCAAGGCGGCGCCGCGCCTGCGTCGCGACTTCAACGAGGTCCAGCACCTCCAGGTCAGCCGCAAGGGGCCGGCCGATTTCGTGTCGATGGCCGACAAGCGCGCCGAGGAGACATTGGTCGAGGAACTGCGCAGGGCGCGGCCTGACTGGTCGATCCTGGCCGAGGAAGGCGGCGAGATCGCCGGCGATCCGAACAAGCCGCGCTTCATCATCGATCCACTCGACGGCACCTCGAACTTCCTCCACGGCATCCCGCATTTCGCGATCTCGATCGCGGTCGAGGAGCCGATGGCGAACGGCAAGCGTGAGATCACGACCGCTCTGGTCTATCAGCCGCTGACCGACGAGAGCTTCTGGGCGGAAAAGGGCAAGGGCGCCTGGCTGCAGGATGCCCGGTTGCGCGTCTCGTCGCGACGCGATCTGCCCGACGCGCTGATCGCGACCGGCATCCCATTCCTGGGCCATGGCAATTTCGCGCAGTGGAGCCGCATCTTCGGCGCGGTGGCGCCCGAAGTTGCCGGCATCCGCCGGCTCGGCTCGGCCGCGCTAGATCTCGCCTGGGTCGCGGCAGGACGGTTCGACGGGTTCTGGGAATCCGACCTGCAGCCCTGGGACGTCGCGGCGGGTGTGTTGCTGGTCAAGGAAGCCGGCGGCTTCGTCACCGATTTCCGCGGTGGCGACCGCACGATGGAGCGCAACGAGTTCCTCGCCGGCAATGACGTGCTTCATTCCAAACTGCACAAGCTGGTCGCCGGCGCCTTGCGCTGATGCGCTGGCCGGCGATCCTGCTGTTCGCGGCAGCCGCGCCGGTCACTGCTCGCACCGATTGTTTCGGTTCCATTATGAGTATCTCGGCAAATTACATAACCTGACCTTAACGACAGCGGGACTATGCGAGCGCATGGTTTCGACGCCCTCTTCGACGTCCAGGGATGACGTATTCCTGAAGACGCGGATCGAGGCGATCTATTCGATTGCGGTGGCGATGATCGGCATGGACCTGCTCGGCTCGACGATGATGGCCGGCCTTTTCTGGCAGCAGGGCAATACGATTTGGCTGCTGATCTGGGTGCTCGCCAGCGTGATCGTCATCGGGGCGCGAACCGTCGCGACCATGGCCTATAAATCGGGTCGTTTTGCCAATGTCCCCAGTCGGCACTGGGCGAGGTCGCTCACCGTGTTCTCCGCGGCATCGGGACTGCTATGGGGTGGCGCGCTGGGACTGATCGTCGCGACCGGCACCGATAGTGAGGTCATGTTCGCGGTTTGCGTTGCGCTGAGCGGCCTGACGCTGTCGATCGCGCATGTCGCTTATTGGCCGATGTACGCCGCATTCGAGATACCGGTGATGGTCGCCGCGGCGCTGGGATTCGTCGCCGGCGATCGGCCCGGCCATTGGCCGCTGGCCGGCGCCGCCACGGTGATGACGGTCGTGCTGCTCAGCGTCAGCCGCCGGCTCGCGGGACAAGTACTCCACGCGCATCGCCTAGCAGCCGCCAACCAGGCGCTGGTCGAATCGCTCGGCGCGCGCGGCAAGGCGCTCGAACAGGCGTGCGACGCGCTCGAACGCGTCAGCCGCACCGATCCACTGACCGGTCTGGCCAATCGCCGTCAGCGCGACAGCCGGCTCGCCGACGAATGGGAGCGGGCGCTGCGGTCCGGCGGGCCGCTGGCGGTCGTCGCGATCGACGTCGATCACTTCAAGTGCTTCAACGACGCGCACGGCCATAGCGAAGGCGATCGCTGCCTGAAGGCGGTTGCCGAGATGCTCCAGGCGGGCCTTCGCGGCCCGATCGACCTCGCCGCGCGCCATGGCGGCGAGGAATTCATGCTGATCCTGCCTGGGGTCGATCGCGCCGGTGCCGCTTCGATCGCCGAACGCGTCCGCGTGATGGTCGCGACGTGCAGCGACGATCCCGGCTTCGCGCTGCCCGAAAAGGTCACGATCAGCCTTGGCGTCGCGGCGATCCATCCGGCGCCCGGCCGCTCAATCCACGAACTGACCATCGCCGCCGACGCCGCACTGTATCGCGCAAAAATGGCCGGACGAAACCGTTACGAGCTCGCCGCGGCCGACAGCGTCGCCGCCGCCGCCTAATCTCCCGCTAATTGCGAATCATTCTCACGGGTTCGAGGCCTTGCCCGACTCTAGGTGCCGTCCTAGAGACGCCGCAACGTTTCGCACCTGCGAGAGACAATAGTGGTCGATCTGTCACAATATCTGCCGATCCTGCTGTTCCTCGGCGTCGCGATCGCGCTGTCCAGCGCGTTCGTGTTCCTGCCGATGATCGCGTCCCGTTTTACCGGCACGCACCAGCCGAATCCGGAAAAGCTCAGCGAGTATGAATGCGGCTTCCCCGCGTTCGAGGACCCGCGCAGCCAGTTCGACGTCCGGTTCTACCTGATCGCCATCTTGTTCATCGTGTTCGATCTGGAAGCGGCGTTCATTTACCCCTGGGCAGTGAGCGTGTTCTCGCTCGGCTGGACCGCGTGGATCAGCATGATGATCTTCATCGCCGAACTCGCGCTTGGCCTTGTCTATGCCTGGAAGAAGGGAGCGTTGGATTGGGAATGACCCCTTCGATTATCGGACATTCGGGCCCGGTCGAGCTGCCGATGAGCACCAGCGGTCAGGCGGTCATTCCGCCTGACCAGGGTTTCTTCGACGGCCTGAACGGCGAGCTGCAGGACAAGGGCTTCCTCGTCGTCGGCGCCGAAGAGCTGTTCCAATGGGCGCGCACCGGCTCGCTGTGGTGGATGACGTTCGGCCTGGCGTGCTGCGCGGTCGAGATGATCCACGTCAACATGCCGCGCTACGACCTCGAGCGCTTCGGCGCCGCGCCGCGCGCGAGCCCGCGCCAGTCGGATGTGATGATCGTCGCCGGTACCTTGTGCAACAAGATGGCCCCGGCGCTGCGCAAGGTCTACGACCAGATGTCGGAGCCCAAATACGTCATCTCGATGGGCAGCTGCGCCAATGGCGGCGGCTATTATCATTACAGCTACAGCGTTGTGCGCGGCTGCGACCGCATCGTGCCGGTCGACATCTATGTGCCGGGCTGCCCGCCGACTGCAGAAGCATTGCTCTACGGCATCATGCAGCTGCAGCGGAAGATCCGCCGCGCCGGCACGATCGAGCGGTGAGGGGCTGACGTGAAGTCTTCCGCTCCCGCTTATGCGCCCAATGATGGCGTGATCGACGCGGCCGAGAAAACGCTCGGCGGCCGTATACTGTCGAGCCTCGAAGCCGCGTACGAAGTATCGTTCACCGTCGATCGCGACAGCCTAGTCGAGACGATGACCCTGCTGCGCGACACGCCCGGCCTCGAATATCAGCAGCTGATGGAGATCGCCGGGGTCGATTATCCCGACCGGCCCGACCGGTTCGAGGTGGTCTATTGCCTGCTTTCGCTGACCCGCAACCACCGCATCCGCGTCCATGTCCAGACCGACGAGGTCAAGCCGGTCCCGTCGGTGACGGGAATCTGGCCGGTCGCCGGTTGGCTCGAGCGCGAAGTGTACGACATGTACGGCGTGCTGTTCGAGGGCAATCCGGACCTGCGCCGCATCCTGACCGATTACGGCTTTGTCGGCCATCCGCAGCGCAAGGACTTCCCGCTGACCGGCTATGTCGAGCTGCGTTATTCGGAAGAGTCCAAGCGCGTCGTCTATGAGCCGGTCAAGCTGGCGCAGGATTTCCGCACGTTCGATTTCATGAGCCCGTGGGAAGGCGCCGAGTACATCCTGCCGGGTGACGAGAAGGCCGCCGCTGCGCCACCTCCGCCATCGCCACCGGCGCCAGCGCCTGCACCGGCGACGCCCAAGGCGACCGAAACGCCCGCCGACACCGGAGCGGGCAAGGCCGAGCCCGACGCCAAGCCCAAGCCCGCGCGCAAGCCGCGGACCAAGGCGGCCGATGTCGCCGCAGCACCCGCGGCCGCCTCGGCACCGACCGCCCGCAAGGTCGCCGCCAAGCCGCGCGTGAAGCCCGATGCGCCGACCGCCGACGCGCCGGCCAAGCCGAGCCGCGCCAAGAAGACACCGGAGCCCAAGAAATGATCGGCGCTTCTCTCATCGTCATTCCCGCGAGAGCGGGAACCCATCTCCCAGCCGTTGCGCCAAGCCTTGTGCGCGCGAGCTGGGTCCCCGCTTTCGCGGGGATGACGGAGATTTGTTGTGGCTGATACGCTCGACAAGATGCTGGGCGTGACCGACGCGGAGGATCCGACCGTCGGCGACGTCACGATCCAGAATTACACGATCAATTTCGGGCCGCAGCACCCGGCGGCGCACGGTGTGTTGCGCCTGGTGATGGAGCTCGATGGCGAGATCATCGAGCGGGTCGATCCGCATATCGGGCTGCTCCATCGCGGCACCGAGAAGCTGATCGAATACAAGACCTACGCCCAGGCTTTGCCCTATTTCGACCGGCTCGATTATTGCTCGCCGCTGTGCATGGAGCACAGTTTCGTGCTCGCGGCGGAAAAGTTGCTCGATCTCGAAGTGCCGATCAGGGCGCAATATCTGCGCGTGTTCTTCGCCGAATTGACCCGCATTTCCAATCACATGCTCAACCTCGGGTCGCATGTGATGGATGTAGGCGCGATGACGCCGAACCTGTGGCTGTTCGAGATCCGCGAGGATTGCCTCAATTTCTTCGAGCGTGCCTCGGGCGCGCGGATGCACTCCAATTATTTCCGCGTCGGCGGCGTCCATCAGGACGTGCCGCTCAAGCTGCTCACCGATATCGCCGACTGGCTCGACACGCGCCTGCCGCGCCTGTTCGAGGATGCGATCAGTCTGGTCGCCGACAATCGTATCTTCAAGCAGCGTAACGTCGATATCGCAGTGGTCAGCCGCGAGGACGCGGTGCGCTGGGGCTTCTCCGGCCCGATGATCCGCGGTTCGGGCATTCCCTGGGATCTGCGCAAGTCGCAGCCTTATGATGCCTATGCCAAGATGGACTTCGATGTCCCCGTCGGCACGCGCGGCGACTGCTACGACCGTTTCATGGTGCGCGTCGAAGAAGTCCGCCAGTCGGCGCGGATCATGAAGCAGTGCCTCAACGAAATGCCGAACGGC
Organism: Sphingomonas sp. P4_D12; assembly: GCF_056401895.1. Taxonomy (NCBI): domain Bacteria; kingdom Pseudomonadati; phylum Pseudomonadota; class Alphaproteobacteria; order Sphingomonadales; family Sphingomonadaceae; genus Sphingomonas; species Sphingomonas sp. P4_D12. The sequence goes on along the minus strand of NZ_JBFUIL010000003.1, from coordinate 269,550 downwards.
CCGATCGCCAGCGACGACCGCAAAGTGGTGCCGCCCAAGCGCGCCGAGATGAAGCAGTCGATGGAAGCGCTGATCCACCACTTCAAGCTGTTCACCGAAGGCTATCGCGTTCCCGCCGGCGACGTCTATGTCGCGACCGAAAGCCCCAAGGGCGAGTTCGGCGTCTATCTGGTCGCCGACGGATCGAACAAGCCGTACCGCTGCAAGATCCGCCCCACCGCGTTCAGCCATTTGCAGGCGATGGACTTCATGTCGAAGGGCCACATGCTCGCCGACACCACCGCGATCCTCGGCGCGCTCGACATCGTGTTCGGGGAGTGCGACCGGTGAATCTGTCTTCCGCAGAGTCGGCCGCGATAGAAGCCCAGACCGCGAAATCGACAGAGGCCGCGCTTGCCATCGGCGCTCCGATCGCGATCGTCGTCGTTGGCGTTATTCTTGCCTTTGCTATGCGCCGGAAAGATTTGGACGAAAAGTTTCGAGTTTTGCCATTGGTGATCTGCGTCGCGGTAGCATTGATAATATTTATAGCGCATTCGATTGGCGCGGGAACCGGTTCTAATGGCTGAAGCACCCCAAATCCCCGACGAAGCAGAGACCCGCGCGCGCTGGGGTGATTTCGCGTGGACGGCAGAAAATGCCGCCAAGGCGAAGGAAATCATTGGCCGCTATCCGCCGGGCCGCGAGCAATCGGCGTCGCTGCCGCTGCTCGACCTCGCCCAGCGCCAGGTCGGTGCCGACACCAAGACGCAGGGCTGGCTGCCGGTCCCGGTAATCGAGTTCGTCGCCAAGCAGATCGGCGTGCCGTATATGCGCGTCTACGAGGTCGCGACCTTCTACACGATGTTCAACATGGCGCCGGTCGGCCGCTATCACGTCCAGGTCTGCGGCACGACGCCGTGCATGCTGGCGGGATCGGACGACGTGCTCAAGGCGTGCAAGGCGAAGGGGATGACCAAGGGTCAGACCACCGCCGACGGCCTGTTCACCTTGAGCGAAGTCGAATGCCTGGGCGTCTGCGCCAATGCGCCGATGGTTCAGATCAACGACGACAATTACGAGGACCTCGATTACGACCGCACGATCGCGGTGCTCGAGGCGCTGGCCAAGGGCGAACAGCCGCAGGTCGGGTCGCAGATCGGCCGCCGTGCCAGCTGCCCCGAAGGCGGGCCGACCACGCTCAAGGAAATGGTCAGCGAGAACCACGATTACCGGGGGAGCTGGTGATGCGCGGTAACGTCAATCCGATCATCGCCGTCTTCGCCATCATCGGCGCGCTGGTGATCCTGGGCCTAGTGCTGCGCGTCGCGTTCGCGCTGATCGGGCTCGCGCTCGTCGTCGGCGCGGTGCTGGTGATCTTCTATTTCGTCCAGAATGCGATGGGGAAGCGATAGATGCTCGCGGACAAGGATCGCATCTTCACCAACGTCTACGGCTTCCAGCCCTGGGGGCTGAAGGCGGCGCAGGCGCGTGGCGATTGGGACAATACCAAGAAACTGCTCGAGATCGGCGCCGATACGATCATCGACCGGATGAAGGCGTCGGGCCTGCGCGGGCGCGGCGGGGCAGGGTTCCCGACCGGCACCAAATGGGGCTTCATGCCCAAGGAGCCGCGGCCTGACCGTCCCAACTTCCTGGTGATCAATGCCGACGAATCCGAGCCCGGCTCGTGCAAGGACCGCGAGATCATCCGCCACGATCCGCACAAGCTGATCGAGGGCGCTTTGGTCGCCGGCTTCGCGATGCGCGCGCGCGCCGCGTACATCTATATCCGCGGCGAATATATCCGCGAGGCGGAGACGCTCTTCGCTGCCGTCGCCGAGGCCTATGACGCCGGGCTGATCGGCAAGAATGCCTGCGGGTCGGGCTATGATTTCGACGTCTTCGTCCATCGCGGTGCCGGCGCGTATATCTGTGGCGAAGAGACCGCGATGCTCGAAAGCCTGGAGGGCAAGAAGGGCCAGCCGCGCCTCAAGCCGCCATTCCCGGCCGGCGCCGGCCTCTATGGCTGCCCAACCACGGTCAATAACGTCGAATCGATCGCGGTGGCGCCGACCATCCTGCGCCGCGGCCCCGAATGGTTCGCGAGCTTCGGCGCCGAGAATAACCGCGGCACCAAGCTGTTCCAGATCAGCGGCCATGTGAACAAGCCGTGCGTGGTCGAGGACGCCATGTCGATCCCGTTCCGCCAGCTGATCGAGGAACATTGCGGCGGCATTCGCGGCGGCTGGGACAATCTGCTTGCGGTGATCCCGGGCGGATCGTCGGTGCCGCTGGTGCCGGCGGCGCAGATCATGGACTGCCCGATGGATTTCGACGGACTCAAGGCAGTGGGTTCGGGCCTCGGCACCGCGGCGGTCATCGTCATGGACAAGTCGACCGACATCGTCCGCGCGATCAGCCGCATCAGCTATTTCTACAAGCATGAGAGCTGCGGCCAATGCACGCCGTGCCGCGAAGGCACCGGCTGGATGTGGCGCGTGATGGAGCGGCTGCGGACCGGCGATGCCGATGTCGGCGAGATCGACACGTTGTTCAACGTCACCAAGCAGGTCGAAGGCCACACCATCTGCGCGCTCGGCGATGCCGCGGCCTGGCCGATCCAGGGCCTGATCCGTCATTTCCGCCCCGAACTCGAGCGCCGTATCGCCGAGCGCAACGGGGGCGATCTGGCGTCGATGCAGGAGGCTGCGGAATGATCGTTCTGCTCGCAACGCTGATGGTCGGAGCCGCCATTGCTCCGCAGCCGATTGTCGACACACCTTCAGGTCCCGAGATCGCCGAATGCGTAGTCGACAACGACAAGGCGGACGTCCGCGTTCTGCTGAAAACCGTTCCGGGCTCGCCTGCCGAGGCGAAAGTGATCGAAAAAGTGCTCGTCTTCTATGGCGGATGCAGCAATAACCAGCGGGCAACCGGCACTTTTTCCTGGCGGGAGCGTGCGGAGATCGCCGAGGCCGCCTTGGCCGGCACGCTCGATCGTAAGGGTCCCGATATCGTCGCGGCCGTAGGGCAGGAAGGTTGGGGCCTCGCTCTGCCGTCGAGCAGCAAGGCGTCGGTCGATTATGATCCGGTCAATGTCGGTGTACGGACGCTGGGCGACTGCATCGTACGCGCCAATCCGCAGGGCGCGCTCGCGTTGGCGCGCACCGCTCGGGGCAGCGCAGGCGAAACGGCGGCGGTCAATGAGCTGTCCGGAAATCTGGCGGCGTGCCTGCCCGCCGGGCAGACGCTCAAGCTCAAGCGGCAGGATCTGCGACTGGTCGTCGCCGAGCCGCTCTATCACCTGTTGTCGAGGTAAACGGCGCTCATGCCTAAACTCAAAGTAGACGGGATCGAGGTCGAAGTCCCCGCCGGCGCCACGGTGCTCCAGGCGTGCGAGGCGGCTGGCAAGGAAATCCCGCGTTTCTGTTATCACGAGCGGCTGTCGATCGCCGGCAATTGCCGGATGTGCCTGGTCGAAGTGAAGCCGGGGCCGCCCAAGCCCCAGGCGTCGTGCGCGCTGCCGGCGGCGGACAACCAGGAGATTTTCACCAACACGCCGATGGTGAAGAACGCGCGCGAAGGCGTGATGGAATTTCTGCTGATCAACCATCCGCTCGATTGCCCGATCTGCGATCAGGGCGGCGAGTGCGACCTGCAGGATCAGTCGATCGCTTATGGCCGCGGCAACTCGCGCTACACCGAGAACAAGCGCGCGGTGACCGAGAAGTATATGGGTCCGATCGTCAAGACGGTCATGACCCGGTGTATCCAGTGCACCCGCTGCATCCGGTTCGCCGAGGAAGTCGCCGGCGTCGAGGAAATCGGCGCGATCTATCGCGGCGAGGACATGCAGATCACCTCGTACCTCGAACAGGCGGTGACGAGCGAATTGTCGGGCAATGTCGTGGACTTGTGCCCGGTCGGCGCGCTGACCTCGAAGCCGTACGCGTTCGAGGCGCGGCCGTGGGAGCTCAAGAAGACGCTGTCGATCGACGTGATGGACGCGGTCGGCACCAACATCCGCCTCGACAGCCGCGGGCGCCAGGTGCTGCGCGCGCTGCCGCGGGTCAATGACGACGTCAACGAGGAATGGGCGACCGACAAGACTCGCCACGCGGTCGATGGCCTGGTCCGCCAGCGTCTCGACAAGCCGTATGTCCGCAAGGACGGCAAATTGGTCGCGGCGACCTGGGACGAAGCGTTCGCGGCGATCGCGGCGGTGAAGGCCGGTAAAAGCGTCGCGGCGATCGCCGGCGACCTGGTCGATTGCGAGACGCTGTTCGCCGCCAAGGCGCTGGTCAAGGCGATGGGCGGTTCGCTGCTCGAAGGCCGCCAGACCGGCATGGATTACGACGTATCGAGCCTGGCCGCGGTCAATTTCAACACGACGATCGCCGGCGCCGAGACGGCCGACGCGATCCTGCTGGTCGGCACCAATTTGCGGTGGGAAGCGCCGTTGGTGAACACGCGTATCCGCAAAGCGATCAAGAAGGGCGCCAAGGTCTTCGCGATCGGGCCCGAAACCGACCTGACCTACAAGGTCGAGTGGCTCGGCAACGACCTGTCGCTGCTCGGCAAGCTGCCCAAGGCGGCGGCGGATGCGTTCAAGGACGCCCAGCGGCCGATGATCGTCGTCGGCGGCGCGGCGCTCAAGGGCGCTCATGGCGCGGCGCTGGCGCTCGCCAAGACGCTTGGCGTCGTGAAGGACGGGTGGAACGGCTTCAACGTCCTGCATTTCTCCGCGGCGCGGATGGGCGGGCTGATGCTCGGCTATGCGCAAAAGGGCGGGATCGCGGACGTGGTCGCGGCCAATCCCAAACTGGTCTTCCTGTTGGGTGCGGACGAGGTCGATTTCTCGAAGCTTTCCAAGAGCTTCAAGGTGTATATCGGCCATCATGGCGACAAGGGCGCGGCGGCAGCCGACGTCGTCCTGCCGGGTGCGAGCTATGCCGAAAAGGCCGGCACGTTCGTCAATCTCGAAGGCCGCGTGCAGCGCGGCGAGCGCGCGGTGTTTCCGCCGGGTGATGCGCGCGAGGATTGGACGATCCTGCGCGCTTTGTCGGAAAAGCTCGGCCAGACGCTGCCGTTCGACACTTTCGAGGAATTGCGCGCGCAGATGGCGCTCGATGTCCCCGCGCTGGGTCAGACCGGTCTCATCAGCTTCGACTGGAACCCGCCATCGCTCGACGCCAAGGGCGCGGGTGAGGTGACCTATCCGATCAAGGACTTCTACCTGACCAACGCGATCTGCCGCGCCAGCCCGACGATGCAGCGATGCTCGTCCGAACTGCTCCACGGCGAGGCTTTTGCGGAGGCGGCGGAGTGATGGATGCACGATATAATCGGCCCCATTCTGGAAGTTCTGGCGGACGCTGCGCCGTCGGCGGAACTGCCGGAACGTCCGCGTTGGCTGCGCCGCGGGTGCGCGATCATCTCGGTCCTCTTGCTGGTCGCCTTCGTTGCGCTGATCATCTGGGCGAGGTGACGGCATGACCTCCTGGTTCACTTATCTCGGCATGGACTATGGCTGGGCCTGGTTCGTCGCCACGATCATCGACATCCTGGTGATCGCGCTGCCGCTGATGCTGGCGGTGGCGATGATCATCTATGCCGATCGCAAGATCTGGGCGGCGATGGCGCTGCGTCGCGGCCCGAACGTGGTCGGTCCGCTCGGCCTGCTGCAATCGTTCGCGGACGGCCTCAAGGTCTTCCTGCAGGAAACGATCATCCCCTCGGCGGCGAACAAGGGACTGTTCCTGCTCGCGCCGATCATCACCTTCACGGTGGCGCTGATCGTCTGGGCAGTGGTGCCGTTCCAGGCGGGCGTGGTGCTCGCCAACATCAACGTCGGTCTGCTCTACGTCCTCGCGGCGTCGAGCCTCGGCGTCTACGGCATCATCATCGCCGGCTGGGCGTCTAACTCGAAATATCCGTTCTATTCGGCGCTTCGTGCCGCGGCCCAGATGGTGAGCTACGAAGTCTCGATCGGCTTCGTGCTGATCTCGGTCGTGTTGTGGGCGAACAGCTTCAACCTCACCGCGATCGTCGAGGCGCAGAAGGGGTTCGCCTGGGGCTGGGTCAACGGCAATTTCATCAACCCGTTGCTGTTCCCGATGGCGGTCGTGTTCTTCATCTCGTCGCTCGCCGAAACCCAGCGCGCGCCGTTCGACCTGACCGAGGCGGAGTCCGAACTCGTCGCGGGCTATCAGACCGAATATTCGTCGATGAGCTTCGCGCTCTACTGGCTCGGCGAATATGCCAACGTGATCCTGATGTGCGCGCTCAATGCCGTGCTGTTCTGGGGCGGTTACCTGCCGCCGCTCAACGTCGGCTGGATGTATGCGATACCGGGGATCCTCTGGCTGTTCGCCAAGATCCTGTTCTTCTTCTTCCTGTTCAGCTGGGTGAAGGCGACGGTGCCCAGGTACCGTTACGACCAGCTGATGCGGCTGGGCTGGAAGATATTCCTGCCGCTGTCGCTGTTCTGGGTGTTCCTGGTGTCGGGCTATCTGATGTGGTCGAGGGTGGGGCTGTGAGTATGCAGCTAGCCGCAGCAGCGATGGTGCTGTCCTGTTGGTTGGATGCATCGCCGGACGGCGTTGCCGCGCCGGCCGGAAAGCTTGCTGCGCTCACCATGTCAATTCCGGACAATCTTGCGAAGAGCCTTGAAAGAGGGTCTGCGCCCCCGGCGAGCATGGTTTTTTCGGGCGAAGCGTCCCCAGCGCCCGAATGGATTGTCGGAATGAAATCCGACACCGCGCAGGGAACGCTGATTTCCCGGGTTTCGCAACACATAGTCGGCTTCAAAATCAGGATTGGGTGGGCCCTTCAGGCCGCTGATGGCACATACACATTTAAGCCAACGTCCAGCGGGAGCTGTCAGGTCAAACCTGCTCCAGCCGCAGTAAACGGGAACTCCCAATGACCCCCGCGCAGATCATCAAGTCGTTCACCTTGTGGGAATTCGTCAAGGCCCACATCCTGACCTTCCGCTACATGTGGAAGGCGAAGGCGACGATCAATTATCCGTTCGAGAAGAACCCGATCTCGCCGCGGTTCCGTGGGGAGCATGCGCTGCGTCGCTATCCCAATGGCGAGGAGCGCTGCATTGCGTGCAAGCTGTGCGAGGCGATCTGCCCGGCGCTGGCGATCACGATCGAGGCCGAGCCGCGCGACGACGGCAGCAGGCGGACGACGCGCTACGACATCGACATGACCAAGTGCATCTATTGCGGCCTGTGCCAGGAAGCCTGCCCGGTCGATGCCATCGTCGAGGGTCCGAATTTCGAATTCGCGACCGAAACGCGCGAGGAGCTGATCTACGACAAGGCCAAGCTGCTCGACAATGGCGACCGCTGGGAGCGCGCGATCGCCGCGAACCTTGCCGCCGATGCACCGTATCGTTAAGCGCGCCGCAACAGTGGGACGCACCATGATTCACCCCTCTTCCGTCATCCCAGCGAAAGCTGGGATCTCAAGCGGCTCTTGTCCCGCGATCCTGCGCGAGACCCCAGCTTTTGCTGGGGCGACGGTGGAATAATGATCGCTGCAATCGCCTTTTATCTGTTCGCCGCGGTGGTGCTGATCTCCGGGTTCATGACGATCACGTCGCGCAACCCGGTTCATTCGGTGCTGTGGCTGATCCTGGCCTTCTTCAACGCTGCCGGACTGATGCTGTTGTGCGGCGCCGAGTTCATCGCGATGCTGCTGGTCATCGTCTATGTCGGCGCGGTCGCGGTGCTGTTCCTGTTCGTCGTGATGATGCTCGACATCGACTTCGCCGAGATGCGCGCGGGGTTCGTTCGCTATGCCGCGCTGGGTGCCTTTGTCGCTTTGATCCTGGCGTGCGAGATCTTCATCGCGGTCGGCGCGTGGAGCGCGGGCGGGCTGCAGCTCGACCAGCGTATCGCTCCGACGCCCGACAAGATGTCCAATATCGAAGCGATCGGGCATTTGCTCTATTCGCATTACCTGTTCGTGTTCGAAGGCGCCGGCCTGGTGCTGCTCGTCGCGATGATCGGCGCGATCGTCCTGACGCATCGCACGCGTGGCGGGGTCAAGGGTCAGAAGATCAGCCGTCAGGTCGCGCGCCGTCCGCAGGACGCGACGCGCAACATGCAGCCGCCGGTCGGCCAGGGGGTGGAATTGTGACAACCCACCATCGTCACCCCAGCGAAAGCTGGGGTCTCGTGCGGCAAGCGCACGCTCAACAACAGGGAGATCCCAGCTTTCGCTGGGATGACGTGACGGCATGATCGGGCTCACGCACTACCTCGTCGTGGCCGCCATCCTGTTCGGGATGGGCGTGCTCGGCCTGATCGCCAACCGCAAGAATCTGATCATCATGCTGATGTCGATCGAGCTCATCCTGCTCGCGGTGAATCTCAATTTCGTCGCCTTTTCGGCCTATCTGCACGATCTGGTCGGCCAGGTATTCGCGATGTTCGTGCTGACCGTCGCCGCCGGCGAGGCAGCGATCGGGCTTGCCATTCTGGTGATCTATTTCCGCGGGCGCGGGACCATTGCGGTCGACGATGCCAACCGGATGAAGGGGTGATGGTGATCTATTCCGTCATGCCAGCGAAAGCTGGCATCTCCTTGTTGTCTGGCATGCTCTTGCCGCTTGAGACCAGCGAAGGGTTGAGCATGCCTCGCATGCTCAAGGCCCGTCCGGGGGACGGGCCGACCCATCGCTCTTTCGCTGGGGTGACGGGTGTCGCATCATGATCCAGCTCATCGTTTTCCTGCCGCTGCTGGCTGCCATCATTGCCGGGCTCGGCAATCGCGCGATCGGCAATGTGCCGGCCAAGGTGCTGACGACCGGCGCGTTGTTCGCGTCGTGCGCGCTCAGCTGGCCGATCTTCATCCATTATCTGACCGGCGGCGATCCCTATCCGGTAACCCAGGTGTTCACCTGGATGAAGTCGGGTGATCTCGACGTCTCCTGGGCACTGCGCGTCGACGCGCTGACCGCGGTGATGCTGGTGGTGATCACCAGCGTCTCGGCGCTCGTCCACCTCTATTCCTGGGGGTATATGGACGAGGATCCGGATCAGCCGCGGTTCTTCGCCTATCTGTCGCTGTTCACCTTCGCGATGCTGATGCTGGTGACCGCTAACAATTTGGTCCAGATGTTCTTCGGCTGGGAAGGCGTCGGTCTTGCCAGCTATCTGCTGATCGGATTCTGGTTCAAGAAGCCGAGCGCCAACGCCGCCGCGATCAAGGCGTTCGTCGTCAACCGCGTCGGCGACCTCGGCTTCATGCTCGGCATCTTCGGCACCTTCCTGGTGTTCGGCACCGTCTCGATTCCCGAGATCCTGGCGCAGGCGCCGCACATGGCGGGTTCGACGATCGGCTTCCTCGGCTATCGCTTCGACACGATGACGGTGCTCTGCCTGTGTCTGTTCGTCGGCGCGATGGGCAAGTCGGCGCAGCTCGGGCTCCACACCTGGTTGCCCGACGCGATGGAAGGCCCGACCCCGGTGTCGGCGCTGATCCACGCCGCGACGATGGTCACCGCGGGCGTGTTCATGGTCTGCCGCCTGTCGCCGATGTTCGAGACCAGCGAAGTCGCGCTCGACTTCGTCGTCTTCATCGGCGCCGCGACCTGCATCTTCGCCGCGACGATCGGTACGTGCCAGAACGACATCAAGCGCGTCATCGCTTATTCGACCTGCTCACAGCTCGGCTATATGTTCTTCGCGGCGGGCAGCGGCGCGTACGGCGCGGCGATGTTCCATCTGTTCACGCACGCTTTCTTCAAGGCTTTGCTGTTCCTCGGTGCCGGCTCGGTGATCCATGCGATGCACCACGAGCAGGACATGCGCTTCTATGGCGGCCTGCGGAAGAAAATCCCGGTCACCTTCTGGGTGATGCTGATCGGCACGCTGGCGATCACCGGCGTCGGCATTCCGGGCGTGCTCGGCCTGCCGCAGATCGGGTTTGCCGGCTTCCATTCGAAGGACGGTATCCTCGAGCTCGCTTATGCCTCGGGTCGCGGTACCGGCGCCTTCTGGGTCGGTATCCTCGCCGCGCTGCTGACCAGCTTCTATTCGTGGCGGCTGATGTTCCTGACTTTCTGGGGCACGCCGCGCTGGGCGCAGTCGGAGCATATCCAGCATTCGTTGCATGACGATCACGGCCACGGCCATGAGAATCATGCCCATGCGCACGATGCTCATCACGACCATGCGCATGGCGACGGCACCGGCGGCTACCATCCGCATGAGAGCCCGTGGTCGATGCTGATCCCGCTGATCCTGTTGGCGACCGGCGCGGTGCTGGCGGGCGTGCTGTTCCAGGGCAAGTTCATCAGTCCGGAGGCGGGCGAGCAATATTGGCGCGGCGCGATCGCGTTCAACGAGCATCTCTATCATGCGGCGCACCAGGTGCCCGTCTTGATCAAGCTGTCGGCGACGATCGTGATGCTGCTCGGCCTGCTCGGCGCGTGGATGGCCTATATCTGGCGGACCGACATCCCCGCGCGGTTCACCGGCACGTTCCGGCTGTTGTACGACTTCGTCTACAACAAATGGTATTTCGACGAGCTCTACGACCTGCTGTTCGTTCGTCCCGCCTTCGCGTTCGGCCGCCTGTTCTGGAAGGCCGGCGACGAGGGTCTGATCGACCGCTTTGGGCCGAATGGCTCGGCCTGGGTGGTATCGCTCGGCAGCCGCGTCACTGGGCGTCTGCAAACCGGATATGTCTACACTTATGCCTTCGTCATGCTGATCGGCCTGACCGCCGCCGTTACCTGGGCGATCGCGCAATGAGCGGCATCCTGTCCCTGATGCTCGCCATTCCCGCCGTCGCGGCGGTGGCGTGCCTGTTCCTGAGCGCCAACGGCGCGCGCTGGCTGGCGCTGATCGCGACGTTGCTCGACCTCGTGCTCGGCGCGGTGCTGTGGAGCCAGTTCCAGATCGGCGGCCCGCAATGGCAGTTCGTCGAGAATGTGCCGCTGTTCGGCAGCTTCAGCTGGTCGCTCGGCATCGACGGCTTCGCCTTGCTGCTAATCGAGCTATCGGTGTTCCTGATGCCGATCTGCATCGGCGCCAGCTGGGAAGCGATCCAGAAGCGCGTGCCCGAATATATGGCGGCGATGCTGCTGACCGAAGTGTTGATGATCGGCACCTTCGCGGCGCAGGATCTGTTCCTGTTCTACATCTTCTTCGAAGGTGGCCTGATCCCGATGTTCCTGATCATCGGTATCTGGGGCGGCGCCAACCGCATCTACGCGGCGTACAAATTCTTCCTCTACACGTTGCTCGGCTCGTTGCTGATGCTGGTGGCGATGCTGTGGATGGTGAACGAGGCGCACACGACCAGCATCCCGTTGCTGCTCAACCATGATTTCCCAGTCCATGCGCAGACCTGGCTGTGGCTGGCGTTCTTCGCGTCGTTCGCAGTCAAGATGCCGATGTGGCCGGTCCATACCTGGCTTCCCGACGCGCACGTCCAGGCGCCGACCGCGGGGTCGGTGATCCTGGCCGGCGTGCTGCTGAAGCTCGGCGGGTACGGCTTCCTGCGCTTTTCGGTGCCGATGTTCCCGGAAGCGTCGGCTTCGTTGACCTGGCTGGTGTTCGGTCTGTCGGCGGTGGCGGTGATCTACACCTCGCTGGTCGCTTTGGTGCAATCCGACATGAAGAAGCTGATCGCTTATTCGTCGGTCGCGCACATGGCGATCGTGACGATCGGCCTGTTCGCCTTCAACCAGCAGGGGATCGAGGGCGGAATGATGGTGATGCTGGGCCATGGCCTGGTGTCGGGCGCGTTGTTCCTGTGCGTCGGCGTGATCTACGACCGGCTGCATACCCGCGAGATCGCGCGCTATGGCGGTCTCGCCAACAACATGCCGCGCTATGCGGTGCTGTTCATGGTGTTCACCATGGCGTCGGTCGGCTTGCCAGGCACCAGCAACTTCGTCGGCGAATTCCTCAGCCTGGTCGGCGTCTATAAGGTGTCGACGACGATCACCTTGCTGTGCACCACCGGCATCATCCTGGGCGCGGCCTACATGCTGTACCTCTATCGCCGCGTCGTGTTCGGCGAGATCAAGTTCGATGACGTCCGGGCGATGACCGATCTCAGCCCACGCGAACTCACACTGTTGGTGCCGATCGCCGCGGCGGTGCTGTGGATGGGCGTCTATCCCGAGAGCTTCCTCGCGCCGATGCGCAGCGACGTGAAGATTCTGCTCCAGCGGATCGATCGCGCCAGGCCGGCCGGCGATGCTCGGCCGACGCCGCCCACAAATCCTCAGGTCAAGGCCGGGGAGGGCCACGCGTAATGGATTGGATCGCTTCGCTTCAGGCGACGCTTCCCGAATTGGTCCTGTCGGTCGGCGCGCTGGCGCTGATGCTGGTCGCCGCCTGGGGCGGGCAGGGCTCGACCCGCGCGGTCAGCTGGACCGCGGTGGCGGTGCTGCTCGGCGCGGGCATCGCGCTTGCCGGGCCGGCTTCCTATGCTGGTGTCGTGTTCGACGGCCTGTATCGTGCCGATGCCTTTGCCGCGTTCGCCAAGGTGCTGATCTACGTCGCCGCCGCCGTCTCGATCGTGATCGCGCCGCGCTTCTTCGCGCGCGGCGACGGCGACAGCCTGCATCCCGAATATCCGGTGCTGATCCTGTTGTCGGCGGCGGGCATGGGGATGATGGTGTCGGCGGGCGATCTGCTGACACTCTATGTCGGGCTCGAGCTACAGAGCCTTGCGGCTTATGTCCTCGCCAGCTTCATGCGCCGCGACCAGCGTTCGGCCGAAGCCGGCCTGAAGTATTTCGTGCTGGGCGCGCTCGCCTCGGGCATCCTGCTGTACGGGATCAGCCTGGTCTATGGCTTTTCGGGCACGACGCTCTTCACTGACATCGCCCGGAGCTACGCCGCTATCGTCCCCGGCCAGCATCATTTCGGGCTGACCTTCGGCCTGGTATTCGTGTTCGCCGGCCTGGCGTTCAAGATGTCGGCGGTGCCGTTCCACATGTGGACGCCGGACGTTTATGAAGGCGCGCCGACGCCGGTGACGACCTTCTTCGCCTCGGCGCCCAAGGTTGCCGCGGTGGCGCTCGGCGTACGCGTCGCGATCGAGGCGATGGGGCCGGCGATCGGCGAATGGCGCCAGATCGTGATCTTCGCCAGCCTTGCCTCGATCATCTTCGGCGCGGTTGCCGCGATCGGCCAGAAGAACGTCAAGCGTCTGTTGGCTTATTCGTCGATCAACAATGTCGGCTTCCTGCTTGTTGGCTTGGCGGCGGGAACGCAGGCCGGCGTGGCGGCGGTGCTGTTCTACCTGACAGTCTATATCGCTATGACGCTTGGCGGATTCCTGATCGTGCTCCAGATGCGCGATGCGGAAGGCAATCCGGTCGAGACGATCGATAGTCTGGCGGGCATGTCGGAATCCCATCCCGGCCTAGCCTTCGCCATGTTGGTCTTCATGTTCTCCCTCGCAGGTATTCCGCCGATGCTCGGCTTCTTCGCCAAGTTGGCGGTGTTCAATGCCGCTATAAGCGCGGGCCTGTACCCGCTGGCGGTTGTCGGCTTCGTCGCCTCCGTGATCGGCGCCTATTATTACCTGCGGATCATCAAGGTGATGTATTTCGACAGCCCGGCGCCGGCCTTCCAGCGCAGCAACGCGCTGGTCGAATATGGTCTGATCACGCTACTGGCGCTGTTCATCTCGCCGGTTGGCTGGTTCGCGCTCAAGCCGCTCGGTGTCGCGACGATGGCGGCGGCGAAGGCGCTGTTCTGATCGCCGATACAAGCGGCCGTATCCGCACCGTGGCGGGAACCGGCTCGACCAACGCCGACATGATCGCGCTGGCGGCGTCCGGCTTGGAAGAGGGTGTGTGGCTGCGTGCCGAGCGCCAGACAGGCGGGCGCGGGCGGATGGGTCGGTCCTGGATCTCACCGCCAGGCAATCTCTATGCGAGCACGCTGGTCCGCGTCCGCCCGAGCGATCCGCCGACCGCAACGCTCACTTTGGTCGCGGCAGTCGCTCTCGAAGAAACCGTTTCGGCTTACGCTCCCGGCGTGGCGCTGCTCAAATGGCCCAACGATCTGTTGATCCATGGCGCCAAAGTGTCGGGCATCCTGCTCGAGCGCGCGGTCGATGCCGTGGTGGTCGGGATCGGAGTCAATCTGGCGCATTACCCGACCGATACCGATCGCCGCGCAACCAGCCTCGCTGCTCATAATGCCGCCGTCGCACCGGAAGACTTTATCGAGACGCTGGCCGAGGCGTTCGCGCGTTGGGTCGAATGCTGGCGCGGGCAGGGGATTGACATGATCCGTCGCCGTTGGGTTGCCCACGCGCATCCGACCGGCACGCCGCTCAACGTTCGTTTGCCCGACGGCGAGGCGATCGATGGGCTGTTCGACGGTCTCGATCCTGACGGCGCGCTCATCCTTCGCTTGGCGGACGGCACGCGGCGTGTCATTCACGCGGCGGACGTGTTCCTGCTGTGATTTCTCCGGATGGGAGCTTGAATTCCATGCTGCTCGCGATTGACGCCGGCAACACCAATGTCGTTTTCGCGCTGCTCGATGGCCGCGAGGTGAAAGGCCGATGGCGCATCGCCACCGACCCCCGCCGTACCGCCGACGAATATGCCGTGTGGCTGACCCAGTTGCTGAGCATCGAAGGCTATGACCGCAGCCAGGTCGACGGCGTGATCATCTCGACCGTGGTGCCGCGCGCGACGCATAATCTGCAATGGCTGGCGGAGAAATATTTCAAGACCGATGCACTGATCGCCGGGCAGAAACCGGTCGAATGGGGTATGGCGATCGACGTGCAGGAGCCGCAGAGCCTGGGCGCCGACCGCGCGGTCAACGCCATCGCGGCGCATGCGCTGCATGAAGGCGATCTGATCGTGATCGATTTCGGCACCGCCAGCACGATCGACTGGATCGATTTTCGCGGCGCGTACAAGGGCGGGATCATCGCACCGGGTATCAATCTGTCGCTCGATGCGCTGGTCAGCGCCGCCGCCAAGCTGCCGCGGATCGCGATCGAGGCGCCGGCCGATCCGACCGTGATCGGACGCGATACCGTCAGCCAGATGAATATCGGCATCTATTGGGGCTATATCGCGATGATCGAAGGGCTGGTCGCGCGGATGAAGGCGGAGATCGGCCGCCCGGCCAAGGTGATCGCGACAGGTGGGCTCGCGCTGCTGTTCGAGCAGCATACCAATGTGTTCGACGTAATCGAGCCTGATCTGACCATCCAGGGGCTAGCGATGATGTGGGAACGGGCGCAGCGATAGCCGTCACCTTGCGATCTTATCCGTCATCCCGGCGAAGGCCGGGATCTTAGGCGAAGGCGCGACAAGGCTTGAGATCCCGGCTTTCGCTGGGATGACTAGAATGAATAACGATTAGGAATTGAAGTGACACCAGGTAAGGAACTGCTCTTCGTCGCGCTCGGCGGATCGGGCGAAATCGGCATGAACGTCAACCTCTATGGTTGTCAGGGCAAATGGCTGATGGTCGACATGGGGGTGACCTTCGCCGACCCCGCTTATCCGGGCGTCGAGATCATTCTGCCCGATCTCCAGTTCATCGAGGAACAGCGCGCCAACCTGGTCGGCGTCGTGCTGACGCACGGGCATGAGGATCATATCGGTGCTCTGCCCTATCTCGCCGACGATCTCGGCGCGCCGCTCTTTGCCAGCAAGTTCACCGCCGGGCTGATCCGCGGCAAGCTCGAGGAAGAAGGCGTCCAGGACCGCGTCGAGCTCAACGTGGTGGATCCGAACAAGGTGGTCGAGATCGGGCCGTTCAAGTTCCGCTTCGTCCCGCTCGCGCATTCGATCCCCGAAGCAAGCGCGCTGCTGATCGAGACGCCATACGGCAAGATATTCCACACCGGCGACTGGAAGCTCGACAGCAGCGATGCGGTGCTCGGCAGGCCGTCTACTCCCGAACAGCTTGCTGCGGTTGGCGACGAGGGCGTGCTCGCGCTCGTCTGCGATTCGACCAATGTCTTCAACCCGCAGGCGTCGGGTACCGAATCAAGCGTGCGCGACGGGCTGATCGACGCGGTCAAGAAGGCGAGGGGCAGGGTGGTCGTCACAACCTTTGCGTCGAACGCCGCGCGCCTCCAGACTTTAGGCGAAGTGGCCAAGGCGACGAGGCGCAAGATTTGCGTCCAGGGCCGCTCGCTCGACCGCATCCTGACCGTGGCGCGCGCTAACGGTTATCTCAAGAGTTTCCCCGATCCGATCTCGCCCGAAGCCGCGATGGCGCTGCCCGGCCGCGATGTTCTGGTGGTGGCGACCGGCGGGCAAGGCGAACCGCGCGCCGCGCTCGGCCGCATCGCCGACGGCAACCACCCGATCAAGCTCGTCGCGGGCGACACCGTCGTCTTCTCGTCCAAGCAGATCCCGGGCAACGAACTCGCGATCGGCCGCATCCAGAACCAGCTCGCCGCTGCTGGCGTCGAAATGGTCACCGAGCGGCAGGAGCATGTCCATGTCTCCGGCCATCCGGGACGCCCGGAGCTCGAGGCGATGTACGGCTGGATCCGTCCGCAATTGCTCGTGCCCGTCCATGGCGAGATGCGCCATATGATGGAGCAGGCGCGGTTCGGCCTGTCCAAGGGCATCCCGCAGGCGCTGGTCCAGAGCGACGGCGACATCGTTCGCCTCGCGCCCGGCAAGCCCGAAAAGCTGGGTCATGCCACGGTCGGCCGGCTGATGCTCGACGGCGATGTCATTCTGCCCGCCGACGGCGCGACGATGAACGAGCGCCGCCGCGTCGCGACCTATGGCCAGATGTCGGTCGCGGTCGCAATCGACGGCAGGAATCGCTTGATCGGCGTGCCACGAGTCGGGCTGCAGGGCATTCCCGTCGAAGAGGATCGCGAGGCGTTCATCGACGAGGCGATCGATGCCGCCGCTGAAGTGGTGAAAAAGCATCGCGGCGACCTGCCGACATTGCGCGAAAGTCTCCGTCTCGGCGTCCGCCGCGTGGCGACGCGTTGGACCGGCAAGAAGCCGGTCGTCGATGTTCTGGTGATCGAGGCGTAAGGATCTGATATGCGTTGGACCTCGCTGCTCGCGATCTATTTCCTGTTCTGGGCGTTTTCGGTGTTCCTCGTCTTGCCGTTCGGGGTGCGCACCACGCAGGAGGCCGGCGGCGACTACGTCCCCGGTCAGGCCGAAAGCGCGCCGCACGAATTCAGCATCAAGCGCCTCGCGTTGCGCGTCACGATCGTGGCGACAATCCTGTGGGCGCTGTTCGTGCTCAATTACATCTACGGCTGGGTCACGCCGGACATGCTCGACTTCGTCAATCCGTCGAACAGAATGAGCTGAGCTAAGGCCTTAGGCTCATGAAATAGCGGTCCGTCGGCAAGCGCCCCATTTCCCGACGTTCAGGTGAGCAAACCGAGCAATGGGGACGCAGCCATTCGTTCAGCGCGAACTTTCCCGCCTTTCTATCTTCGAACGGAAATTTCTGGAAAGGGCAATTGGGAATACGTTTCGGGAAAGCTGAACCCGCGAACCGCCGTCAGCGCAAAAGCCAGAATTGCTTGCCGTAAGCCCTTTAATTCGGCAGCCGTGCTACGCTCATGCTAGTTGGAACGGCTTGGGCGGTTGCGGACCCTAAGCTCATGTCCGCAATCAGGAGGCTTGCGACCTTCGCCTTGTTCTCGTTGAAATGCGGCTATAGGCTTCAATTTTTCCGGACGAGTGTGCGCCGCGACTCACGTCAGCGCACGTGCAGGGGTGCCCAAATCTGATCTCGCCGTCCGTCGTCCTGGCCGTTCTGCAAACGCTGTTCGCGGCGTTGCTGAGCTTGGGCGCGCTCGGCGGACCAAGCTCGGCGCACGGACATGGGCAGGGTCTCGCCGTTCGCGAGGCCGCGGCGAGACCTTTCACGCTCAGTGACCGTGCGCTTGCCCCCAATGAGGAAGCCGATCGTTCCGACCCGCACCAGGGCGGGGGGAGCGCGCTACCGCCGGCCGAGCTGGCGCGTCCCGGCAACCCAGAGCCGTCGCGCCTCTCCCCCGTTCCGCTCGCCGTACTAGGCTTCGCGAAGCGCTCAGTCCGCGCTCACCCCGCTACCGGCCCTCCGTTAGTCTGAAGCAGCCTCGCTGCGCCTGAGATGCGCAGCCTGAAGGTGCGCCCGTGCTTGCGCGCCTGTCTCTTCACGACTGCAAACGAGGATCGACAATGCTACATTTCTCCCGTCTGAAGGCGGGGGTAATCCTGTGCATTTGCCTTATTGGCATTTTGCTCAGCATCCCCAGCTTTACTCCTGCTGGCCGCCTGCCAGCCTGGTACCCGCAACCTCATGTAAACCTCGGCCTGGACCTCCAGGGCGGATCCTACATGCTTCTCGAACTCGACCGCGCCGCTCTGATCAACGAGAGGCTCGAGAGCGTCCGCGAACAGGCCGCCGCGGCGCTCAAGAAAGCCGGCGTTGTGGCAAGCACCAAGGTGACAGGCGGCCGCGTCTTGATTGACCTCGCCACACCGGACACCGGTGCCAGAGCGCTGGCCGACACCGTGGCTGAGTTTGGCACCGACTCTGCAGGCCGCCCCGCGCTCCAACTTGCCAATGTGCCTGGCGGCCTCGCCGTCTCTTACACCGACACGGGCCAGGCAACGCTCCTATCGAAGGCCGTCGAACAGGCGATCGCGATCATTCGCCGTCGCATCGACGAGACGGGCACCAACGAACCGGTTGTCGCGAAGCAGGGCGTGGCCCGCATTCTCGTAGAGCTGCCGGGGGTCAGCAATCCCGGCCGCCTGCGTACGCTGCTCGGCTCGACCGCGAAAATGACGTTCCGCCTGGTAGCGAACGGGGCGGAAGCCGCCAGTGCCGGCGTACGCCGCCTTCCGATGATGGACAATGCCGGTGCTACCATCCCTGTTCTCAACCATGTCGAAGTCGACGGTGCCAACCTCGTTGACGCTACACCACGCCCTGACCAGCAGACGGGCGGGTGGGCGGTCGACTTCGCGCTCGACGGTGTTGGCGCGCGCCAGTTCGCCCGAACCAGCACCAGACACGTCGGGGAGCCATTTGCGATCGTGCTCGACGATAAGGTGATCAGTGCGCCGGTAATCCGAGAGCCTATTATCGGCGGACGGGGTCAAATCAGCGGTGGCTTTGACGCTGAAGGAGCCAAGGACCTGGCAGTGCTGCTCCGTGCGGGCGCGCTGCCGGCACCGCTCGCTGTGATTGAGGAGCGATCGGTGGGCGCCAGCCTGGGAGCGGACGCAGTCCACGCGGGCCTTATCTCCATCGTGGTCGGCTTGTCGCTCGTGATCAGCTTTGTAATCGCGCTCTATGGTCGGTTCGGCGTGTACGCGGCGGCGGCGCTTATCGCCAACCTCGCACTCACTATTGCCGGCTTGGCGTTGATGAACGCTACTCTAACGCTGCCTGGCATCGCTGGCCTGTTGCTGGCGCTCGGCATGGCCGTGGACGCCAACATTCTGGTGAACGAACGCACGCGCGAGGAACTGGCGAAAGGCAAGAGCGCGCGCGCTTCGATCGAAGGCGGGTTTCGGCGTGCTTATACGACCGTGCTCGACGCGAACCTGACAACTCTTCTCAAGATGCTTGTGCTGCTCGGGCTGGGCGCGGGTGCGATCAAGGGCTTCGCGATCACCATAAGCCTCGGCATCCTCATTTCGATGTTCACCGCGCTCGTATTCGTGCGGTACCTGACCGCGCGCCACCTCGATCGAGTGCGACCGAAGCGGCTAAGGATGGGCACGCGGCTCCACTTTCTGCCAAGTAAGACGCGTTTTGCGTTCATGCGTGCGCGCCACGCGGGGCTCATCGCGTCGGCGCTGATCAGCCTGGCTTCTGTCGCGCTAGCTGTCTCGCCGGGGCTGAAGATGGGGATCGACTTCTCCGGCGGCGTCGCGGTCGAGGCGCGGATGCCGGGCGAGGCTGACTTAGCCGGGTTGCGTAGCCAAGCCAGCGAGCTGGGCCTTGGACCGGTCCAGGTACAATCCTTCGGCGGACCCAATGACGTTCTTCTTCGCCTCGGAAGCCAAGAAGGAGGGCCTAAGGCGGAGGCGGCCGCAGTCGCCAAGGTCGAGCATATGCTCGGGCAAGTTGCGCCGGGCGCCGAGGTTCGTAAGGTTGACGTGGTGGGTGCCACGATTGGAAACGAGCTGTTCAGCAGCGCCATCTGGGGGCTCGGCATCGCCGCAATCGCAATGTTCGCCTATATTGCGGTCCGCTTCGAATGGCCGTTCGCACTAGGCGCGGTCGCGACGATGTTCTTGGACCTTACTAAGACAATCGGCTTCTTCGCGCTAACCGGCTTCGAGTTCAACATGACCTCGATCGCGGCCATTCTGACGATCATGGGCTTCTCGATCAACGACAAGGTGGTTGTCTATGATCGGGTCCGCGAGAACATGCGCGCTATGCGGCACAGGCCGCTTCGGGAGATCGTTGACCTCTCGATCAATGAGACACTGTCCCGCACGATCGGAACGTCGCTGGCGCTATTCCTGGCAACGGCGCCATTGGCTGTGTTTGGCGGGCCAGCACTCCAGCAATTCGCAATGACGCTCCTGTTCGGGCTTTTTCTGGCGACAAGCTCGTCCATCTTCATCGCCGCACCGCTACTGCTCACTTTATCGGAACAGCGAGACAAGTGGGCGAAGCGCCCGAACACCAGCAACACGTCTGCCTCGACGTAGGTTTAGAATGAGCCAGCCGGGAGCCGTACCGCTCCCGGCTAGGCCTGTGCTGGGTCTCCCCTCCCAGAAAGGGGCCGCGACTGATTTAAGTCCGTAGCCGCTCGATCGCCTGAGCCAGCGCGACGTAGAGCTTGCCCATGTCCGACGACAATAGCGTCACGCCGATCGCCGCGCCGTCGCGTTGCGCCAGGATGCCACGCAGCATTGCTTCGAAATCGTGGATGTAGCGATTGACCTGCTCGCGCACCGTGTCGTCATTGTCATAGGCCTCGAGTACCGCCCGCATCTCGCCGGCATCGAGCAGCTTGACCGCGCGCCGCGCGAACGCACCGCGATTGCCCTTGAGATAGGCCATCCAGGACGAATCGGGGACTTCGGACGAATAGATGCTGGTGAGGTCGATCGCTGCCGAGTTGAGCGATTCGATCAACAGCGACACGCGTCGCGCGAAACCGTTCGCTTCCTCGGTATCCGCCAGCCGCGCCTCGATCAGGCTCGACGCCTCGGCGATCGCCAGCATCTGGCGGTTGAGCTTGTCCGACGCGTCGGTCGCCGATGCCGCGGCTGTCTCGGTGGCTTGCGCGATTGTTGCCAGGCCGCGCTCGACGGCCTGCGATGCCGCCGCTTCCAGCGCGTCGGCGGCGTCGGGCGCGATTCGGGCCATCGCCTCGCGCGCATGCTCGGCGGCGGCATTGGCGGTGTCGCGGATGCGCATCAGCGTTTCGAGCAATTGCGGTGCCGCCTCTCCGGCGAAACGATGCGCGGCGCCGCTGGTGTCATCGATCGATCGGGTCAGCGCGTCGACCTGCTCCTGTCCGGCGGCAAGAGTCGCGGCAACGTGATTGGCCACCGCTTCGATCCCGGCGATGCGATCGGCCAGCGCGGTGGTGCTGTCGGTGGCGGTGCGATCGAGCGCGGCCTGATTGGTGGACAGCATCGCGAGCATGGCGTCGCCCTGGGCGGCGATGCCCTTGCGCGCCTCATCCACTGCGCTGGCGGTGCGATCGAGTAGGCCGTCGACCGCTTCGGACATCGCGCTGGTGACTTGTTCGAGCCGGGTCCCCGCCGTCTCGCTGGTCGCTTCCATGCGCGCGATATGCGCGGACAAGCGTTCCGCCGCGCCGCTGGTATGGCTGTCGACTTCGCGCGCACGTTCGCCGAGTGCGACGACCTGGGCATCGAGCGCTGCCGCGCGCTCGCTTGCGGTCAGGCCGATCGTTTCGATCTGGCCAGCCAGCGTCGTGGTCTGGTCATGGGCGTGGGGGAGCGTCGCCAGCATGATCTGGAGATTGGCCTCCAGATTGGCGGCCGCCTTGTCGATGCGGGCAGCATCGGTCTCGGCCTTGGAAAAGTGGCTGTCGAGCACTGACGACGCTTCGCTCAGGCGATCCGACGCCGCGCTGGCGGTCGCCATCATCACCGTGACCTGGTCGGCCAGCTTCTCGCGATTGGAGTCGATCGTCTGCGCCATGACGTCGATGACGGCCTGGAGGTGCTCTGCCTCGGCGCGCATCGATCGCGCCGTGTCGTTGAAGCGGCGCGCTTCGATCCGGCTTGAACGCCGCGCGACCAGCCAGAGAATTGCGATCAGCGCCAACGGTGCGGTCAGGCCGGTAGCCAGTTCGGCCAGCACGGTCGGCGAGGGTGCAGCCTGCATGGCGGGCCAGGCATACCAAGCGAAGAAGCCGATCCATGCTGCCGCCGACACGAACGCCAGGCCAGCCAGGATGCGCCACTTTGTCGCTCCCGACCGCTCCTCCAGTTCCTCAG
The DNA here is from genome assembly GCF_056401895.1 of Sphingomonas sp. P4_D12. Lineage (NCBI taxonomy): Bacteria > Pseudomonadati > Pseudomonadota > Alphaproteobacteria > Sphingomonadales > Sphingomonadaceae > Sphingomonas > Sphingomonas sp. P4_D12. Next base: position 247,121 of record NZ_JBFUIL010000003.1, on the reverse strand, counting down.
GTTGCTCGAAAACCTCGCCTTCGTAAGGCTCGGTCAGCTGCAACGGCTCATCCGCCGCGGCGTATTCAACGTCGCTGACGTGCAAGTCGATGATCTTGGACCCCCCGTTCATGACGCTTTGTTTATCATAAAACCGACCATTTCAAAGCGATTGCGCAACGTTCCGTTAAAGCCCTTAGGGCTAGGTTGGGTCATGGCTTATGATCCCGGTGCAATCGATGCGACCCTTGCTGCGGCAGTCGGTGACGAACCGGGGCTGATTGCCGAATTGCGTGCAGCATTTGTCGACAGCGCGGAAAAGACGATCGACGCGATCCAGGCGGCCGAAAGCGACGATGCCTGGCGCCTCGCGACTGCGCGTCTCAAGGGACTGGCGGCGAGTTTCGGCGCGGTGCGCCTGATGAGCCTGGCGTCCGAAGCGGCAAGCGCGCCCGGCAATGCCGATGTCGTGCGAACTTTGCGGCGCGCGGTGGCTCGGCTCTAGCCGTACGGCCCGCCGCCAAATCCGGCGGGCAATCACGATCCTTGCGATAGCCGAGTGCGAGGCTTAACAGCCCCGGATGCTTGCCGGGCTCCTGTTTGCCACAGCCGACGCGTCCGATCGCCACGATACGCTGGCGGCGACGCTGCCGGTCGGGGGCGTGACGCTGATCGAATTCCAGGCGCGGCTGCTGATCGCCGCTGGGGCGTCGCAGATCATCGTCGTCGTTTCGCGCCTGACTCCCGAATTGCTCGGCGCGATCAATCGCCTCGGCCGGCGCGGCATCGCGGTCGACGCGGTGCGCGGCCCCGCCGAAGTGCTCGCCAAGTTGCATCCGCTTGCGCGCGTGATGTGGCTGGCGGATGGGTTGATGACGACCAGCGTCATGGTCGAGGCGATGCGCGATCGCGATCGCGACACGTTGCTGGTGGCCTCGACGGGTGACGAACTCGAACGGATCGGTCCCAGCGCGGTGTGGGCGGGAATCGCCACGATCGATCCCCAGCGCATCGCCGATGTCGTGAAGTTGCCTGCGGACTATGATTTCGCCTCTTCGCTCTTGCGGGTGATCGCGCAACGCGGCGCCGAGCAATTGCCATTGCCCGAAACGGCGGTGCGCGAGGGCCATGGCGTCCAGCGCGATTCGCGTGCACTGGCGGCGAAGGGCCGGGCCGCGCTGGTCGCGGCGCTCGGCACCCGGACGAACTGGGTCGACCGCTTCCTGGTCGCGCCGCTCGCCAAACTGGCGCTGCCACCGTTGGTTGCGCGCGGCGTGCCTCCGGTCGCGCTGGCGGGAGTGGGCGGCGTGTTCGGCGTCGGCGGACTTGCCGCGATCGCGATCGGCTGGACGGCCTCGGGCATGGCGGCGATCGTGCTGGCCCTCGCGCTTCTCGCGCTCGCCGATGTGCTGGCATGGCTGCGCGACGAGCGGGCGCTCGGCAGGATATTGCGCTGGAGCACGCCCGCGGCGGTCGCATTGGCGACCTTGCTGTTGGGGCAGCGGGTCGGGTTTCTCGCCGCCAGCGCAACGCCACCGCTGCTCGCGTTGACGACGGTTCTGGCCGGAGCGCTGGCGGAACGCGCGGCAGGAGTGGTGACCAGACCGTGGTGGTGGGCAGTCCCGGCTGCCTATCCGCTGATCCTGCTGCCGGCGGTGCTGATCGGATATCCGGTCTGGGGATTGGCGGCGGCCGCGAGCTATGCCGGGGTCACGCTCGGCTTCGCGGTAGAAGCTTTACGCTCGCGTATCGGCGGTTAATTCCGCCTGCGAAATCGGTGAGTTCTGGCTAACCTCGCTTTAACGACACAATCGTACAACAAAATCATGTCGATCGACCAAGGCGATTGGGACGATGGCGCCCGTGCGAGCGCCAGCACGCTGCTTGCGCGCGCGGCGGCAGCGGCGCGTCATGTCGACCGCCGCCTGGCCGAGGCAATCGACGACTTCTTCCTTCCCGACGATTCGCGGCTCGACGACCGGACGCGCGCGGCGCTCGCGGCGACGCTGACTGCGATGGTCGCGGTGGTCGAACACGATCTCCGCCAGCGCGCCGCCACACTCTTAGCCGGCGTGGATCCGGCATTGATCCAGCGGATCAACAGTGGTGCGCCGGTGCTCGACCGCCTGGTCGGCAGCGGATTGCTGCGCGATTTCGACCTGATGCGCGAATTGATCGCGCGGACCCGGCAGGATCTGCTGGTCGACCTGTTGCCTGCCTTGCCGCCCGATGAGATCGGCTCGGCCAGCCTGCTCGCGCGGTTGGCCGGAAGTGCCGACGCCTGGGTCGCGGATGCGGCGCTGACCATGATGGCCGCCGAAAGCCGGCGTCGCGGGCTGATCGACAGCAATCGGCTGGAGCGGACCGAACTTCCGGCCGAGCTGCATCACAGGTTGGTCTGGTGGGTAGCGGCGGCGATTCGCGAACAATTGGGGCCGAGCAATGCAGATCGCATGATCGTCGAGGCGGCGTTGCATGCGCTCGCCGACCATGACGAAGGCGACCGTCTGGAAAGCGCGGCGATGCGACTCGCCGCCACGATCGATCCGCAACCCGCGGAGCTGGCGACGGTGCTGAGGCATGCGCTGGGGGATCGGCGAGTGGCGCTGGTCATCGCATTGCTCGGGCATACCCTGGGCATCGACTATGCGACGATGCGGCAGATCGTGCTGGATGGCGGCGAGCAATTATGGCTGGTGCTACGCGGGGCCGGGCTCGACCGGGCGACGGTCGCCCGGATCGGTCTCAGCCTGTGCGAAGCCGACCCGCGCCGCGACGTCGAAGCCTTTGCCGATCAATTGGCAGCGATCGCTGCGGTCACGCCCGACGAGGCGCGTGGAGCGCTTGCGCCGCTCCGGCTCCATCCCGATTTTCGCACGGCGATGGCAGATCTGGAGAAGCGTCGATGAGCGCGGTCGACGCAGGCTTGCCGCCCGTTCACGGCTTCGTCGATCGCGATGGCCGCCTGGTAGACGCCGGGCCGCGACTCGGCGATCTCAACATTCGTGCCGGCGGTGCGCTCGGGGAACCGTTCGCCGTGCCGCAGGTCGCCATGCTCGCGCGGCTGGCCCAGCGGTTGGGGATCACGGTCGCGCGCCAAGTGCTGGTCGCCGACGGACCCGATGAGGTCGAATTGTGGGTGCGCGCCGATCCGGTCGACGACGGCGTGCGCCTGGAGCTGAGTGGCTGGAAGCTGCGTGCGCCTTGGACACCGCCGGTGGACCCGGCGCGGCGCGACCGCGATCTGTTGCTGCAAGGCGCCGATTGGTGGTGGGAAACCGATGCGACCTTGCGGTTGACGACAGTAGCCGCGGGGGCCGAGCGGTTCGGGGTGACGCCTGAAAGCGCACTCGGCAAACCGCTCGCGTCCTTGTTCGCGCTGGAGATGGATGCCGAAGGCGCGATGCCGATGCTCGGTGTGCTGACGGTGCATCAGCCGTTCGAGGGGCAGGCGGCGACGGTGCGCGCGACCGGGCAAACCGTGACCTTGTCAGCTAATCCCACGCTCAACGCGGAGGGCCTGTTCGCGGGCTATATCGGCGCGGTCAGGGTGGAAACGCGCGAGCTGCCGCAACCTCCGGACGATCGTGCCAGCGATCCGCTCGATGCGTTCAGCGCGCGGCTCGATCGCGCATTGCGCACGCCGCTCGGGCGCATCATCGCCAATGCCGACAGCATCCATGCCCAGACGGAGGGGCCGATCCGGCGCGATTATGCGGATTATGCGTCGGACATCGCCAGCGCCGGACGGCATCTGCTCGGGCTGGTCGACGATCTGGTCGATCTGCAGGCGGTCGAGCGGCCCGACTTCGCCCCAGCGGCGGAACCGATCGACCTCGCCGATATCGGGCGGCGCGCGGCCGGCTTGCTCGGCGTCCGCGCGGCGGAACGCGGCGTCAAGATCGACGCGCCGCAGGACATCGACCGCGCGCCCGCGACCGGCGAGTTCAAGCGCGTGTTGCAGATCCTGGTCAATCTGATCGGCAATGCAGTGCGCTATTCGCCCGATGGCGGCATGGTCTGGATTCGCACCCATCGCGATCGCGGCGCGGCGGTGATCATCGTCGCGGATCAGGGTAAGGGCATCGCGCCCGAGGATCAGGCGCGCATCTTCGAAAAATTCGAACGAGTCGATCCCAGTGAGCCGGGCGGGAGCGGGCTGGGTCTCTATATCGCGCGGCGGCTGGCGCGCGCGATGGGCGGCGATCTGACTGTCGATTCGGCGCTGGGGCAGGGCGCGCGCTTCATGCTGACCCTGCCTGGGGCTGGTGCCTAGCGCCGCGGAGGCGCGAAAGGCCACGAAGGCGCAAAGAAGAGTAATTTCGCGCAGAGGCGCAGAGTGCGCGGAGATTATGCGCGCTAAAGCGCGCTTTCTCGTTGCCGGGGAATGAAAGGCTGCTGACGCGGCCGCGCGATACACCTCAGCGTCCTCTGCGCCTCTGCGCGAACCAAATCTTCGTGCCTTGGTGTCTTTGTGCGAGAACTCTTACCGACCAGCTCTCGCGGACGAACTAAGCAGGCGCGACTCTAGCGCCGCCCGATCCATACCAGCACGATACCACCCGCCGCGAGCAGCGCCCCCCAGAGCGCCCAGATGCGCATGTCGAGCATGAAGCTCGATGCCGGCCAGTGGACCAGGCCGAGGCCCTGGCCCACCCACAGCAGCCCCATCGCGATGCACAGCGCACCGAAGACTTGGAGCAGGAAGCGCATCAGCGCTGGCCGATAGGGGTATAATCGCGCTGCGTCGGGCCGGTGTAGAGCTGGCGGGGACGGCCGATCTTCTGCGCCGGATCGCTGATCATCTCGTTCCACTGTGCGACCCAGCCGACGGTGCGGGCAAGCGCGAACAACGCGGTGAACATCGTCGTCGGGAAACCGATCGCCGACAGGATAACGCCCGAATAGAAATCGACGTTCGGGAACAGCTTCTTCTCGACGAAATAAGGATCGTTGAGCGCCATATGCTCGAGCTGCAGCGCGACCTCGAACACGGGGTCGCTGACCTTGAGCGCGTCGAACACCTCCCGCACCGTCTTCTGCATCACCGTCGCGCGCGGGTCGTAATTCTTGTAGACGCGATGGCCGAAGCCCATCAGCCGGAACGGGTCGTTCTTGTCCTTCGCGCGGGCGATGAATTCCGGGATGCGATCGGGCGTTCCGATCTCGCGCAACATGTTGAGCGCGGCCTCATTGGCACCACCATGCGCCGGACCCCACAGGCAGGCGATGCCGGCCGCGATGCACGCGAACGGATTGGCGCCCGATGACCCGGCCAGGCGGACGGTCGAGGTCGATGCATTCTGCTCGTGATCGGCATGGAGGATGAAGATGCGGTCGAGCGCGCGCTCGACGATCGGGTTCACCTCATAGGGCTCGGCCGGCACGCCGAACGTCATGCGCAGGAAATTACCCGTATAGCTCAAAGAGTTATCGGGATAGAGGAACGGCTGCCCGACGCTGTATTTGTACGCCATCGCCGCGATCGTCGGCATCTTGGCGATCAGGCGGTGCGACGCGATCATCCGCTGGTGCGGATCGTTGATGTCGGTCGAATCGTGATAGAAAGCCGACAGCGCGCCGACCACCCCGCACATGATCGCCATCGGATGCGCGTCGCGGCGGAACCCGCGATAGAAGGTCGCGAGCTGCTCGTGCAGCATGGTGTGGCGCGTGATCGTGTGGGTGAATTCGTTGAGCTCGTCCTTCGACGGCAATTCGCCGTTCAACAGCAGGTAGCTGACTTCCATGAAGCTCGATTGTTCGGCGAGCTGACCGATCGGATAACCGCGATGGAGCAAAATGCCCTCGTCGCCGTCGATATAGGTCAGCGCCGATTCGCAGCTGGCAGTCGAGGTGAAGCCCGGGTCATAAGTGAACATACCCGTTTCGCTGTACAGCTTGCGGATATCGACCACCTGGGGGCCGACCGAACCGGACATCACCGGATAGTCGTGATTCCCGAACTTGAGGGTGTTCGTGTCGGCCATATAACGTTCCTTCGAATTCAGGCTGCCATCCGGTCGGATATGCGGCCCAGGCTTTCTTCGCGGCCGAGGACGGCGAGCACATCGAAAATGCCGGGGGAAGTGCGCTTGCCGGTCAGCGCCGCGCGGAGCGGCTGCGCGACCTGGCCGAGCTTGACCCCGGCGTCTTCGGCGACTTGCCGAACCGCGTTTTCGAGCGCCTCCGTATCCCAGTCCACGACGGCGTCAAGCGCCGTGTGAAGGCGCGCGAGCAAGGTGGGTGCCTCACCCTGAAGCAGCAATGCTGCATCTGCGTCCATCGGCAGCGGTCGGGCGTGGAAAAGGAACATGCTGCCCTCGGCCAACTCAATCAGGTTGGCGGCGCGCGGCTTGAGAAACGGCATGGTGCGGCGCAACAGTTCGCGCTGCGGCGGGGTCAATTCCAGCGGGATTCGCGGGGCGACGAGGTCGGCGAGACGAGCGTCGTCGGCTTCGCGGATATAATGGCCGTTCAGGTTCTCGAGCTTCTTCAAATCGAACCGACTTGGTGATTTTCCGACGCCGTCGAGGTCGAACCATTCGATCGCCTGGGCGCGGCTGATGATCTCGTCATCGCCATGCCCCCAGCCAAGCCGCAACAGGTAATTGTCGACCGCTTCGGGCAACAGGCCCATGTCGTCGCGATAGACATCGACCGCCAGCGCGCCATGGCGCTTCGATAGCTTGGCGCCGTCCGCGCCATGGATCAGCGGAATGTGCGCGTAGATCGGCTCGGCCCAGCCCATCGCGCGATAGATCGGCAACTGGCGAAACGCGTTGTTGAGATGGTCGTCGCCGCGGATGACGTGCGTCACCCCCATGTCGTTGTCGTCGACCACCACCGCCAGCATATAGGTCGGCGTGCCGTCTGAGCGCAGCAGGACGAGGTCGTCGATCTCGCTATTCTGGACGGTGACCTCGCCCTGGACGCGATCGTGGATCGTGGTCGCGCCCTCGGTCGGCGCCTTCAGGCGAATGACGTGCGGCGCTTGCGGGTCGTTGGGCACGCGGTCGCGCCACGGCGAGCGGATCCGGAGCGGCTTCTTCGCGGCTTCGGCCTCGGCGCGCATCTGGGCGAGCTCGTCCTGGGTGAGGTAGCAGCGATAGGCCGCTCCCTTTTCGACCATTTCATAGGCGACCTCGGCATGGCGAGCGGCGCGCGAGAATTGATAGATTTCGGGCCCGTCCCATTCTAGGTCGAGCCAGCGCATTCCCGCCAAAATGGCGTCGATTGCGGGCTGCGTCGATCGCGCGCGATCGGTATCCTCGATGCGCAGGAGGAACTTGCCCCCGTGGTGTCGCGCGAACAGCAGATTGAACAACGCGGTGCGCGCGCCGCCAATATGCAGAAAGCCGGTCGGCGAAGGCGCGAACCGGGTGACGACGTTGGTGACGGGTGCGCCTGCGGGCGCCCCGGAGTCAGAACTGGCGCTCAACCGCGCATGCTCCCAGGCTGGATGACTGATGGCGACCGTCGCCGCCGCGCGCCCTAGCACGCGGTTCCGACCGCTTCAAACGCTGGCGGCACGATGTACGCGTGCGCGCCATGCACTCGAACATGGGTTGGAAGCGGAACGCGATCAACTCCCGTTATGGCTGCCGGTGGCCTTGGGCGGCGGCATTGCTTTGTGGTTCGTGCTCGACGATCCGATGCAATGGACCGCCGCCATGCTCGCGCTGGCCGGCATCGCGCTGGCAGCGATCGCGATCGGGCGAGGCGGACGTGCCAGCCGCGCGGTGGCATTGGCGGCCGCCCTGGCGGCCATGGGGCTCGGGCTGGCTTGGTGGCGCGCTACCTATGTCGCACAACCTGTCCTGGCACGGCCGGCGATCGTCATGCTGACCGGGCGGGTCGAGGGTATCGAGCCGCTGCCGGCCCGCGACCTTGTCCGGGTGAGCTTGACGCCGATCGCTGCGCATGCGGTCGCCAGTCCGAAACGCCCGAACTGCAGCAGGGAAGGCGGCGCGCCTTATGGTGGCGGAGGGCGGCGATGCCACGATCGGCCGAGGCCGCCGCTCGTGCTGCCGCCGCACGTGCGAGTGAATATCGCGAATACGGACGTGCCTGCCGGCCTTGGACCTGGCGCGATCATCAAGCTGCAGACCCGGCTGATGCCGCCAAACGAGGCTACGGTGCCTGGCGCCTACGATTTCCGGCAAGTGGCGTGGTTCGCCGGACTTGGCGCGACGGGCAAGGGGAACGCGCCGGTCAAGGTGCTCGCGCCGGGCAAGGAGTCGAACGGCCTGCGCGCGGCACTGGCGGCGCATATCCAGAGCAAGGTCGAGGGCAGCGCTGGCGGAATTGCCGCTGCACTGGCCGCGGGCGACGAGGGCGCGATCTCGCTGGAGGATGCCGACGCGATGCGGCGGTCCGGGCTTGCGCATCTCTTGTCGGTCAGCGGGCTGCATATCACCGCCGTGGTTGTCGCGACGATCTGGGCGGTCACGCGGCTGCTCGCCTTATGGCCATGGCTGGCGCTGCGGGTGCGGATTCCGGTGGTCGCCGCGGGCGCCGGTGCAGTCGCGGCGATTGGATACACTCTGCTTACGGGAAGCCAGGTGCCGACCGCGCGGTCGTGCATCGCCGCCTTGCTGGTGTTGGTGGCGCTTGCCATGGGCCGCGAGGCGATCACTTTGCGGCTGGTCGCGGCCGGCGCCTTCATCGTCCTGCTGATCTGGCCCGAGGCACTGGCGGGGCCGAGCTTCCAGCTCAGCTTCGCCGCGGTCGGATCGCTGATCGCGTTCCACGAGCAACCGCGCGTCAAGCAATTATTCGAGAAACGCGACGAGGCCTGGTGGCGCCGTATCGCGCGCGAAATCGGATCGTTGCTGCTGACCGGCCTGGTGATCGAAGCCGCGCTGGCGCCGATCGCGCTGTACCATTTCCACAAAGAGGGCATGTATGGCGTCGTCGCCAATATCGTCGCGATCCCGCTGACCACCTTCGTCATCATGCCGGCCGAGGCGCTGGCGCTGGCGGCCGACGCGATCGGCCTGGGCGCGCCGTTCTGGTGGGTGACCACGCACGCGCTCAACCTCTTGCTGTGGATCGCGCGTACTGCGGCCAAAGCGCCGGGGTCGGTGGCGATGCTGCCCGGCATGCCGGCCGGCGCGTTCGGGCTGATGATCCTGGGATTGTTATGGCTGATGCTGTGGCGCTCGCGAATCCGTCTTGCCGGTCTTGCGCCGATGGCGATGGGCGCGGCCTGGGCGCTGGCGATCCCGGCACCCGATCTGCTGATCTCGGGCGACGGCCAGCATCTCGCGGTGCGCACGCCCAATGGCGGCGTCGCGATCCTGCGCGACAAGGCAGGGGATTATACGCGCGACACGATGACTCAGAATGCCGGGGTGGATGGGGAGGCGATGCTGCTGTCCGATCAGCCCTTCGCCCAATGCACGCCGGACGCCTGCCTCGCTCTGGTGCAATCCGGAGGACGGATATTCCGCGTCCTCGCGACGCGCAGCCTGTACCAATTGCCGTCCGACCAGTTGATCGCCGCGTGCCGCGCGGCGGACATCGTCGTCAGCGACCGGCGGTTGCCCTCAGCGTGCCGGCCGATTTGGCTCAAGCTCGATGCGCCGTTCCTGCGCCGCACTGGCGGAATGGCGATCAGCCTGGCCAGCGGACGGATCGTCACCGTCCGCCAGCCTGGTGATCGTCACCCTTGGGTTATGTCGGGTTCGCGTTCTAATCGTAACGGCGCAACAGGCCGGCGAGGCGGCCCTGGATCCGCACCTGCTGAGGAGCGTAACGCTGCGGATCGTAAGCGCGATTGGCCGGATCGAGCCGCACCATAGCACCTTCGCGGCGGAAATATTTGAGTGTCGCTTCGCTTTCCTCGATCAGCGCGACGACGATTTCCCCGTCGCGTGCCACGTCGGTGCGGCGGATCAGCGCGTAATCGCCGTCGAGAATGCCGGCCTCGACCATCGAGTCACCGGCGACTTCCAGCGCGTAATGCTCGCCGCTGCCGAGCAAGGCGGCGGGGACGGGGAGCATCGACGATCCCTCGAACGCTTCGATCGGCACGCCGGCCGCGATCCGGCCGTGCAACGGGATCTCGATCACGTCGTTGGCGGGTTCGGGAGCGGGTCGGAAATTGTTCGGCTTGGGCTGGGCGGCCACGGCACGCTTGCTGTCGGCACGTTCCGGCATCTTGAGCACTTCGAGTGCGCGTGCCCGATTGGGCAGGCGCCGTAGGAACTGCCGCTCCTCGAGCGCCGAGATCAGGCGATGCACGCCGGACTTCGACTTGAGGTCGAGCGCCTCCTTCATCTCCTCGAACGACGGCGACACGCCGGTTTCGTTCAAGCGATCGTTGATGAAGCAGATCAGCTCATGCTGCTTCTTGGTGAGCATCGACGTTCCTCCGTCCAGAACAGACGCGGAACTTTTACGGAACGTTGCGGATCAAGTCAAGCGAGCGGCAAGATGTCCACAGTATCGCCGATCGCGGCTGGCGGCGCGTGCGGCGGCCGCACGATCAGACACGTCGCGCGCGCCAGTGTGGCGAGCATCGAACTGTCCTGCATGGCGGCGGCCGAGACGCGGCCGTCGACTAACGTTCCGCGCAGATAATCCTGGCGGTGGTCGTTGGCGGGAAGCGGGTCGGCGAGTTCCGCGCGGAGCATCCGCGGCAACGGATTCGCCGCGCCGGCCATCGCGGCGATCAATGGCCGCAGGAACAAGGTGGCGGTGACGAATGCCGATACGGGGTTGCCTGGCAGACCCAGCATTATCGCCTCGCCGAGGCGCCCCGCGAGCATCGGCTTGCCCGGCCGGATCGCGATGCGCCAGAAATCCACCTCTCCACCTGCCGCTTCGAGCGCCGGGCGTACCAGATCGTGATCGCCGACCGAGGCGCCGCCAGTCGTGACGATAATATCGGCATTCGCGCCGGAGAACGCCGCGACGAGCGCGTCGAGCCGGTCGGGGAGGATCCCTGCTACAGTCACGTCGACCGGCAGATCGGCGAGCATCGCCGCCAGCATCGCGCTATTGCCTTCAGGGAGTGCCAGCGGATCGTCGCTGGCCGTGCCGGGCGCAATGAGCTCGTCGCCCGTCGCCAGGATGGCGATGCGCAGGCGGCGATTGATGTTGAGCGCACCATGCCCGCCGGTCGCCGCGAGCGCGATGGCGGCCGGTGTCAGGCGCATACCGGCGCCGATCAGCACCGCGCCCCGCTCGAAATCGAGACCCTTGCGCCGCACGCTCATGCCGCGGCGCGGTGGTCCCTCGCCGGCGAGGAGCAGCTTGCCGCCGGCGCGCTCGGCCTCTTCCTGGACAAGCACGCTGTCGGCGCCCGCGGGCATCGCCGCGCCGGTGAATATCCGCACCGCCTCGCCGCGCTCCGTCGCACCGCCAAAGGCGCGCCCCGCCGCGCTTTCGCCGATCACGCGCCAGGGGCCGGGCAAGTCGTCGAACCGGATCGCATAACCATCCATCGACGACAGATCGGCGCCGGGCTGCGCACGCAGGGCGATGACGGGCTCGGCGGTCCAACGCCCGGCTGCCGAGGTCAGTGGCATACGCTCGGTCGCGACGCGTGGTGCCATCGCAAACAGGCGCGCCTGGGCATCGGCGACGAGAAGCAGCGAGGTCATCCTTGACGCCATGCCACAGCCCGTGGCGCTTTCGCCAGCGGTTCGCCGCGCGGCGMACCCCGTCAGCCCGCCGGATGCGGCTTGACGCCCGACCAGGTCCAGGCCTTGATCTTCCAGCCCGCTTTGCCCTTTGACAGCACGAAGGTCATCTCGCCTTCCTCGGCAATCCGCGCGCCCTTTTCCCGGTAGGCATAGACCGTCGGAATGATGACATAGGCCCTGGCACCGTCGATTTCGCGGCGTGTCGGGGCGCCATATTTGACCGATCCGTCGGATATTCCGGTCGCTTTCGCGTGCTTGTCGTAATCGGCCGCCCATAGCTGCGGCGCCTTGGGGCCAATCCAGAGGTGCGGCGCGAATTCGTCGATGATCGACACGTCGCCCTGCACGTAAGCGGCATAAGCCGATTTGGTGTCGCCGGTGTTGAAGCCGTCGATGAACTGACGAATCGGTTTGGTCAGTTCGCTATCGGCGGCGGGCGCGGCGGCCGTAATCGGCGCGATCAACAATACCGCAAGCGGCAGCAGAAACAGTTTTTTCATTGGCTTCCCCCCTCGGAATGCACGCAAGCGTGAGCCTGGCGAGACGGGTGGTCAACGCGCGCCGGACAAGACGCTGTGATCTTCCGGAATAGTCCGGTCGTTCAGGGCTTCCGCCGGTCACCCCGACTTGCCGCGAGTCTCGGAGAGCAGGCCGGCTGGCCTTTCGTGCTATGACACAGGATGGGGGATTTGGCTGATGGGCTTCATCGCGGGTTTTTTCCGGTGGCTTTGGACATTGGCGCGGATCGTCTGGCCGTTCGCCGGCTCGGGGCAGATGTTCCGCGGCGCGGGGACGTTGTGGACGTTCCTGTTCCTTCTGCTCTGCATCGTCTTCGCCGTCGCCTGGATGTTCGGCATCTCGCCGTCCGAGTTGAGCGCGTGGTTCGATGCGCATGGCGCGACATTGAACTGGATCGGCGGCTGGCTGTGGCGCCTGTTTTGGGGCGCGGTATTGGGGTTGTGCGGTCTGGTCCTGTTCTCGGTCGGGCTCGAGTTCTTCGGCGCGCGCGCGGCGGATGCGAAGGACACGCCGCGCGACGTCAAAGGCGGATGCTGCGGGCTGATGTTCGTCGTGGTGGCCGGCTATATCGCCTGGATCGCGATAACGATGCCGCTCGACTAGGGCGCCTGCCAGTCGCCCGACTTGCCGCCATCGACCGAAAGGTCGATGGCGGCGCTGGTGATCGGGAGTGGGTGGCACAGCGGGATCAGCTCGCCGGTGCGCTTGGCGGCCATGATGCCGGCGATCCGTGCGGCGGCGAGCACGTCGCCTTTAGGAACGTCGCCCGCGCCGATCGCGGCTGCCGCTTCACGAGACATCGATATGCGTCCGGTTGCGATCGCTCGGCGCTCGGTTTCCAGCTTGCCGGAAACGTCGACCATTCGCGCCGCGCCGGTTTCGTCGAGGTGGGTAAGATTCCCCTCCCGCTCGCGGGAGGGGTTAGGGGAGGGAGTGTCGGCCTCGGGCATTATCGAGACATGCCCTCCCAAGCTTGGGTGAAGCAAGCCCCCGGCTTGCTTCAGGCCGTCCGGGGGACGGCCGGCCCAAGCTTCCCCTCTCGCAAGCGGGAGGGGAGATTAGGCCCCCAGCAGCTCCTTGGTCGCCGCGGCGATATTCTCCGCCCGCATCAGGCTCTCGCCGACTAGGAAGCAGTTGACGCCATGTGCGCGCATGGCTTCGAGATCGGCGCGCGAGGTGAGGCCGCTTTCGGCGACGAAGGTGCATCCCGCCGGCGCCTTGCCGACCAATTCATAAGTACCAGCGAAGCTGATCGAGAAATCGCGCAGGTCGCGATTGTTCACGCCGATCAGTCGCGACTTTAGCTTGAGCGCCCGATCGAGTTCCTTCTCGTCATGGACCTCGACCAGAACGTCGAGCCCGCAATCGATCGCCGCGGCCTCGATCTCGGCCATCCGCGCATCGTCGAGCGCGGCGACGATGATCAGGATCGCGTCGGCGCCGAGCGCACGGCTTTCATGCGCCTGCCACGGATCGATCATGAAGTCCTTGCGCAGCAGCGGCAGCGGCACGGTCTCGTGGATCAATGCGAGATAGGAATCGTCGCCCTGGAAATATTGCTCGTCGGTCAGCACCGACAGGCAAGTGGCACCGCCCTTGAGATAGGCGAGCGCGTGTGCCGGCGGATCGAAGTCCTCACGGATCACGCCCTTGGACGGGCTCGCTTTCTTGACCTCGGCGATCAATGCCGGGCCGCTCTTCGCCTTCTTGTCGAGCGCCTTTCTGAACCCGCGCGGCGTGTCGCGGCGGCTGATCATCGCTTCCAGGCTGGCGAGCGAGGTGGTCGCTTTCTTCGCCGCCACTTCGGCGCGCTTGGTTTCGAGAATACGGTCGAGGATATTGGTCATTTATAGGCGATCCAGCAATCGAGCAGCGCGTTGGCAAGACCCTTGTCGATCGTCTCCGCAGCTTCCTCGGCGCCTTCGGTGAGCGTGTCGGCGGCGCCTGCGACGACCAACGCGGCAGCGGCGTTGATCAGCACCGCGTCGCGATACGCGCCGTGCTCGCCCTGGAGCAATCGGCGCAGCGCCGCGGCGTTATAGGCGGGGTCGCCGCCATGGATCGCCGCGATTGGATGGCGCGGCAGGCCGGCATCCTCGGGGGTGATATGCGCGGGCAACGACAATCGGCCGACGCTGACCGCGACGGTCGGACCGGCGCCGGACACCTCGTCCAGCCCTTCCTCGCCCGACACGACCAGCGCCGCTTCGGTGCCGAGCTGCTCGAGCGCCTCGGCATAGGTGTCGGTGTAATCGGGCCGCGCGATGCCGATCAGCTGGCGCGTGACGTGCGCCGGGTTGGCGAGCGGACCCATCAGGTTGAAGATCGTGCGCCGTCCGATCCGGCGGCGGATCGGGGTGATGCGCTTCATCGCCGGATGATGGTTGGCGGCGAACAGGAAGCAGATGCCGAGATCGTTGAGCGTCGCCTGGGCGAGCGCCCCGGCACGTTCCATGTCGAGCCCCAGCACCTCCAGCGTGTCGGCGGCGCCTGCCTTGGAGCTGGCGGCACGGTTGCCGTGTTTGGCGACGGGTACACCGCTGGCAGCGACCACTAAGCTGACGGCGGTCGAGACGTTGAGCGTGTGATGGCCATCGCCGCCGGTGCCGCAGACGTCGATCGCATTGGTCGGCGCGTCGATCGGGATCAGCCGGGCACGCAGGGCACGCGCGGCCTCGGCGATCTCGATGCTAGTCTCGCCACGGTCGGTCAGTGCGATCAAGAACTCGGCGATCGCGTCTTCGGACGTCTTGGCGTCGAGAATGTCGGCGAATGCCTGTGCCGCCGATTCGCGCGACAACGGAGCCGATGGATCGGGCAGCGGCACAAAGCTGGTCACGCCAGCGCCTTCGCCTTCAGCCCGGCAAGCTCGAGGAAATTGGCGAGAAGTTGATGCCCATGTTCGGTGGCGATGCTCTCGGGATGGAATTGCACGCCATGGATTGGCAAGGTTGCGTGACGGAACCCCATCACGAAGCCATCCTCGGCGCGGGCATTGACGATCAGTTCGGCCGGGACATCCTCGACCACCAGCGAATGATAGCGGGTCGCCTGGAATGGCGAGGGCACGCCCTTGAACAACCCGGTCCCGTCATGGGTGATCGCCGACGTCTTGCCGTGCATCAGCCCGCCGCGAACGACATGCCCGCCGAAATGCTGGCCGATCGACTGATGCCCCAGGCACACGCCGAGCAGCGGCCGTCCGGCGTCGGCGGCGGCGGCGACCAGATCCAGGCTGACTCCCGCTTCGTTGGGCGTGCAGGGGCCGGGCGAGATCAGGAACGCCTCGGCGTTGCTTGCCAAGGCGTCGCGCGCGGTCAACGCGTCGTTGCGCACGACCTGAACATCCTGTCCGAGTTCCATCAGATAATGGACCAGGTTCCAGGTGAAGCTGTCGTAATTGTCGATCACCAAAATCATTGCCGCCCGCTAGCGCGTTCGCTGCACCGCGACAATCGTCGTTGCGCCCTCGTTTCGCCGTGTTTCGGCCTGCCAAGCGCTGGAATGATACGGGATCGATCCTATCTGGGGGGCGTTGAAGTGCCCAAAGAAAGGTCGCACCGATGATCCGTACCGCGTTCGCAGCCCTGGCCTTGCTTGCCGTGCCCATGGGCGCAATGGCGCAGGACAAGTCCGATAAGCAGGCCGATACCGGCCAGCCCGTCAAACGGATTCGCTCGGTGGTCGTGGAACCCGACCAGAAATGTCCGCCGTCTACCGGAGACGAGATCGTCGTGTGCACGACGGTCGACGATCCCTATCGCATCCCCAAGGCGCTGCGCGGCGCCGGACCGATCCCGCCCGCGCGGCAGAGTTGGGTCAATCGCGTTGCGGCCGATGAGCAGACCAGCCGCGAGGCCGCGGGCCTGCCCGATACCTGCTCGCCGGTCGGGTCGGGCGGTCAAACTGGCTGCGCGCGGTCGGCAGCGCGGGCCTGGGCGGCCGAGCGCCGCGCCAAGGCCAACGGCCAGTCGGACGACCAGTAGAGCCTATTGCCCAAAGCGAGCGTCGCCCGCCCGGGCGATCGCCTCGCGGGCGGCGGCGAGCAGCGCGCCCGCTTTCGCCTCGCACTCGCGCTGTTCGTAGACCGGATCGCTGTCGGCGACGATGCCGGCACCGGCCTGGACATGCATGACGCCGTCCTTGACCACCGCCGTCCTCAGCACGATGCACGAATCCATCGATCCGTCGGGCGAGAAATAGCCGACCCCGCCGGCATAAGCGCCGCGCGCCTCGTGCTCGAGCTCGGCGATCACCTGGCAAGCGCGAACCTTGGGCGCGCCTGATACCGTCCCGGCGGGGAATCCCGCGAACAGCGCATCGACCGCGTCCTTGCTGCCGTCGAGTTCGGCGACCACGTTCGACACGATGTGCATCACATGGCTGTACATCTCGATCGTATAGCTGTCGGTGACCTTGACCGTGCCCGGCGAGGCGACGCGGCCGGCGTCGTTGCGGCCGAGATCGAGCAGCATCAGATGCTCGGCCCGTTCCTTGGGATCAGCGAGCAGCGAGCGGCGATTCTCTTCGTCCTCGGTCGCCGATTTGCCGCGCGGGCGCGTGCCGGCGATCGGGCGGATCGTCACTTCACCGTCGCGCACGCGCACCAGGATTTCGGGACTGGAGCCTGACAGCGCGAAGTCGGGCAAATCGAGGAAATAGAGGAACGGCGAGGGGTTGACCCGGCGAAGCGCGCGGTAGAGCTCGATCGGTGGCAGTGCGAAGGGCGCGGTGAAACGCTGCGCCAGGACGACCTGAAAGATATCGCCCGCCGCGATATAGTCCTTCGCCTTCAATACCATGTCGCGATACGCGCCGTCCGGCAGCACCGGGGTCAGCGCGACATCACTCGGGTCGCCGCGCGGCGCCGCCGGGATCGGTGCGTTCGCCAGCTTGGCGGCGACGCCATCGATCCGCTCCTCGGCAAGAGCCAGCGCTGCCTCGGGCGTGAGCCCGCTATCGGGCCAGAGCGGCGCAACCAGAAACAATTGATCGGCCAGCCGGTCGAAGATCAGCACCGTGGTCGGCCGCACGAAGATCATATCGGGCAGGCCGAGCCCGGGATCTGCGGGGCGGGGCAAGTCCTCGACCAGTCCAACGGTCTCATAGCCGAAATAGCCGACCAGACAGGCGAGCGCGCGCGGCAGTTCGGGCGGAACGTCTTCCATCCGGCACGAGGCGACGAGTGAGCGGAACGCCGCCAGCGTGGGATCCGCGCAGGGCTCGAACGCGGCGCGATCGGTCAGCCAATGGCGGTTGATCGCCGCGCGCTCGCCGTCCGCGCGGAACACCAGATCGGGCGCGAGACCCAACAGGCTGTGACGTCCGCGCACCGCGCCGCCCTCGACCGATTCGAGCAGAAAGTCGCCCCGCCCGGGCTCGATCAGCTTGAGTGCCGCGGCGACCGGCGTCTCGGTGTCAGCGACCTGACGCCGCCAGACGAGGGCCGGACGTTCGGCCGCGAGCGCGGTCAGCGCGGCATCGGCTCCTTCGATCATCGCCTTATTGCGGCTGGTCGCCGCCGTCGCTGCCCTGACCGAGCAGGTCGCGGCGCAGCGCGGTAATTGCGGCGTCGTTCTTCTTTACGCCGACCTTGTTGCGCACAGCGCTGGCGAATTGCTGGCGATATTCGTCGCCCATGCTCGCGCCGAGATCGCCGCGCATCTTGTCGATCAACTGGGCGTTGCCGGCGGCATTGCCCTTGTCGATCGAGTCCACGACGATGACGAACCAGCCACCCTTGTACGGCGCCTCGACCAGCGACGCGCTGCCCTTGGGCTTGCTGAACAGCAAGACGAGCGGGGCAGGCGGCTGCTTGGTCGCGAACAGCTGGGCGCGATTGGCCGACATCGGCTTGGTCGCATCGAGCTTGATGCCCGATTCGGCCATCGCCTGGGCGAGCGGGACGCCTTTGTTGACTTTGCCGGTGATCGCGTTGGCGACGTCGCGCGCCGCCTTGACCTGGCGGTCGATGACGACGTCCTTCTTCACCTGGTCGGCAATCGTCGCCAGCGGCTGTGGGGCGGCCGGAATGACCTTGTCGAGCTTGGCAACCGCGAAGCTGCCGTCCTGGCCGTACGGCACCAACTGGGGATCGTCGTCGGCCTCGGACTGGAAGGCGAGCTGATAGAGCGTCGTCTGATTGGGATCGGGCTTGACCGGAGTCGCCGCTGTCGGATCGGTGCCATTGACGGTCAGCGGCGTCGTCGCCTGGACGGTCAGGTTGAGCTTGGCTGCGATCTGATCGAGCGTCTGGCGATTGGTGATCGCATCCTCGATCTGGTCGCGAAGGGTCTGCGCAATGGCCGCCAGTTTCTGGTCGGTGAGTTCCTTGACCAGCTCGGGCTTGGCCTGGTCGAGCGTTTTGCCCGCGACCTTGGTGATCTTGTCGAGATGCGCGACCACCCAGCCGAGCGGCGTCTTGACCGGACCGATCACCGCCCCTTGCGCGGCGCCGAACACCTGGTCGGCCAAAGCGGGCGTCGCCTGGCCGGCATAAGCGGTCTTGTTGACGTCGTTGACCGCTGCGGCCTCAAGCCCCAGCGCCTTGGCCGCGGCCTCGATCGCCGTGCCGGCGCGAACTTTGGCCGCGAGATCGGCCGCCGCTTTCTGGTCCTGCAACACGACCTGCTTCAGCGACCGGTTCTCGCCCGCGTCGAACTTCGCCTTTTGCGCCTGATAGGCCTTGGCGATTTCGTCGTCGGTCGGGGTGGCGCGCTTCTTGAGCTCGTCGAGCGTGATCAGCGCATAGCGGGCCGAGCGGCGCTCGGGAATCGTATAGCGCGCAAGGTTGCGGGTGTAATATGCGTTCGCTTCGGCGTCGGTGACCGGCGCGCCGGCGGGCATTTTCTTGGTATCGACGAAGGCGACGGTGCCGTTGCGCTTTTCGAGCAGCATCGACGCGTAGGAGGTTGCGACGCCCGCGGGACCCTTCAGCTTGTCGGTCGCGTTCGCCGCGATCGGACCGAGCATCAATTGGGTCATCAGGTCGTGGCCCATCTGATCGTGGAATTGCTGGTCGTTGGACTTCAGCATCGCCAGCAAGCGGTTGTAATTGTCCTTGTCGAACTTGCCGTCGAGCCCGCGGACGCCGGGGATATTCGCGATCTGATTGTCGATCAACGACTTACCGACGCGGATGCCCTGGCTGTGGCCGAATTGCTCCATCGCCATCGAGGTCAGCCGGCTTTCGAGCGGGCCATCGAATCCGCCGCGACTGATGAACTCCGCCATGGTGAGCTGCGGCGCCTGATTGCGGTACATGTTGAGCATGCCGTCGGTGGCATTGCGCAGATCGGTCACCGAGACAGTATCGTTGCCAACGGTCGCGGCGGTCGCGGCGTTTTGCCCGCCCAGCGCGTTCGACCGCAGGCCGGTGACGTCGCCCAGCCCGAACGCCACGCCGATCAGGCCGACGATGATCAGCGTGACGAGCGCGCCGATGCGCGAAAAGATGATCTTGCGAATGAAAGTGAGCATGGGGGCCGATCGTTGGTCCTGAAAACGAGCCGCCGCTTTAGGGTCCGCCGAGCCATGCATCAAGCGCAACGCTTGCACGTGCCACCGCGAGCGCTATCGGGGAGCGAAAGCGGGAGGAAACATGACACGGCGCAAGCTGATCGCGGGCAATTGGAAAATGAACGGCAGCCTGGCGACGCTCGCCGAGCTCGACGGCATCGCGGCCGCCGCCGCCGCGGCGCCGGGAGTGGATGTTGCGGTTGCCGTCCCGGCTACCCTGATCGCGCCTGCGCATGCACGCCTGCCTTCCCTCGCGATCGGGGCGGAGGACGTGCACGAGGCGGATAGCGGCGCGCATACTGGCTGCATCTCAGCCCCGATGGTCAAGGAAGCCGGTGCTGTCTTCACCATTGTCGGCCATTCCGAACGCCGCGGCGACCAGCACGAGACTAGCCACGACGCCTATATGAAGTCCTCGGCGGCGCACCGTCACGGATTGGGCGTCATCCTCTGCGTCGGCGAAACCCAGGCCGAGCGTGACGCGGGCCGCGCCGAACGCGTGGTCCAAGCGCAGATCGAGAAATCCTTGCCCGACGATGCGCGTGCCGACTGGCTGACGCTTGCCTATGAGCCGCGCTGGGCGATCGGTACCGGCCGCACGCCGACGATGGAGGAGATCGCGGCGATGCATGCGATCGCGCGAGCCAAGTTGCGCCAGATGATCGGCGACCCGGCGCTCGACGTGCGGATTCTCTACGGGGGATCGGTGACCGGAACGAATGCCGGCGAGATCCTCGCGCTCGACAATGTCGACGGCGCCCTGGTCGGAGGCGCCAGCCTGACCGCGGACAAGTTCGTCCCGATCATCCAGGCCGCCAAGGCTCTGTCAGCATGAGCGATACGCCGCTACCGGCGCCACGCCGCGTTGTCACCGCGATTGACGCGGACGGGCGCTCGTACATCGCCGAGGACGGCGCCAGCCCAGCCGAGTTCGTCTTGCCCGGCTCGACCTATCGCAGCACCAATATGTGGCGGACGCATGCGGCACCGGGCGCGATCGACGCGCCAGATGACATTGCCGAGCATCGCGGCGTGCTGCCGCCGAGCAGCGGCACCGTGCTGCGCGTGATCGACTTCCCGCCGATCGGCGACGCGACGCCGGAACAGCGCGCCGCGATGGTCAAGGCGGTGTTCGCCGCGCTCTATCCCGATGCCGATCACCACGAAGGCAGCACGCGCTCGGCGAGCATGCACACCACCGATACGGTGGATTACGCGATCGTGCTGCACGGTGAGATCGTCGCGGTGATGGATCGTGACGAGACGATCCTGCGCGCAGGCGACATCCTGATCCAGCGCGGGACGCCGCATGGGTGGGAAAACAGGTCGGACCACCTTGCGCGCATTGCTTTCGTATTGATCGACGCGGTACGCTCCGCCACCGCCTGATTGCGGTAGGTTTGCGTCGGAATCCGAACTAGCTTGGTGACCTTCCTCTTCAAGGAGTCGCGGCAATGGATATTCTCGGACAGCTTCTACAGCAGGCGACAGGCGCAACCGGCGGTGACGCCGGCGCGGCACCACAAGTCGATGTCGGCGCGCTCGCGCAGCAATTCGGGCTGACCCCCGACCAGGCCAATGCGGCGGTCGGCGCCTTGTTGCCGGCGGTCCTCGGCGGATTGAAGAAGGTCGAACAGGGCGGCGGGCTCGGCTCAGTCGCCGACATTGCCGGCGCGACCACATCGCCGGCAACCGACACCGATGCCGGCAATGCCGTGCTCGGCCAGATTTTCGGATCGAAGGACGTCAGTCGCTCGGTCGCGACCGCCGCCTCGGCGCAAACCGGGATCAGCGACACGATCATGAAGGCGATGCTGCCGATCGTCGCCGGGCTGGTCGCGCAACAAGTATCTAAGAAGATGGGCGGTGGCGTGATGGGCGGGATCGCCGCCAGCGTCCTCACGTCGATGATCGCGGGCGGCGGCGGGAGTGCTGCTCCCGTTATCCCGGCGGCACCCGCCGCGGCGCCGGCCGGCGGCATCTTCGGCAGTCTCGGCGGGCTGGCATCGATGCTCGATGCCAATCACGACGGCAATCCGCTCGACGATATCCTGGGCATGGTGCGCGGCGGGGGGCGGCCGGCCTGACGGATTCTCTATTCACGCCTCCCCGGCGAAGGCGGGGGCCAGTTGCAACGCCTTATGTTGGATAGGTGCCGCCTAGCCAATTGGTCGCGGTGACGCTGGACCCCGGCCTTCGCCGGGGAAGCGTAGAAACGACATTAGCCTCCGTAGCGTTTCTTGAGCATCGCCCAGGCTGCGCGCACGCCCAGGGCATCGCCGCCCTTGGGACGTCCCGGCTTGGCGGTCGGGCGCCAGGCGAAGGTATCGAGATGCGCCCAGGGCACACCTTCGGGCGCGAAGCGGCGCAGGAACAGGGCAGCGGTGACGGCGCCGGCATAGCCGTTGTCGGGGGCGTTGATCAGATCGGCGATGTCGGACTTGAGATATTCGTCATAGCCGTCCCATAACGGCAGCCGCCACAACGGGTCGTGGACCGTGGTGCCCGCCTCGATCAGATCGGCGGCCAGCACCTCGTCGCTGATGAAGGTGGCGGGCAGATCGGGACCGAGCGCGACGCGCGCCGCGCCGGTCAGCGTAGCATAGTCGATCACCAGTTCGGGCTTCGCTTCGCCGGCCTTGGTCAACGCATCGCCGAGCACCAGCCGCCCTTCGGCATCGGTGTTGGTATTCTCGACCGTCAGTCCCTTGCGCGTCCTGAGCACGTCGCCCGGGCGGAAAGCATCGGCCGAAATCGCGTTCTCGACTGCGGGGATCAGCACGTGCATGCGAATGGGCAGTCGTGCGCCCATGATCAGATTGGCCAGCGCCAGCGCATGCGCCGCGCCGCCCATATCCTTCTTCATCAGCCGCATGCCGCTCGCCGGCTTGATGTCGAGCCCGCCCGAATCGAAGCACACGCCCTTGCCGAGCACGGCAACGCGCGGATGTTTGGGATTGCCCCATTCGATCTCGATCAAGCGCGGCGCGCGATGCTTGGCGGCGGCGCGGCCCACTGCGTCGATCATCGGATAGCCCGTCGCCAGCGCATCGCCGCGCGTGACCGTCAGCGTCGCATCGAACGTCTTGGCGAGCTTCGCCGCTTCGGCCTCGAGCTCGGCCGGGCCCATGTCGGACGAGCCGAGATTGACCAGGTCGCGGACCAACGCGGTCGCCTGCGCGAGCCTGACCGTTTCGTCGATCGCCGCGGGATCGCTGGTCAGCAGGACGCGCGGCCCGCTGTCCTTGTCGGGCTTGGTATATTTGTCGAAGCGATGCTGTGCGAGCAGCCAGCCGAGACCCGCTGCACCCAAATCGCCGCTCTTCAGTCGATACGTACCTTCGGGCAGGAAATCGGGCTGGGACGCGATACGCCATGGCGACGTCGCGGCTTCGTCGCAGACATGCAGTACCGACCAATCCTCGGCGCCCTCGCCGGGAAGGATCGCCTTGTTCCCAGCCTTACCGGTCGCCCGGGCAGCGGTGAGCATCGCCCGCACGCGCGGCGGTTGCGCGGCCAGCCAATCGGCGAACCCGTCGGGATGGACGACCTCGATCGCGCGGGCGGACTGGCCGCGATCGGGCTGGAGGAGGGCGGCGAAGTCGGTCATGTGGCGGTCTCGTCGGGAAAGCGGATCATCTGGTCGAGAGCGCCGGTCACTCGGCGGGCATCACGATGAATTGTTCGTAGCGGCCGGCGCCGTCGGGCTCGGCGTAGGTCACCACGGCCAGCTTGGTGCCGTTCGCATAGGTTACGGTATAGTTGCGGTTGACGAACCCGCCGCGCAGCCGCGCGGGCCGCGTCAAGGTGAACGACGCCGGGTCACCGAGCTTGGCCAGGCTGTCGCGATAATCGCCGATCGCCGTCGCGTCGAAATAGTAATTGGCGTCCTCTGTCATCGTCGCGCGATCGAGCTTGCCCGCGCGCAACTGGTCGAAAATCGCGCGCGCCTGCGCGGTCTTCGCCGTTTCGGCGTCGCCGGCAGCAGCCGGCTCGGTGGCAGGTGGCAAAATCAGCTCGGAAATCTGGCCGGCAATGCCGGTAAAGGCGTCGGAGAAGTCCGAATTGACCAGCACCACGACGGCGGCCTTGTCATCGGGATAGACGATATTCTCGGACAGGAATCCGACCGCCTCGCCGCTATGTTCGACGTAGCGATGCCCCTTGGCGGTGCCAGTGAAGACCCCCAGGCCGTAATTGGTCGACTTGCCGTTGGTCAGCAGGATCGGGGTTTCTTGCACCTGCCAGTCGTCAGCGGGCATCACGCTGCGGTTGAGCCGGGCGATGTCCCATTTGGCGAGATCGCTTGCCGACATGGCGAGTTCGCCCGCCGCGAACAGCCAGCCCCGCGCCGCCGGCTTCTCGACCCGCACCGGGCCGAGCGCATAGCGATGATAGCCTTGCGGAAAGCCTTTGCCGACCGCGAGATCCTGATCGATCACCTTCATCCCCAGCGGCTTGAATACCTTGTCCTGCAGATAGGCGAGCAGCGGCTTGCCCGCGGCCTTTTCGACGATCATCCCGGCGACGACATAGCCGGTGTTCGAATATTGCCATTGTGTGCCGGGCGCGAAATCGAGCGGCTTCTTCGCCCAACGATCGACGATCTGCTGCGGCGTGATCGGCTTTTCCATCGCCGCGAAACTGTAATCCTGGGGCCAATAGTCCTGCAGGCCCGACGTGTGGCTTAGCAGCTGGCGGATGGTGATCTTGTCGCCGTCGGTGATGCCAGGCAGCCACTTGGCCACCGTGTCATCGAGGCTGAGTTTGCCCTCATCTTCGAGCATCAGGATCGCGGCGGCGGTGAATTGCTTGGAGATCGAGGCGATCTGATACGGGGCGTCGCTGCGCGGCGTTGCGATCGTCTCGGACTGTTTGCCATAGGCTTTGGCGAATACGATCTTGCCGTCGCGCACGATCGCGATCGATGCCGAGGGCACGCCGTTGCGCGCCAGCGTGTCGGTGACGATCGAATCGACCTTAGTGGTTTCGGCGGGAGTCAGATCCTGCGCGAGCGCTGGCGTGGCGACGAGAAGCAGGGCAAGCGGCAGAAAGCGCATCGGCGGGCGGCTCCGAAAGAAATGCCCGCTCGCTATAAGCCGCCATTCGCCGCGCGCAATCAGCGGGCCAGCGGTACACCGGGCATGAGCGCCATGCGCGGGGCGTAGCGCCAGGTTTCGGCACGCAGCGTGCGTATCGATCCGGCGCTCAGCGATATAGGCGCCGGAGCGTCGGGCGACCGCGCGGGGAGCATCAGCAGATAGCGTCCGGGCGCTCCGTCGAGGCTGCGATACCAGGTCGCGCCCTGCAGCCGCCGAGCGGCGATGGCGGCCTCGAACGCGGCGGGATCGTCCGCGGCAATCGCATAGACGTGCAGATATGCTCCCGGTCGCCGCTGTTCGAGCGGAGTCGTGCGGCTCGCTTCGCGCCACAATTCCCAACCTTCGTCGCCGATCGCGGAGACATAGGGCCCGGCATTGGCGCGGAAGTCGGCGCCGTCGCCCTCGGGATCGGGACGACCCGCCAGCCCGTCGGGTGTCGTCCCGAACGTCCCATCGACAAAGGCGCCGGCGCGATCGCCGTTCGTCACATACCAGGCGAACCAGGCGAGCTTGTCGGTATGAGCCGCATGCCAGCGCAAATGCTGACGATAGCCGGCTTCGAACGCGGCTCGGTCCTTGACCGTGTAAGCGTAGAGATGGGCGGTGCCGCCCGATTGCGCGGCCGCGACGGCGGGGACGGCAATCGGCAGACAGGCGAGCGACAGTCGGACGAGCATCGGATTTCTCCTTCACTCGCAATGTAGACTTGTCCCGGTAATTCCGTAATTCGAAAGCTAGGAGATAATCGTTAGGTTAGACAGAATGTTTGAGGGTGCGGACTTGCGGCGGGCGGCAATATTCCACGCGGTCGCGCGGGCCGGCGGGATCGCCGCAGCGGCACGGGCGATCGGGAAATCGGCGCCCGCGGTCCATGCCGACCTTCGCCGATTCGAGCGCGATGTCGGCGTGACGCTGATGGAGCGATCGGGCCGAGCACTTCGGCTGACTCCACAGGGAAGGGTGCTGTTCGATACGATTGGCCGCGCGCTCGACGAGATCGACAGGGTGCGCGTCTATCTCAACCGCGACGACGGGTTCGTCACACCGCTCAGGGTCGGTGCGGTGACTGGGTTCGGCCGCTACCGGCTCGCGCCACTTCTGTTCGCGAGCATGCCGGATGCGCGGCCGATCCTGTTTCGCACCGGATCGCACGAAGACCTGCTCGCGGTGTTGCTGGCAGGGGAGATCGATCTGGCCGTGACCTATCGCGCGGTGACTGCGGTACCGGTCGAATCGGTCGAATTGGCGGGCGAAGAAGCGGTGCTGGTGGGCGCCATCGGCGATGTCGGCAGTCTCCATGCGATCGAGCGGCTGCGTTTCATCACCTATGACGAATATGACTATGTGTTCGGCCATTGGTTCGACCGCGTGTTCGGCCGCCAACCGGCGTCGCTGATCCGTCATGACCATTGCACCGAACTCGAAGAGGCGCTGATCAGCGTCCGCGCCGGGCGCGGTGCGACGATCGCGCCGCTCGATGCCTGCCTTGCGGCCGGCCTCGAACCGGCGACGGCGGGACGCGCGCCCAACACGCTGTATCTCTGCGGGATCGGAGGAGCGCTGACTTCGCCCGAGGCAGCGCAGATCCGGGAATTGCTCGCCTAACGGCGTTTCTTGCGCTTGGCCGGTGCCGGCGTGCGGACCGGAACTGCTGGTAGTCGCAGCGCAATGCCTTCGACCGGCGCACAGCGCGTCATCACCGTGCCGATCATCGCCAGCAGCCGCGATCGCGCATTGCCGAGCCCGATCGGGTCGGTGCCGCGATCCTGCGTTTCCAGATTCACATAAGGCAACCCGCGGAACAGCGCATAATTCGACAGCGACCCGTCGCTAGTCACGACATGCTCGAACATGATGTTCATGTCGGCATCGGACAGCGGCCGCGCGCAAAAGCCGCTCGCCGGGCTGCGGTCGCCGAGATAGGAGACGATCGCGACGCTGTCGGTGTCGTCATAGGGCCAGGCCGCGCGGATCGACGGGCGCGGCGAATAGAGGTCGCTGCACAACAGCACCGAAATCTCGCCCTTGCCGGTATAGCCGGCATCGGGCGGCGTGCAGGTCGATTCCGAGGCGCTATAGCCGGGCTCGTTGGTGTGCAGCGCCACGATCAGCCGCGTCGGACTGCCCAGATCCGCCAGCACCGTCGCGGCGTAATTGGGCGTATCGTCGCGAAAATTGCGATTGGGGTCGATCGAGCGGCCATAAGCGACGTCGGGGTTCATCCGGCTGTCGGGCCCATCGATCGAGCGCGCTTCCTCGATCGCGATCACCACGCCGCCATAGGATCGCACCGCGAATATCGCGGCCTGGAATGCGGCATTCTCGTTATCGTGCGGCACGAACCATAATGGCCCGCCGGGATGACGCAGATTGACGATGCGATAGAGGCGCCAGAAGGCGCGATCTTCGCGAAACTCGATACGATTGACCGACAATCCGTCCCAGATTGCGGGATTGGCGAGGCGCGTGAAATCGTCGGTCGCCATCACCATCGGATCGACCGGCGTGACGATCTTCTGCAGTGACGCCGACACGATTTGCGCCGATGCGGCGGGCGTAATCAGCGCCACGACCAGGCCCAACAGGATCGCCCATATCTTCATGACGCCACTCTGTTAGGTGGCGCGCGGCGTCTGGCAATAGTGCTGTCCGAGATCGGGACAGTTGGGGTCTATATTCGCTAGCGAATATAGACCTCTTAGGCGGGCACGCCGTATAAATCGTGCTCGTCGGCGTCCTCGATCAGCACCGGCGTGATGTCGCCCACCGCGAGATGCCCGGCGTCGCGCAGGAAAACTTCGCCATCGATCTCGGGCGCATCGGCCTGGCTGCGGCCGGTGGCGCCGCCGTCCTCGTCGACCGCGTCGATGATCACCGGCAGCGTGCGGCCGACCTTGGCCTGAAGCTTGGCCGCGCTGATCGCTGCGGTCTTTTCCATGATCCGCGCGTAGCGCTCTTCCTTGACTTCTTCCGGCACATGGTTGGGTAAGGCGTTCGCCGCCGCGCCCTCTACCGGTTCGAAGCGGAAGGCGCCGACGCGGTCGAGCTGGGCCTCGTCCAGCCAGTCGAGCAGATACTCGAAATCCTCCTCGGTTTCGCCGGGGAAGCCGACCACGAAGGTCGAGCGGATTGCAATATCGGGCGCGATCGAGCGCCATGACTTGATGCGCTCAAGTACCTTCGCCTCGTTGGCCGGGCGGCGCATCAGCTTGAGCACGTTGCGGCTCGCGTGCTGGAACGGAATGTCGAGATAGGGGAGCACCAACCCCTCCGCCATCAGCGGGATGACCTGATCGACATGCGGATAGGGGTAGACGTAATGGAGCCGCACCCAGGGCGCGATCTTGCCGAGTTCGCGCGCCAGGTCGGTCATGTGGGCGCGGACTTCGTTGCCGTGCCACATGCGTGGGAAATGCTTGATATCGACACCATAGGCCGACGTATCCTGACTGATGACCAGCAGTTCCTTGGTGCCCGCTTCGACCAGCTTTTCCGCCTCGCGTAGAATCGCGTCGGGGCGGCGGCTGACCAGGTCGCCGCGCAAGCTTGGGATGATGCAGAAAGCGCAGCGGTGGTTGCAGCCCTCCGAAATCTTCAAATAGCTGTAATGACGCGGGGTAAGCTTGAGCCCGCTTTCGGGCACCAGGTTGAGGAACGCGTTGGGCGGCATCGGCGCGGCCTCGTGCACCGCGCCCACGACCTGCTCATATTCGTGCGCGCCGGTGATCGCGAGCACGGCCGGGAAGCGGTCGCGGATGACCTGGGCTTCCTTGCCCATGCAGCCAGTGACGATGACCCGGCCATTCTCGGCGATCGCCTCGCCGATAGCCTCCAGGCTTTCCTCCTTGGCGGAGTCGAGAAAGCCGCAGGTATTGACCAGCACGACGTCCGCGCCGGCATAATCGGGCGACAGCTGATAGCCGTCCGACCGCAGCTTAGTCAGGATGCGCTCGCTGTCGACCAGGTTCTTGGGACAGCCCAAGGACACCATACCCACGCGGGGCGGTTCGGGAAGTTTGGTTGCCATGATTGCGCGCGCACATAAGCGTTTTGACGCCGCTTGAACAGGGTAGGGCTGCGCGCCTATCCTTCGCCGTCGAGCGCTACTGAGCGAGAGAGGTCGATTTGCCCGATTATTGGCTGCGGCCGCATCCCGATTTCAAGAGCACGGCAGTCATCGCGATCAACGTCGCGATCGCCCGTGATGGCGCTCGTCTGTCCTTGCGCTACTCGGTTGAAGGTGCGCTGGATCGCGTCCTCTGGCCCGAGCCGATGGCATCGGCTCGGACCGATGAATTATGGACGCACACCTGTTTAGAAGCGTTCGTCCAGCCGACGGGGGAGGCGGGCTATACCGAGCTCAACCTGTCGCCCTCGGGGCGCTGGGCGACCTATCACTTCGATGGGCACCGCGTCGGCATGCGCAACGCTGCGGCGGTTCCCGATCTGTCATGGCGATCGCCCGCGCTCACCGCCAGGATTGACCTGGGCGATATCGCCGACATGGACTGGCGGCTCGGCCTTACCGCCGTGATCGAAGCGGTCGACGGGTCGAAGAGCTTTTGGGCGCTGGAACACCCCGCCGGGCCGCCCGATTTTCACAACGCGGATTGCTTTGTCGCGCGGCTCCCGGCACCTGATCGCGCATGAAATTCGGTATCGACCGGCTCCTCGACGAGCCAGACCTGAGGAAACCGCTCGAGAGCAAGCGTGTCGCGTTGCTCGCGCACCCGGCCTCGGTCACCGCGGACCTGACGCATTCGATCGACGCGCTGGTCGCGACGGGGCTCAACGTCTCCGCGGTGTTCGGTCCGCAGCACGGTGTGCGCGGCGATCTGCAGGATAATATGATGGAGTCGCCCGACTTCACCGATCCGACCTACGGCATGCCGGTGTTCAGTCTGTACGGCGAAGTGCGGCGTCCGACCGGCCAGTCGATGGGCACGTTCGACACGATTCTGATCGACCTTCAGGACGTCGGCTGCCGCATCTATACCTTCGTCACGACATTGCTCTACGTGCTCGAAGCGGCGGCGGCGCACGGCAAGTCGGTGTGGGTGCTCGATCGACCCAACCCCGCGGGACGGCCGATCGAAGGGCTAACCTTGCGCCCCGGTTGGGAAAGCTTTGTCGGCGCGGGGCCGATGCCGATGCGGCACGGCATGACCCTGGGCGAGATGGGGCATTGGTTCATCGATCATTACAAGCTCGACGTCGATTATCGGGTGATCGCGATGGAGGGATGGCAACCCGACGCGGCGCCCGGCTTCGGCTGGCCGCCCGAACGCCCCTGGATCAATCCCAGTCCCAATGCCGCCAACATCAATATGGCACGCGCTTATGCCGGGACGGTGATGCTCGAAGGCACGAATTTGAGCGAGGGACGCGGGACGACGCGCCCGCTCGAACTGTTCGGCGCCCCCGATATCGACGCGCGCGCGGTCATCGCCGAGATGAGGCGGATCGCGCCGCGATGGCTCGACGGCTGCACGCTGCGCGATCTCTGGTTCCAGCCGACCTTTCACAAGCATGTCGGGCGGTTGTGCAACGGCGTGTTCATCCATGCCGAGGGCGCTGCCTATGACCATGACGCGTTTCGCCCGTGGCGGCTTCAGGCGCTGGCGTTCAAGGCGGTTCGCACGATTTATGGCGACTACGACCTATGGCGCGATTTCGCCTATGAATATGTCTTCGACAAACTGGCGATCGACGTCATCAATGGCGGCACGGACCTGCGTGAATGGGTCGACGATGCGGCCGCCCTGCCGGGCGATCTCGATTCGCTGACCGTTCCCGATGAGGCTGTTTGGGCGGAGGTACGGCGGCCGCATTTGCTCTATTGACCGTTGGATTGGCCGAAAACGACGCGAAACCCGCATTCTATCGCGAGTCGCTCCCCTTTGATCCCAAAAGGGATGCATCGCGTCATCAGCGTGACATGGTCTGTGGATAACCGAATCGCGGGGATCGGGATCGCAGCTATGGAATCAGATATTCGTTTTTATGCGCGCCGGGTCGCCCAGGAGCGCATCGCCGCGAAGAACGCCGTGACAGCGGAAGCGCGCGCACGACGGCTCGAACTCGCCGAGAAGTTTCAGGAAAAACTCACGCAGTTAGAGGCGTGCTGAAGCTCGACTTCTTCTAGAGCTTGACCCTCACCTTTTGCGCGTCAGCTCGCGCATCGCGTCATCAAGCCCCACCAGCGTCAGCGGGTACATGCGGTCGTTCATCAGCTCGCGGACGATCTTGATCGATTGCGAATAGCCCCATTGCTCTTCCTTGATCGGGTTGAGCCAGACCGCGGCGGGGTAAGTGGTCGTCATCCGGTGCAGCCACACCGCCCCCGATTCCTCGTTGAAATGTTCGACCGAACCACCGGGATGGGTGATCTCGTAGGGGCTCATCGATCCGTCACCGACGATCACCAATTTATAATCATGGCCGAATTTGTGGAGCACATCCCAGGTCGGCGTGCGCTCGGTGAAGCGGCGGCGATTGTCCTTCCACACGCCTTCATACGGGCAGTTGTGGAAATAGAAGAACTCCATGTTCTTGAACTCTGACGTCGCCGCCGAGAACAATTCTTCGCAGAGCTTGACCCAGGGATCCATCGATCCGCCGACGTCGAGGAACAGCAGCAATTTGACCGCATTATGCCGCTCGGGGCGCATATGGATGTCGAGCCAGCCCTGGCGCGCCGTGCCCTCGATCGTCGCGTCGAGATCGAGTTCGTCGGCCGAGCCTTCGCGCGCGAAGCGGCGCAGGCGGCGGAGCGCGATCTTGATGTTGCGGGTACCGAGCTCGCGCGTGCTGTCGAGATTCTTGAACTCGCGCTGATCCCACACCTTGATCGCGCGGCCATGCTTGGATTCGCCGCCGATCCGCACGCCTTCAGGATTGTAGCCCGAATTGCCATAGGGACTGGTGCCGCCGGTGCCGATCCATTTGTTGCCGCCCTGATGGCGCTTTTCCTGTTCCTCCAGGCGCTTCTTGAGCGTTTCCATGATCTCGTCCCAGGAACCGAGCGACTTAATCTGCTCCATCTCTTCGGGGGAGAGATATTTCTCCGCGATCGCCTTCAGCCAATCCGCCGGGATTTCCGCCGGCTGGGTGCCATAGGCGGTGGCGATCCCCTTGAAGACCTTGGCGAAGACCTGATCGAAGCGATCGAGCAGGCCTTCGTCCTTCACGTACACCGCGCGGCTGAGATAATAGAAATCCTCCGGCGTGCGATCGATCACGTTCTTGTCGAGCGCCTCGAGCAGGATCAGGTGCTCCTTCATGCTCGCGGGGATGCCGGCAGCGCGAAGCTCGTCGAGAAAGTTCAGAAACATGGGTACGGTCTTAACGCACCCAAAAGGTCAGCGATAGGCGTCGATCAGCGCGCCGACATAATCGGGATCGCGGCCGGTCAGTTCGGGAGCGGGCTTCGCCTTGTGGCCGTCCAGCGCCAATGGATAAATGAAGCCGTAAAGGGGGAAGGTGGTCGACCCGAGCCCATCGGCATCGCGATACCAGACGCGCACTTCGCTCCAGTCATTGTCTGGGCTGACGTCGGTCAGCGTGACGTCCTGCTCGGCATGGCCGCGCTCGCCGTTCATCCGCGACCAATTGGCGTGGGTGACCATCGCCACCCGGCTGTCGACCACCCGGCTGATCACCGCGACATGGCCGAGCGGCAGCCGGGCGGTCTTGCGGAAGACGACGACCGCTCCAGCGCGCGGGGTCTGGCCGCGGCGATATCGACCCTCGGCTTGGCCCCACCAGGTCCAGGCGTCGCCATAGATCTGGATGCCGGACGCCGCTCGTGCGAACGGCACGCACTGCCCGACATAGTCGAGCAATGTTCCGGCGCGCGCTGGGGCGGCTATTCCCGCCAACAGGGCAAGAGTAACCGCCAGCACGCGGAGATGGGGGGGGTATCTCCTCATGCCTGCCTGCCATAGGGGCGGTTGCCTGACCGGATGGTTGGCGGACGGGGTTAATTAGCTGGTGACTGTGTTTTCGGCGCGCCGTCCTCGCCATGGATCAGCGACACCATCACTACCGAGATGATCATGAGGAGATACCAGGAACCGAGCTTGGCGGGGCTCACCATCGCCCAGCCATGACGCTGGTTCGGGTAGGACCAAGCGTGGGCGAAGGTACTGATGTTCTCGGCAAACCAGATGAACAGGGCGACCAGAAAGTAACCGAGCAGGATCGGCATCCAGCGCTCGCGACGGAACGGGGTGAAATAGAAACGCGAGCGCCAGAACATCAGGACAATCACCACGAACAGCAGCCAGCGGATATCGGGAAGCCAGTGATGGGAGAAGAAATTGACGTAGATCGCGACGGCAAGCGCGATCAGCGCGCGCCGGGACGGCCAATGATCGAAATGAATCCCGAAGATGCGCCAGATGCGCGCGATATAGCTGCCCACCGCGGCGTACATGAATCCGGAATAGAGCGGGACCAGCCCGATATGGAGCACGCCGCCGGCCGGATAATTCCACGAGCCGGCCTGTGTCTTAAACTGCTCCATGATCGTACCGGTGACGTGGAACGCCAGGATAATCCTAGCCTCTTCCCAATTCTCCAGCCGGAAGGCGAGCATGCCGATTTGGATCGCGATCGCCGTCAAGGTCACGAAGTCGTTACGAGCGAGTGGCGCGTCATCGGGGTAGAAGAGGTGCGCGCCGAGCAGCAGCACGAGCATCAGCGCGCCGAACAGACACGCCCAGCCTTGCTTGAAGCCGAACAGCAGGAATTCGTAGACCCACGACTTCCACCCGCTGCTCGGCTGCGCCGCCTCGAGCTTGGCGCGGACGCGGGCGAAGCGGGTGGCGCCGGGCTGCAAGGGATGATCGCTCATCTACCCGTCATGCCAGCGAAAGAGCATCAGGTTAAGCATGCCCCGCATGCTTAAGGATCGTCCGGGGGGCGATCCGACCAGATGCTCATCTCAAGAGGCTTGAGACCCCAGCTTGCGCTGGGGTGACGGTATTTGATCTGAGGCGCTTGTCGTTCAGAGCGGTAGGCGGGCCGCCATCTGCTGCCGCAATCAGCGCGGGGTGCCGCCTTGCTGGCGTTTAGCCATGAACGCCAGCCGTTCGAACAGCATCACGTCCTGCTCGTTCTTGAGCAAGGCGCCGTGGAGCGGCGGGATCGCCTTCGTCGGGTCGCGATTCTGCAGCACGTCGAGCGGCATGTCCTCGTGGAGCAGCAGCTTGAGCCAATCGAGCAACTCGCTGGTCGACGGCTTCTTCTTGAGGCCGGGGACGTCGCGGACGTCGTAGAAAATGTCCATCGCTTTCGACACCAGGATCTTCTGGATGCCGGGGAAGTGGACGTCGACGATCGCCTGCATCGTGTCGCGGTCGGGGAATTTGATATAATGGAAAAAGCAGCGGCGCAGGAATGCGTCGGGCAATTCCTTCTCGTTGTTCGAGGTGATGACGACGATCGGCCGCTCGGCCGCGCGCACCGTCTCCTTGGTCTCGTAGACATGGAATTCCATGCGATCGAGTTCCTGGAGCAGGTCGTTGGGGAATTCGATATCGGCCTTGTCGATCTCGTCGATCAGCAGGACGGGGACCTCGGGCGCTGTGAACGCCTCCCACAATTTGCCCTTGCGGATATAGTTGGAGATATCGTGGACGCGCTCGTCGCCCAACTGGCCGTCGCGCAGGCGGGCGACTGCGTCATATTCGTACAAGCCCTGCTGCGCCTTGGTGGTCGATTTGACGTTCCACTCGATCAGCGGCGCGTTGACCGCCTTGGCGATCTCATAGGCCAGAACGGTCTTGCCGGTACCGGGCTCGCCCTTGACCAGTAGCGGACGGCGAAGGGTCACCGCGGCATTGACCGCGACCTTCAGGTCATCGGTCGCGACATAGCTCTGGGTGCCTTCGAAGCGAATCATTGCTGTCCCCGAATTTTTTCGAAACTCGGGTTTGCTTAGAACTGCCCAAAGGGAAAACGCAAGCTCAGCTCCGGTCGCGCGCGCTCTTGCGGGCTTCGGCCAGATCCCACAGCGCGCGATGCTGGGCGAGCAGCTGTTGGGCGCCAAAGCTCATCGCGCGCTCGACCGGCGCTTCGGAGGCCAATGTCACCGCGATCGTCTGCGTCTCGGCATCGATCGGCAGGTTGGACGGCAGCGGCGCGAACCCCGCGCGATCGGCGGCGGCACTCATCAGCGCGCGCACCGCGTGCCAGTCGAGGACCAAAGCGATCGAGGCGCCTACCGCGCACCCGGCGCGGTCGGACTGCGCCAGCATGTCGAGCGCGTGGCGCTGCGCATTGACGGCGGCTTCCGATTCGGCCTGGCCCGGCGTGGAGGGGATCGGTCCGGCCGCGGCGGTCAGGCGCGCGAGCAAGGCGCGTTCGTCGGCGAATGATTCGGCCGCGGCTTCCAGCCACGGCTGGGCCGTCTGGCTGTGCCCATGGCCGACCGCATGATCGATTACCCCGGGATGGCGCCCGTGCAATGCGCACAGCAAGTGGATCGCGTCAGCGAGGTCGCGCGTCGCGGCACCCGGCGCACATATGGCGCGAATGAACGGGTGGCGCGCGCTGCCGTCGGCATCGGCGAGCGCGGCGAGCACGCTCCACCCGCCACCGCGACGATCAAATGATAGTGTTTCGACTGACATGGTTCCCCAATGCAATGTGGCTCCGCGCACTCTTGGGGCAGAGGGATATACCGAACCACGTAAAGACGCGGTTTATGTGCCCTTAAGTATGTCGCAACCGCCGCAGGAGCGGGGCACTTCGGCGCAGCCCCTTGGCAGCCCCTTTGCCGGCGCGCATTCTTGCCGGTCCCGCCGGTCGCCTGTAGCAATTGCATCGAGACGGGGGAGGAACGCCATGACGAGATGGTGGGCGGCGGTGATCGCGCTGGCCGGTGCGGTGATCCTGGCGATCGTGGCGACAACGCCGCCGGGGCCGGTGCCCGCCGATGCGCCCACCACACTTTTCTCGGCGATTCGGGCAATGACGGACGTTCGCGTGATCGGCCGCGCGCCGCATCCGACTGGCAGCGCCGAGGACGCGCAAGTCCGTGCCTATTTGGTCGCACGTCTTAAAGGCATGGGCCTGGAAGTCGCCACCGCCACCGGCACGATGAGCACCGCGGCCAAAAAGCGCCTCGATGGTTGGAGCAAGGCAGTCGCGCCCGCGCCGCCGCTTACCAATATCATCGCGATCCTGCCCGGTCGCGATCGCGCGCAACCCGCGGTCCTGTTGATGGCCCATCACGACAGCGTCTGGGGATCGCCCGCCGCTGCCGATGACGGCGCGGGCGTGGCATCGGTGCTGGAGACGATTCGTGCGATCAAGGCGGGCGGCCAGCCGCGCCGAGACGTGATGGTGCTGCTGACCGACGGCGAGGAACTCGGGCTGGAAGGCGCGAAAGCGTTCTTCGCCACCGATTCGCGCCGCGCGCATGTCGGCGTGATCGTCAATCTCGAGACGCGCGGAGGCGGCGGGCGCGCATCGATGTTCGAGACGGGCAGCGACAATGGCGCGATGATGGACCTGTTCGGACAGGCTGTGCGCCGGCCGGTGGCGACGTCGCTCAGCGTGTTCATCTACAAGAAACTGCCCAATTCGACCGACCTGACCGTGGCCAAGAAACTCGGCTATCCGGGATTCAATTTCGCGTTCATCGGCCGCGCGGGTCTCTATCATTCGCCGCTGGCAACTCCCGACGCGCTTGACCAGGGTGCGTTGCAGGACATGGGACGCCAGACGCTCGATTTGACGCGCGCGCTGGCCGATGCGCCGGTGCTGCCGGGCAGGGCGGCCGACCGCACGTTCTTCGACGCTTACGGCCTGTTCTTCGTCAGCTATCCGGCGGCGCTGGGCTGGGTGTTCCTGGGGATCGGCGGGCTGGGTTATGGCGCGGCAGCGTGGCGGCGTGCGACGATCGGAGAGGTCGCCAAGGGGACGGGTATGCTGCTCGCGCTGATCGTTATCGCGATGGCGTGGTTGTATCTCGTCAACATGGTGTCGATCGGGTTCGGCGCAAACAACCATTATTA
This sequence comes from Sphingomonas sp. P4_D12, assembly GCF_056401895.1. Classification (NCBI taxonomy): domain Bacteria; kingdom Pseudomonadati; phylum Pseudomonadota; class Alphaproteobacteria; order Sphingomonadales; family Sphingomonadaceae; genus Sphingomonas; species Sphingomonas sp. P4_D12. Next base: position 210,323 of record NZ_JBFUIL010000003.1, on the reverse strand, counting down.
CGACAGGCTCGCGGCGATTCCCCGGCTTCAGGTTCAGGCCTTGCTCGTCTGTCTCGCCACATTCCTGACAATCCGCCATTGGCTTCCGTCGGGGGTGGGGAGCATCGCCGGGGCGGCGATTCCGTTGCTGGCGCTCGGCGTCGTCATGCAGGCGTTGGCGCCCACGGCATCCTACCCCTTCGCGATGCCCTTGATGCTTGGCGGGATGGCGCTGGCGATCGATCGTTACGCTGGAAGGAGCGTTGGCATCGCTGCGACGATCGTCGCGGCGACGCTGGGTGTCGGCTATATGCTCGGGTTCGGATTCTTCCTGCTGCAGGCGGTGGGTCCTGGCATGCCGATGGTTGCCGCGATTCCGCTAGCGATCAGCGCGGTGTTGCTCTTGCCGCTGATGCCCGAACCGCGACGCGCGCTGACGATGGTGGCGGCATTGCTGGTCGTTGCGACCGGGATCGCTCTATGGATACTGCTCGACCCGGTGGCGCCAAGCGTCGCGGTGTACAGCGACGTGAAGACATAAGACCGGCAGAAAACAACAGCCTCCTGGCTTGGGCGGCGGCCGAGATTCGCCACCCAAATGGACGTTGACTCGCCACCGGCGAGGAATACGCTGCCGATCGTTCGCGGCGAGATCAACGTGCGCAGCGATGTTGCGTTTGGAGGGTTTTTCGACCGTGTCTCTGATCCATCGCGTTGGTGCCCTCGGCCTCGCGGCAAGCTGCCTGTTTCTCTCCACCGCTGCATCGGCGAAGCTCGGGGGCGCGATGTCCAGCGTCACCGAGGATCGCGGGCGAATGGCCGTCAGCATGAAGTCGGTCGCTATGGGTCGCTACACGCGCCATGAAATGACGCGTCCGAATGGCGGTTCGGTGCGCGAGTTCACCAATGCCGCCGGAACGGTCTTCGCGGTGACCTGGTCCGGCCCGGGCAAGCCCGATCTCAAGACTCTGTTCGGACCGTATTTCTCGACCTTCCAGTCGAATAGCGTCGCGACGGCGCGACAAATGCACTCGCTGCGCCGTCCTCCGCAGGTCGCGCAGCGCGATCTGCAGATCCAGGCCGGCGGCCATATGGGCTGGTTCCACGGAGTGGCGTTCGTGCCCTCGCTGGCGCCGGCCGGCTTCTCAATCGACGATCTGGCGACACAACCATGAAGGTCCGCAAACATCTCGGCGGGCTGATGATCGCATTGGCGCTCGTCGGGTGCGGCGGGGGAGGCACCGGATCCTCGACGCCCATCGCCGCCGCGCCGACGCCAAGCCCCACACCGTCACCTACGCCAACGCCGACTCCCACGCCGACACCGACTCCCACCGCCAACACCGCCACGGTCACGCTGGATGCGGGTCCGGCCGCGCTCAATACCGGGACCGGCGCGTATACCGCGTTCAACGAGCCCTATGTCTCGGTCACCATCTGTGCACCGGGCTCGACGATCAATTGCCAGACGATCGACCATGTCATCCTCGACACCGGCTCGGTCGGCTTGCGTATCATCAAGCCCGTGCTCAACGCGGGCCTGCTCGCCGCGCTGCCGACCGAAACCGACGCGTCGAGCAATCCGGTCGGCGAATGCTATCAGTACGTGAATTCCTATGCCTTCGGCTCGGTGCGAACGGCCGATTTCTCGATCGCGGGGGAGAAGGTCGCCAACATGCCGTTTCAGGCGATCGGCGACAGCGGGACCTTCGCCAGCGTGCCCTCGAGCTGCTCCTCGGGTGGCGGCACCGCGATCCAGACGGTGCAGGATTTCGGCGCCAACGGGATTATCGGCGTCGGTACGACCACCACCGATTGCGGCAGCTTTTGCACGGTCAATGGCGGCTCGTCGGGCGCGATCTATTATGATTGCCCAAGCAGTGGCTGCAGCAGCGTGATCGCGCGCGCGGCGAACGCTGCCGCGCCGTTCCAGCAATTGCCCAATCCGGTCGCGGCTTTCGCCTCCGACAATAACGGAACGATCATATCGCTGCCGGCGGTGGCGCAGTCCGGCGCGACCTCGCTGACCGGCACTGTGACCTTCGGCATCGGAACGCAGGCCGATAACAGCTTGAGCGCGGCCAATGTGTTGCCGTTGACTACCTCGACGAGCCAGCTGGGGCCGGGGACGCTCGCCGCAACCTATAATGGCAAGAAGCTGACTCAGAGCTTCGTCGACAGCGGCAGCAACGATTATTATTTCATCGACACCAGCCTGAACCCCTGCACCGACGCTGGCCTGATCGCCTTTTACTGTCCGCCGATGCCGACGCCGCTGTCGCCTTTGCTGACCGCGACCAACGGCGTGACCGCGAGTGGGGCGTTCGAGCTGTACAGCCCGCTGAACGTGTCCGGGTCATCGACCGTCGCCCCGGGGCTCGGCGTCAATCCGACGCTGGTCAAACCGCCGCTCCCGTTCGCCAACAGCTTCGATTTCGGCGTGCCGTTCTTCTTTGGACGAACGGTCTATACCGCGATCGAGGGCCGGCCCGCCGGAGGCGTTGGCGGACCATACGTGGCGTTTTGAAGCGGGCGTGATCGCGAGCGCCCCGGGCGCGTTACGCACTTGCGATCGATCCATCCCGAACCGCAAGATCGGTCGAGCAAGCGAGAGCCATGAGCGACTAGCTGGTGCCGCCACGGAGGAAGGACGATGAAGGCGGCGCTTCAAAACTATCAGGACCAGATGCAGCGGGTGCTGGATTATATCGACCAGCATCTCGACGGGGATCTCGATCTGGAAACGGTGAGCCGCGTCGCGGCTTTCTCGAAATTCCATTTCCATCGGCAGTTCATGGCGACGTTCGAACTGTCGCTGCATCGCTATGTCCAGCTTGCCCGGATGAAGCGTGCATCGCACCAGCTCGCCCATTGCAGTGCGGACAGCGTAACGGACATCGCGATGGACGCCGGCTACGACGCGCCCGACGCCTTTGCCCGCGCCTTTCGGCAACGGTTCGGGCAATCGCCATCGTCGTTCCGGAAATCTCCCGATTGGGAGCCGTGGCTTGCGGCCTTCGGGCCTCTCGACAATGCGAGGAGTAAGCTCATGCAACATAGTTTTACCCATGACGACGTGACGATCCGCGATGTGCCGCCGATGCCGGTGGCGATCATGGAGCACCGGGGCGACCGGGCGACGCTGGGCGACACGATCCAGCGATTCATTGCCTGGCGCAAGGCGGCTGGCCTGTCGCCCGCGACGAGCCCGACGATCAACGTCTTCCGGTCCGAGCGAACCCCCGCGGTAGCGGCCGATTACGCGATGGATCTGTGTGTTGGCACCGATCAGCCGGTCGCGCCCAACGAAGAAGGGATGACGGCCGGCGTGATCCCCGGCGGGCGCTGCGCGGTGCTGCGCGTCGTCGGCGCCACGAACAATATGGAGCCCGCCGCGCTGTTCCTTTATCGCGATTGGTTGCCGGCGAGTGGCGAGGACGTGCGGGACTTTCCGATCTATTGCCGGCGGTATCTTACCTTTTCTCCGGACGAACCCGTTCATGATGCGGTCGCGGAGTTGTTTCTGCCGTTGAAATAGTGGGGACGGCGGGGACGCTTGATGACGGCGCTTATAGCCCTCTCCCGCCTGCGGGAGAGGGTTGGGTGAGGGTCTTCTTTCTTCCGATTCCGAGCGCGTGGCGAAACAGAAGAAGTAAGAAGACCCTCACCCTCCCACCGCTTCGCGGCGGGTCCCTCCCTCTCCCGCAGGCGGGAGAGGGGTTTGATGAGCTATGAAGACAAAAAAAGGCCGCGGCGGTTTCCCGTCGCGGCCTCTTTTTCGTTCGGTGCTTGAACTTACTGGTCCAAGAAACTCCGCATCTTGCGCGACCGGCTCGGGTGCTTGAGCTTGCGCAGCGCCTTCGCCTCGATCTGGCGGATACGTTCGCGGGTCACGCTGAACTGCTGGCCGACTTCCTCGAGCGTGTGGTCGGTGTTCATCCCGATGCCGAAGCGCATGCGCAGCACGCGTTCCTCGCGCGGGGTGAGCGATGCGAGCACGCGGGTCACCGTTTCCTTGAGGTTGGCCTGGATCGCGGCATCGACCGGGATGACCGCATTCTTGTCCTCGATGAAATCGCCCAAATGCGAATCCTCTTCGTCGCCGATCGGCGTCTCGAGGCTGATCGGTTCCTTGGCGATCTTCATCACCTTGCGGACCTTTTCGAGCGGCATCGACAGGCGCTCGGCCATTTCCTCGGGCGTCGGCTCGCGGCCCTGCTCGTGGAGGAACTGGCGGCTGGTCCGCACCAGCTTGTTGATCGTCTCGATCATATGGACCGGGATGCGGATGGTCCGCGCCTGGTCGGCGATCGAGCGGGTGATCGCCTGGCGGATCCACCAGGTCGCATAGGTCGAGAATTTGTAACCACGGCGATATTCGAACTTATCGACCGCCTTCATCAGACCGATATTGCCTTCCTGGATCAAATCCAGGAATTGCAGCCCGCGGTTGGTGTATTTCTTGGCGATCGAGATCACGAGGCGGAGATTGGCCTCGACCATCTCCTTCTTCGCGATCCGCGCCTCGCGCTCGCCCTTTTGCACCATGTTGACGATGCGGCGGAACTCGGGAAGCGCCATGCCGGTCTGCTGCGAGATTTCCGAAATCTCGCCGCGGATGCGATCGACCGCGCCGACCTCGTTCGTAGCGAAGGCGGTCCACTTCTTGTCGAGGCTGCCCACCGTCGTCAGCCACGAATCGTCGAGCTCGTGACCCTGATAGCGATTGAGAAAATCGGCGCGGGCGACCTTGTGGCGCTCGGCCAGACGCAGCATCTGCCCGCCCAGCGCAGTCAGGCGCCGGTTGAAGCTGTAGAGCTGGTCGACCAGATATTCGATCTTCGCCTGGTGGAACTGGACGCTCTCGACTTCGGCGGTGAGGTCCTCGCGCAGCTTCTGGTACTTGCGCTCCTCGGCTGCCGACAGTTCGCCACCGGCGCCCATCGCGTCGAGGCGCTGCCCCTGCATCTTGGAGAATTTCTTGTAGATCGAGGTGATGTTGGCGAACCGCTCGAGCGCCAATGGCTTGAGCTGTTCTTCCATCTGGGCGAGGCTGAGCGTGTTGTCCTCTTCCTCGTCGTCCGAGATGCGCGGCGCACGACGCTCGGTCATGTCGTCCTCGTCCTCGTCGGCCGCCTGGACCTCCTCGGGCTCTTCCTCTTCCTTGAAGCTGGCGCCGGCGGTCTTCTCGCTGATCTCGCCCGAATCGTCGTCCTCGGCGCTTTCGACCTGCTCGGCCGACGGGCCCTTGGACAGCATCGCGTCGAGATCGAGGATCTCGCGCAACTGCATCGTGCCTTCGTTGAGCGCGGTCGACCAGTCGATGATCGCGTTGAACGTGATCGGCGATTCGCACAGGCCGAGAATCATCGTGTCGCGGCCGGCCTCGATCCGCTTGGCGATTGCGATCTCACCCTCACGGCTGAGCAATTCGACCGCGCCCATCTCGCGCAGGTACATCCGCACCGGGTCATCGGTGCGGTCGATCGTTTCCTTTTTCTTGGTCTCGAGCGCGGGGGCGTTTTCCTCGGACGAATCGACCGGATCGATATCTTCGTCCTCGTCCTTCTGATCCTCGCCGTCCTCGCCGCCCTCGTCATTCTCGACGACGTTGACGCCCATTTCGTTGAGCGCGGACATCACGTCCTCGATCTGTTCCGAGGACATCTGGTCCTGCGGCAACATCTCGTTGAGCTGGTCGACAGTGATGTACCCGCGCTTTTTGGCGCGGGCGACCAGCTTCTTGATTTCCGCATCGTTGAGATCGATCAGCGGAGCGTCGCCCGTCTCAGCCGGTTCTGCCGCTTCCGCCATAGTCGTCTTCACCATCAAATGCCCTCGGTTTTACGCTCGATGCGTAATTTTACGCGTCATTGTTCGCTTGTATCAGATTTGCAAGCCGCAGTTCCAAAGCTCGTTGCTCGCGCAACAGTTCCATTTGCCGTTGGAAAGCTTCATCCGACGCGGAAATTTCCAGTTCGGATGTCGCCTGCGCCAGCGCCGCATCGACTTCGGGCCGCGCCACCATGATCGCTATCGCCTCGTCAAGATCGGCGCTGGCCCGTTCGGGCTCTGCACCATCCTGGGTAAACGAATAGGGAGTGGCATCGGCTCTCAGCAGATCTGTGGTTATCTGACCAAGTCCTGATGAGCCCAATATGGTGATCAGGCGCTGGCTATCAAGCGCTCGGTCCTCGAGCGCCAGATCGACCACGGCTTCGAACAATCGTCCAAGTGCGCCGTCGGCCAGTTTCAGGCTGCCGAGCACTTCCATATGGCGAGCGATTTCCGTGGGATGGCGGATCAATCCCGCGAGTACGGCCTTGGCCAGCAGCCGGTCGATCCCGGCGGCACGCACCGCCTTGGCCTGGGATGTGGCCGGGGGCAAGGGAGGCACCCATTTGGTGCCTGGCTTGCGTGGCGTGAACTGGCGCGGGGTGAAATCGCGTTGCGGGCGGGCGAACAGGTCATCGATGCGGCGGCGGAATTCGGCCTGATATTCGTGGCGCACGTCGGGATCGGCGATCGTCTCGGCATGAGTCATCAGCCGGCGCTTGAGCCCTGCGCGTTGTTCGGGCGTGTCGAGCGGCTCGGCGGCATGTTCGTGCGCCCACAATCGGTCGACCAGCGACTCGGGTTTTTCCAGCAACGCCTCGAACGCCGCGGGACCGCGAGCGCGGACCAGGTCGTCCGGATCCTGTCCCTCGGGCAAGGTCACGAATCGCAGGCTGCGTCCGGGGGCGAGGCCGGGCAGGGCGCGCAACGCCGCGCGGATCGCGGCCTTCTGCCCGGCCGAATCGCCGTCGAAGCAGAGGATCGGCACGTCAGCCAGCCGCCACAGCCGCTCCAACTGGTGCTCGGTCAGCGCGGTGCCGAGCGGCGCCACCGCTTCGCCGAACCCGGCCTGGGCGAGCGCGATCACGTCCATATAGCCCTCGACCACGATGATCCGGCCGGACTTGCGGCTGGCGGGTGCGGCGCGGTCGAGATTGTAGAGCGTGCGGCCCTTGTCGAAGAGCGGCGTGTCGGGGGAATTGAGATATTTGGGCTCGCCCTGGCCAATCACGCGCCCGCCGAACGCGATCACGCGCCCGCGCGCGTCGCGGATCGGGATCATCAATCGCCCGCGGAAACGATCGTACGGCTCCTTGTCGTCGACCTTGATCAACATACCCGATTCGATCAGCGCGGGGTCGCCATAGCCTTTGAGTTCCTCGCGCAGCTTGCCCCGCGAATCGGGCGAATAGCCCATGCCGAAGGTGCGCGCGGTCTCCGCCTTGATGCCGCGCTTCTCCAATACCGACCGCGCTTCCGCACCGGCGATGCCGTTCAATTGGTCGGTGAAGAATTGCGCGGCGTCGGCCATCAGGTCGTGCAGGCCCTTGGCGCGCTCGGCGCGTTCGACCGACTGGCGGTCCTGCGCGGGCATTTCCATGCCGGCGGCCTGGGCGAGTTCCTTGACGGCATCGATGAACGGCAGCCCCTGCTGTTCGGTCATCCAGCGGATCGCATCGCCATGCGCCGAGCAGCCGAAGCAGTGATAGAAGCTCTTGTCGTCGTTGACGTAGAAGCTCGGCGTCTTTTCGCTGTGGAACGGGCAGCAGCCCTTGAACTCGCGACCCGCCTTGGTGAGCTTGACGGTCTTTCCGACCAGCGCGGACAGCAGGGTTCGCGCGCGGAGTTCGTCGAGAAAGGCGGGGGTAAGACTCACCCGCGCATTATATCACGCTATTGGCGCATAGCCGTGGGGTTTGGCAACTGCGGCGAAATCTCGATTTCGGCATTGCCAATCAGATAAGTATGCGCTTATCTGTCGACATGTTTGAGAATGAGCTGTTCAAGGCTCTGGCCGACCCTACCCGCCGCGCGATCTTCGAGAAGCTGGCGAGCGGCAGCATGAACGCCAGCGCCTTGCGGGACGGCATGAAGATCAGCCAGCCGGCAATGTCCCAGCACCTTGCCGTGCTGCGCACCGCACGGCTCGTTCGCGAAGAGCGGCAGGGGCGTTTCGTGAACTATGAGGTCGACCCGGAGGGGCTGGCGCTGATCGCTACATGGTTGACCAAATACCGCGCTTATTGGCCCGCGCGGATCGATGCGTTGAAGATCTTGCTGAAGGACATGGATCAATGAGCGGTACCGAGCCCGAAAAGCAGGCCGAGATTCTGGTGTTCGAATACGAACTCGATGCTCCGCCCGAAAAGGTCTGGCGAGCGATCAGTATCCCCGGCTTTCGGGACAAATGGCTGCCCGAGGAGGATCTGGCCGATGCCGATCCGGTCTCCACCGCACCTGGCGAGGAGATCCGCTATGCGATTCGCGACGTTGAACCGCCATTCCTCGAAAGCGTGGTTACCTTCCAGGTCAGGCCCGGCGCGGACGGCGGCTCGATCCTCAGGGTGGTTCACGGCCTGACGGATGCGCGGTTGGTGCCACGGAAGATGCCGGCGGCGAACAATAACGGCCCTTGGATGATGCTCGCCGCCTGACGCCTCGGCCCGCCAGCAAAAATTCCAGCACCTAGGAGTTCGCCGATGCGCGAAGCGATGCAACTCGTCCCCATGGTCATCGAGCAATCCAGCCGCGGCGAACGCTCGTTCGATATCTATTCGCGCCTGCTGCGCGAGCGGATCATCTTCCTGAACGGGGAAGTGAACGATGCCGTGGCCGCGCTCGTCTGCGCGCAATTGCTGTTCCTGGAGGCCGAAAATCCCCGGAAGCCGATCCAGCTCTACATCAATTCGCCCGGCGGCGTTGTGACCAGCGGCCTCGCGATGTACGATACAATGCAATATATCCGCGCACCCGTTCACACGCTCTGCATGGGGACGGCGCGATCGATGGGCTCGTTCCTGCTGATGGCGGGCGAATCCGGGGAACGCGCCGCCTTGCCCAATGCCAGCATCCTCATCCACCAGCCGTCGGGCGGCTTCCAGGGGCAAGCGTCGGATATGCTGATCCACGCCGAGGAAATCTTTCGTACCAAGCAGCGCATGACCCGGCTCTACGCCGAGCATTGCGGTCGGACCTATGAGGAGTTCGAGGCCGCGATGGACCGCGATCGCTTCATGACGGCGGAAGAAGCGATGGAATGGGGCCTGATCGACCGCATCCTTACCGAACGGGAGGCGGGTACGATGGGGGGCGATGGAGGTGTCTGAATTGCGGGATTGGCGTGCGGGTCGTTGTGGAGGGCGGCGCTAGCAATTCCCCTCCCGCTTGCGGGAGGGGTTAGGGGAGGGCATGTCACGAAGGACTTGCTCGATCTCAGAAACGACTCCTTCGACGTTGCCCATGACCTCGTTGTTCCAGAACCGAATCACGCGATAGCCGTGTCCTTCGATGAAGCGGGTTCGCTCGGCGTCCGCTCGCTCGCTTTCCCCGTGGGTGGCGCCATCGACTTCAATCACAAGCTTGGCGCCCCGGGACACAAAATCGCAGATGAACTCGCCGATCGGGAACTGCCTGTTGAAGCGGACGCCGGCGACCTTGCGGGCGCTAAGCCGCGCCCAAAGCTTGCGTTCCGCGGGCGTCATATTGGCGCGGAGTTCGCGCGACCGTCGCGTGGGACGTTGATAGTTTTTGTCCGACATGCCCTCCCCCAACCCCTCCCGCAGGCGGGAGGGGAGTTAAGTTTTCCCAGGCCGCTAACCTACTATTCCCCTCCCGCTTGCGGGAGGGGCTAGGGGAGGGGATGTCTCCAAATTGGAGCTAGTTACGACAGCGCCGCCTTCACCAGCCCACTCGCCTTGGACATATCCAGATTCTGTGCATGCCGAGCCTTAAGCTCCGCCATCACGCGGCCCATGTCCTTCATGCCCGACGCGCCCAGCTCGGCCTTGATCGCCTCGATCGCCGCGCTGGTCTCCGCCTCGCTCATCTGCGCGGGCAGGAACCGCTCGATCATGTCGATCTCGCCTTGCTCGACATCGGCGAGTTCCTGGCGACCGCCCTTCACGTACATCTCGATCGATTCGCGGCGCTGCTTGACCATTTTCTGCAGGACTTCGGTGACGAGTGTGTCGTCCTCGGTCGGTTGCGCTTTGACGCGCTCCTCGATGTCGCGGTTCTTGATCGCGCTCTGGATCAGGCGGATCGCCGCTGTGCCCTGCTTGTCGCCGCTTTTCATGGCGGTGATCAGCGCTGTTTTGATGTCATCTCTTATCATGGAGCCCACATAGCGACGCGAGCCGGTTGACGCGAGGGGGTGGGGGGTCTAGCTGCCGGGCCTTAGCGACATCGCTGCCCAAACCAAACGGAGTGCCCGCCCGCAATGGCCGACGCCAAGCCTTTCGACGTGCCCGCAGGAGCGACTGGATGCCTAGTTCTGGCGTCGGGGGAGATAGTGTGGGGCCGCGGCTTCGGTGCCGAGGGCCAGGCGGTCGGCGAAGTGTGTTTTCACACCGCGATGACCGGCTATCAGGAGATCATGACCGACCCGTCATTCGCCGGTCAGATCATCACCTTCACCTTCCCGCATATCGGCAATGTCGGCGCCAATCCCGACGATATCGAGGCGGACATGCCCCACGCGCTCGGCATGATCGTGCGTGAAGACGTCACCGCGCCGTCCAACTTCCGCTCGGTCGAGCGGCTCGATGACTGGATGAAGCGCCATGCGCGCGTCGGCCTGTCGGGGATCGATACGCGCGCATTGACCAAGCGGATTCGTACCGGCGGCGCACCCAACGGCGTCATCGCGCATGCCGCCGACGGCAAGTTCGACATTCCGTTGCTGCTCGACATGGCGCGCGCCTGGCCGGGGCTCGAAGGTATGGACCTGGCGATCGCGGTGACCACCGAGATGGATTACGGCTGGGAAGGCGGCGTCTGGCGGCTTGGGTTCGGCTATGGCGGCGAAGGGCGCGAGGATGACCGCCCCCATGTCGTCGCGATCGACTATGGCGCCAAGCGCAACATCTACCGCAATTTGGTCAAGGCCGGCGCCAAGGTCAGCGTCGTCCCCGCCACCGCGACGTTCGATCAGGTGATGGCGCTCAAGCCCGACGGCCTGTTCCTGTCGAATGGCCCGGGCGATCCCGCCGCCACCGGCGAGTACGCCGTGCCGGTGATCCAGCAATTGCTCGAAACCAACATCCCGCTGTTCGGCATCTGCCTCGGCCACCAATTGCTCGGGCTGGCTGTGGGCGCGCAGACGACCAAGATGTTCCAGGGCCATCGCGGCGCCAACCATCCGGTCAAGCGCCTCAGCGACGGTCGGGTCGAGATCACCAGCATGAACCACGGCTTCGCGGTCGAACGCGACAGCCTGCCGGCCAATGCGCGCGAGACGCATGTGTCGCTGTTCGACGGCTCGAACGCGGGGCTGGAACTGACCGATCGACCCGCGTTCAGCGTGCAATATCATCCCGAGGCGAGCCCCGGCCCGCAGGACAGCTTCTATCTGTTCGAGAAGTTTGTCGGTGGGCTGAAGTGAGTGTGGCGTTCGATCAGTCGGTAGCCGGTGACAATGACAGTTGGATTCTTTTCGAGCGCCTCACATCGGACGGATATCCGCTTGTTGTCCTAGCTCGGACCGGCAACCCGCTTGTCGAAACCGCCTTGCAGGAAGGTTCCGTCACAGCCGTTCATTGCCGCGCCGACGCCGCCATAGTGAACGACATCGGAATGCCGCAGCATACTGATCGCATCTATCCGGTTGAAGACCGCCTTGCGCTGGAACTTGGCGCGTTTGACATCGGAGCGCTGCACGTTGCCAGTGTTTCAGGAGACGGTGAGCGACGCATGATTTACAGCCATGCAAGGCCCATAAACTTTACGCCGATCCTCGATCAGTTGAGCGTTGAGGGTTATGCGCTCAGCGCTGCGTCGCTGACCGATCGGCCAGCGCTCATCGAGCTTGTTACGCCCACTATCATCGACCGTAAGCTCCATGGCGACCAGGAAGTTATTTCCAATCTCCAGAAGCATGGCGACGACGGGTCGACAGCACGCAAAACCGACTTCTGGTTCTATGGGGAAAAGGATCGCCTTCTAGGACTGATCCGTGACCTTGAGCCATGGGGTTATTCGGTTGATCACTGGCTGGATGACTCCGCTGGCGTGGTATTGACCACCGAAACCCCAGTCGAATTCGGGATCTTCAGAGAGGTCACGCCCGTCCTTGTTGGAATGGCCGAGCGACACGGTGTGGAATACGACGGTTGGGAGACCCCGGTCGTCGGCGCCGCCGCAGCGCAGTCCGAGCCTCCTAAATCCCAACCTAAATCGCTCTTGAGCAAATTATTCGGGGCCAAGAAGAACTAACATGCCCAAACGCACTGACATTTCCTCGATCCTCGTCATCGGCGCCGGGCCGATTGTCATCGGCCAGGCGTGCGAGTTCGATTATTCGGGCACGCAGGCGATCAAGGCGCTGAAGGAAGAGGGCTATCGCATCGTCCTGGTCAATTCGAACCCGGCGACGATCATGACCGATCCCGACCTGGCCGATGCGACCTATATCGAGCCGATCACGCCTGGCGTCGTCGCCAAGATCATCGAGAAGGAGCGCCCCGACGCGGTGCTGCCGACGATGGGCGGGCAGACCGCGCTCAACACCGCGCTCGCGCTTGCGCAGGACGGCACGCTCGAGAAGTTCGGCGTGATCATGATCGGCGCCGATGCCGAGGCGATCGACAAGGCCGAGGATCGGCTCAAGTTCAAGGGCGCGATGACCAAGATCGGTCTCGAAAGCGCTCGTTCTGCGATCGCGCATTCGGAGGCCGAGGCGCTGGAAGGGCTGGAGAAAGTCGGTCTGCCGGCGATCATCCGCCCGAGCTTCACGCTCGGCGGCACTGGCGGCGGCGTCGCCTATAACAAGGACGAGTTCATCGACATCGTCCGCAAGGGGCTCGACGCCAGCCCGACCACCGAGGTGCTGATCGAGGAATCGCTGCTCGGCTGGAAAGAGTACGAGATGGAGGTCGTCCGCGACCGCAAGGACAATGCCATCATCGTCTGCTCGATCGAGAATATCGATCCGATGGGCGTCCACACCGGCGATTCGATCACCGTCGCGCCAGCGCTGACGCTGACCGACAAGGAATATCAGATCATGCGCAACGCGTCGATCGCGACGCTGCGTGAAATCGGTGTGGAAACAGGTGGTTCGAACGTTCAGTTCGCAGTCAATCCGAAGGACGGCCGCCTCGTCGTCATCGAGATGAACCCGCGCGTGTCGCGCTCGTCTGCGCTGGCGTCGAAAGCGACCGGCTTCCCGATCGCCAAGGTCGCGGCCAAGCTCGCGGTCGGCTACACGCTCGATGAGATCATCAACGACATCACCGGGGCGACCCCGGCCTCGTTCGAGCCGACGATCGATTACATCGTCACCAAGATCCCGCGTTTCGCGTTCGAGAAGTTCAAGGGCGCTGAAGCGGTGCTGTCGACCGCGATGAAGTCGGTCGGCGAAGTGATGGCGATCGGCCGCAACATCCACGAATCGCTGCAAAAGGCATTGCGCGGGCTCGAGACCGGGCTGTCCGGGTTCAATACGGTCGACCGGCTGGTCGGTGCGCCGCGCGACGAGATCGAGGCGGCGCTGGCGGTCGCGACTCCGGACCGGCTGCTGGTCGCGGCGCAGGCACTGCGCGAAGGCTTCACCGTCGCCGAGATCCACGCGATCGCCAAATACGATCCCTGGTTCCTCGAACGGATCGAAGAAATCATTGCCGCCGAAAGCGAAGTGATCGCCAACGGCCTACCGCAGGACGCGCCAGGCATGCGCCGGCTCAAGTCGATGGGCTTCAGCGACAAGCGGCTCGCCTATCTCGCTGTGCAGTCGGTGGGTTTACGCGACCGTTTCCCGGCGCGCAGCGGGCTGATCCACGAAGCAGTCAAGGCGATGGCCGGCGGGGTCAACGAAGACGAGGTGAGGGCGCTGCGCCATCGCTTGGGCGTGCGCCCGGTGTTCAAGCGCATCGACACTTGCGCGGCCGAATTCGACGCCAAGACACCCTACATGTACTCGACCTATGAGGCGCCGAGCTTCGGTGAGCCCGAGGATGAGAGCCAGCCGTCGACGCGGCGCAAGATCGTCATCCTGGGCGGCGGCCCGAACCGGATCGGGCAGGGGATCGAGTTCGACTATTGCTGCTGCCATGCCTGTTTCGCGCTGGCCGATGCCGGGTTCGAGACGATCATGATCAATTGCAACCCGGAGACGGTGTCGACCGACTACGACACCTCGGACCGGCTCTATTTCGAGCCGCTGACCGCCGAGGACGTGCTCGAGATCCTCTATACCGAGCAGCAGGTGGGCGAACTGGTCGGCGTGATCGTCCAGTTCGGCGGACAGACCCCGCTCAACCTGGCGCGCGCGCTGGAGAAAGCCGGCATCCCGATCCTCGGCACCAGCCCAGACGCGATCGACCTGGCCGAGGACCGCGAGCGCTTCGCCGCTTTGGTCAACAAGCTCGGCCTGCACCAGCCTGCCAACGGCATCGCGCGCAGCCGCGACGAGGCGGTCGCGGTGGCGGAACGCATTGGCTATCCGGTGCTCATGCGCCCGAGCTATGTCCTCGGCGGCCGCGCTATGGAGATCGTCGACGGCACCCAGCAGCTCGACGATTACATCCAGACCGCGGTCCAGGTATCGGGCGATTCGCCGGTGCTGATCGACCAATATCTGCGCGACGCGATCGAGGTCGATGTCGATGCGATTTGCGACGGCACCGACGTCGTGGTCGCCGGCGTGCTCCAGCATATCGAGGAAGCCGGGGTCCATTCGGGCGACAGCGCCTGCTCGATCCCGCCCTATAGCCTGCCCGCGGACATCATCGCCGAGATCGAGCGCCAGACCGACCTGCTGGCGCGCGCGCTCAACGTCGTCGGCCTGATGAATATCCAGTTCGCGGTCAAGGACGGCAAAGTCTATCTGATCGAGGTCAATCCGCGCGCCAGCCGCACCGTGCCGTTCGTCGCCAAGGCGATCGGATCGCCGATCGCCAAGATCGCCAGTCGGGTGATGGCGGGCGAGAAACTCAAGGACCTGCCGGTAATCGACCGCGACATCGGCTATTTCGCGGTCAAGGAAGCCGTGTTCCCGTTCAATCGCTTCCAGGGGATCGATCCAGTCCTCTCGCCGGAAATGAAGTCTACCGGCGAAGTCATGGGAATCGATCAGGATTTCACCGCGGCGTTCGGCAAGGCCGAGCTCGGCGCAGGAACCATCCTGCCCGAGAGCGGTACGGTGTTCATCAGCGTCAAGGACAGCGACAAGCCGGTCATCCTGCCGGGCGCCCGTGCGCTGGCCGATTTCGGCTTCACCGTCGTCGCGACCGGCGGCACTGCCGATTATCTCAGCGAGCATGGCGTGCCGGTCGAGCGCGTCAACAAAGTCGCGCAGGGACGTCCGCATATCGTCGACCGGATCAAGGACGGCGGGATCGACATGATCTTCAACACGACCGAGGGCTGGCAGTCGCTCAAGGACTCGCAGCCGATCCGCCAGGCGGCGGTCGCGCAGAAGATTCCGCACTTCACCACGGCCTCGGCATCGGTCGAAGCTGCGAAGGCTATTGTCGCGCTTGCAACACGGTCACTTGAAGTTCGGCCGTTGCAATCCTATCATTCGCACTCGCACAATTGATCCCCTCACAAGAGAAACAGGTGCGGGCGGTTCCGGGAAGGGGTCGCTTGGGGATGGATATTTGGAACGAGGGACCAGGGGTTATGGCGACTGTTGAGAAGATGCCGATGCTGCAAGAGGGCTATGAAAAGCTCACTGCGGATCTGCGCCGTCTCAAAGACGAACGCCCCCACATCGTGGATGCGATCGAGGAAGCGCGTGCGCACGGCGACCTGTCGGAAAACGCAGAATACCATGCCGCGAAGGAGCGTCAGGGCCAGATCGAGGCATCGATCGCCGATATCGAGGACAAGCTTAGCCGCGCGCAGATCATCGATCCGACCGAATTGTCGGGCGACAAGGTCGTGTTCGGCGCGACGGTGACGTTGCTCGACGACGACGAGAAGCCGGTTAAGTACCAGATCGTCGGCCAGACCGAGGCGGACGCCAAGAGCGGCCGCATCTCGTACAATTCGCCGCTCGGCCGTGCGCTGATCGGCCGCAAGGTCGATGACGAGGTCGAAGTGTCGGTGCCGGCGGGCGACCGCTATTACGTCGTCGCCAAGATCGAGTTCATCTAAACCCGATGCATTTTCGCGATGCGCCGGCGACGTACGGGATCGCGATCCTGACCGTCGCCGTGTCGGTGTGCGCGATCCTGTTCGTCGCGCCCGACGTGGCGGCGGTGACCGGCGGGTTCATTCCCGGCCGCGTTCCCCACGTGCCGATCGCCAATTATGCCGGCTGGCTCGTGCCCGTCTGGCTGACTCCGCTCAGCGCCACCTTGCTGCATGGCGGGTGGATGCATCTGTTCTTCAACATGGTGATGCTGGTCTATTGCGGACGCGAGGCTGAGCGTGCGCTCGGATCGGTCAGCGTTGCGGCGCTCTATGTGATCGGCGCCTATGCCGCAGCGGCGGGGCAATGGGCGCAGGATCCGGGCGCGGTCATGCCGATGATCGGCGCGAGCGGAGCAATCTCCGCGCTCGTGGCGGCGTATGCGATGCTGTACGGCGGGAGCCGCACGCCAGGCGTCGGCCCGCTCCCCGCGGGACTTATCCACGCTTTGTGGCTGGGTGTGGCCTGGACGGGCATTAATCTCCTGATCGGGTTCACCACCATGATGGGCCAGCCGGTTGCGATCGGCGCGCATATCGGCGGGTTCATCGTCGGCCTGATCCTGGCGCGCCCGTTGCTGCTGTGGCGATATCGCAAGGCGTAAGGGGGCAACCTCAGCCAGAAGCCGATAACATCTGGCAATCGCTCTTAAGCGTGCGGCGCCTGCAACTCTGGATCGGGCTCGAGCAAGCGGTGGAGGTGGACCACCACGAACTTCATTTCGGCATCGTCGACCGTCCGCTGCGCGGCGGCGCGCCAAGCTTTTTCGGCGCTGGCGTAATCGGGAAAGATGCCGACGACCTCGACGGTCGTTTGATCGAAGTCGAGCGTTCGCGGATCCTTGACGCGACCGCCGAACACGAGGTGGAGCTTGCTCATGGCTCCACCCCATAACGCGCTGCGCTGCAGCGTTGAAGCGCCTATTTGGACTTCTTTGCCGGCTTGATCTCCGCGGCCGCGACAGGGCTGCCGTTGAGCGCCGCTTCCCCGGCGCTCGATACCGCTTTGGCCACCTGGTCGATCAGCTTCGAAACCTGCGCTTTTGCCGCGTCCTTGCTGAGCGGCAGCGAGCCGAGCTCTGCCTTGGCCGCGTCGCGCGCGGCTTCGGCGGCGCCGGCCGCGACACCGGTCAGGCGCTTGCCGACGGAGCCGAGCAACTCGGTCTCGCGTTTGGTCTTGGGCAGCAACGCGCCCGCCGCCAGGCCGATCGCGATCCCGCCGGCGATCACCGCCAGCGGGTTGGCCTCGATCGCCTTGCCGGCGCGTTCCGCGGCCTTGCGCGTTTCATGGAGCGCGTCGTTGGTCGCGCCACGTGCCGTCGCCAATGCATTTTCCATACGGCCACCCTGCTTGTTCACTGTGCCCTGCGGTTCTGCTGTCTCGGTCATATTCATGTCCCTCTCAATGGGGTCGAACTCTTCATGCGTCGGTCGGTTGCCTTCGGAGCAGCCGGGCGAGCGGTTTGCGCGCGAAAAATGCGGTCAACAGCGCGGCGACGCCGACGGCGGGCAGGGGATTGCGCTTCACCGACTCGATTCCGGACCGCGCCATTTCGCCACCGACTTCTTTCAGTTCCTCGACCGCGTCGCGTGCGAGGGCGCTGGGCTTGAGTCTGGATTGCAGCGCGACGACCGTTTGGGCGAGCTGACGCCGCGCATCGATGGAATTGGCCTCCGCCTTGACCAGTTCGTCGTCTATCAAATTCACGGCCGCTCGTCCTTGTCCTTGATCTCGGTCGCCTTCTTGACCAGCAGCCAAGCGCTCCAGGCCATGATCGCGGTGACCAGCACGCCGCCACCGACGACGATCAACGTCGCCCAGCCGGGGCCGACCAGCCAGCGCAGTGTCATCAGCAACCCGACCAGCGCTGCCACCAGCACCGCTTGGGCCAGCACCAGCGCGCCGATCCCGAGCAGGATCGCGTTGCGGGCCTCGTCCAGCCGCGAGAACAGCCGCGCGCGATAGAGTTTGACCTCCGCCCGAACGAAATTCTCGCCATCGTCGATCAGTCGGCTGACCAACGATGTGATGCTGTCGTCGGGCTGCGGTTCCCCCTCCACGCGCGGCCGCTCTGATCAGGCTTTGGTGTCGTTCGACGGCTTGTCCGACGGTTTGTCGGCCTGACCGTCGAGCCCTGCCTTGACCAATCGCGCCAGGACGAAGCCGATCGCCGCCGCCGTGCCGATCGCCACCGCCGGGCTCTTTTTCACGAATTCGCGCGCATCGTCGATGATGTCGTCTACCTGCTTTTCCTTGAGCGCGCCGGAGAAATTGGCGACCGCGTCGGCGGCGGAGCGGGCATATTGGCCATATTGCTCGCCGACCTTCTCATCGACCGTGCCGGCGGCCTCCTGCAGCATCTTTGCCAGCTCGTCGAGCGCGGTGCCGGCGCGGCTCTTGCCATCCTCGGCATAGCCTTTCGCCTTTTCGCCCGCGTCGTTGGCGAACTTGATCACATTGTCCTTGAGGGCCTGGGTGGCGTTGGGCTTGTCACCAGTCGTCCCGCCGGTGCTGGCGCCGGGACCGGTCCCGGTGCCGTTCGGCGTCTCGTTCGATGCGGTATCGGCCATGGTACTCTTCCTTACTGGTTCGTTGTCGACGGACGTCGACAATCGCTGTTCCATATCGACAACCAAGGCGGCGCTTGCCGGTTCCGTCATGCGGGACAAGCGATTTGCCGCCCGCGCGCGAAGCCGTTAGAGCGCCGCCGCGACGCCCCAAGTTAATTCCTACTACCCTAATCTAGGAAGACCGTTCCATGACCGCAATCATCGACATTCACGGCCGCCAGATCATCGACAGCCGCGGCAACCCCACGGTCGAGGTCGAAGTGATGCTCGAGGACGGATCGTTCGGTCGCGCCGCGGTGCCGTCGGGCGCCTCGACCGGCGCGCACGAGGCGGTCGAATTGCGCGACGGCGACAAGAGCCGCTGGTCGGGCAAGGGCGTCCAGAAAGCGGTCGACGCGGTCAACGGCGAGATCGCCGACACGCTGCTCGGCTTCGATGCCGAGGATCAGGCCGAGGTCGACGCCGCGATGATCGCGCTCGATGGTACGCCGAACAAGGGCCGGCTGGGCGCCAATGCGATCCTGGGCGTCAGCCTCGCCACCGCCAAAGCTGCGGCCGACGCGCGCGGTTTGCCGCTCTATCGCTATGTCGGCGGGGTCAACGCGCACGTTTTGCCGGTGCCAATGATGAACATCATCAATGGCGGCGAGCATGCCGACAATCCGATCGATTTCCAGGAATTCATGATCATGCCGGTCGGCGCCTCGTCGCTGTTCGAGGCGGTGCGGACGGGCTCGGAAATCTTCCACACGCTCAAAAAGATGCTTCATGAAAAGGGCTTGTCGACTGGCGTCGGCGACGAAGGCGGCTTCGCCCCCGACATCGCCAATACCACCGACGCGCTCGACTTCATCATGCGGGCGATCGAAGGGGCAGGGTATAAGCCTGGCGACGACGTCATGCTCGCGCTCGACCCGGCCTCGACCGAATTCTTCAAGGACGGCAAATACCACATCTCGGCCGAGGGCAAGGTGCTGACCCCGGCGGAAATGGCCGGCTATTACGCCGATCTCGTCGCCAAATATCCGATCATCTCGATCGAGGACGGCATGGCCGAGGACGATTTCGAAGGCTGGAAGGCGCTGACCGACATGGTCGGCGACAAGGTTCAGTTGGTTGGCGATGATCTGTTCGTAACCAATCCCACGCGTCTGGCCGACGGCATCGAGCGCGGGCTGGCCAATTCGATCCTGATCAAGGTCAACCAGATCGGCACGCTGACCGAGACACTGGCGGCGGTGTCGATGGCGCAGCGCAATTCGTACACCGCGGTGATGTCGCACCGCTCGGGCGAGACCGAGGATTCGACGATCGCCGACCTCGCGGTCGCGACCAATTGCGGGCAGATCAAGACCGGCAGCCTGGCGCGCTCCGACCGGTTGGCCAAGTACAACCAGCTGATCCGGATCGAAGAGGAACTGGGCGACGTCGCGGTGTTCGCCGGGCGGAGTGTGATCCGCAGTCGCTGACCTCAACCGTCATGCCGGGCTTGTCCCGGCATCCAACGCGCAACAACGGCTAGATTCCGTTGTGGAAAGTTGGACCCCGGAACAAGTCCGGGGTGACGGAATGGTGCAGAGCCGCCGCTCTGCCTGATTCAATTCATCGCCAATCCGATTCGATTCGGCGATTTATGGTTAAATACTAGCTTGATCCGCGAGTCGTGGTGAGCGACAAGGCTACCCCAAGATGTCGTCCCGTCGCCGCACCACTTTCGGTTCAGTTTTTCGTCGTGCCGCCTTTCCCGCGCTCGCGCTGGGGATCATGGCGTTTTTCGGCACTTATGCGGTCGTCGGCAGCAACGGCGCGCTTGCCTATGGCGACTACCAGCGCCTGCTCGCCAAGAAGCAGCAGCAGCTTGCCGACCTCAAGCAGAAGCAGACGGTGCTCGCCAACCGCGTCCAGTTGCTCGACCCGAACAAGGTCGATCCCGACATGGCCGACGAATTGACGCGCAAGCAGCTCAATGTGGTTAATCCCAACGAGGTCGTCGTCCCGCTCAAATAAGCGGCTGCGGCGTTGATGTGGAGCAAGCGCACTGGCGTCGTGCCGCGCAATCTGGCAGCACTCCGCCCCATAAGGTTCGGAGAGTCCAATGAAGTTCAAGCTGCTGGGCGCGGTCGCCTGCATCGCGCTGGCGTCGTGTCATTCGTCCACCAACTCCACCAATGTCAACGCGACCAACGTCAACGAAACCAGTGTCGTCAACACGACGGCGGCAGTGCCTACGGCCCCCTCGCCGCAATGGGCACAATTCCGCGACAGCTTCATCAACGGCTGGTTCAAGCTCGACCCCGCGTTTGCGGTCTATCAGGGCAAGCATGAATTTGACGGCGTGATGCCCGACTGGAGCCCGTCCGGGCTGAAGGCACAGGCGGACTTCCTGCACAAGGCGATCGCCGACGCCCAGGCGTTCGACAAGGCCAAGCTGTCCAAGGAGGATGCGTTCGAGCGCGACTATCTGGTCCAGGTCGCGCGCGGCAAGCTGTTCTGGCTGGAGGATGCCGATCAGCCGCACACCAACCCGGCTTATTATGTCGGCAACGGCCTCGATCCCAACACCTATATCGCGCGGCCTTACGCGCCAGCGAAAGTGCGGATGGAAGCGCTGATCAAGTTCTTCCGCCAGGTGCCGTCGGCGGTGTGGAACATCCGAACCAATCTGCGCACGCCGATGCCCGAGAGCTTCATCAAATACGGCGTCGCGGCGTTCAGCGGATTCGCGGACTATTATCGCGGCGACGCGCGTAAAGCGTTTGCGAGCGTCCACGACAAGAAGATGCAGAAGGATCTGAAGGACGCCTCCGAAGCCGCCGCGGTGGTGACAGGCGACCTGGCCAAATGGCTCGGCAATCAGAAGAAGACCGCGACCAAGGATTTCGCGCTGGGGCCGGAGAAGTTCCAGCGCATGCTCGCCGAAACGGAAGGCGTCGATACCCCGCTCGACCAGCTCGAGGCCGCAGGCAAGGCCGATCTTGCCAAGAACCAGGACGCGCTCAAGCAAGCCTGCGCCAAATATGCGCCGAAGAAGACGATCCAGGCCTGCATGGACAAGATGTCCGCCAACAAGCCGGCCGGCAACGATCCGGTCGCCGAGGCGCGGCGCCAGATCCCGATGCTGCGCCAGTTCGTGGTGTCGCACGACATCGTCTCGATCCCCGGCACCGAACAGGCTTTGGTCGAGGAAAGTCCGCCCTATAACCGGCAGAATTCGGCCTATATCGATCCGCCGGGGCCGTTCGATAAAGGCATCCCATCGGTCTATTACATCTCGCCGCCCGACCCGAGCTGGCCCAAGGCCAAGCAACTCGGCTTCGTGCCGGGCAAGATGGACCTGCTCTTCACTTCGGTGCACGAAGTGATGCCGGGGCATTTCGTCCAGTTCCTTCACGCCAATCGCTCGCCGTCGCTCTTCGGCCAGCTGTTCGTCGGCTATGCGTATGCCGAGGGCTGGGCGCATTATGCCGAGGAGATGATGTGGGATGCCGGGCTGGGGAATGGCGATCCCGAGACGCATATCGGGGAGCTGTCCAACGCCTTGCTGCGCGATTGCCGCTTCCTGTCGGCGATCGGCATGCATGCGCGCGGCATGACCCAGGCCGATTCGTTCAAGATGTTCCGCGAGCAATGCTATCAGGACGAAGGCAATTCGGACCAGCAGGCGGCGCGCGGGACCTATGATCCGGCCTATCTCAACTACACGCTCGGCAAGCTGATGATCCGCAAGCTGCGCGACGACTGGACCGCGACCCGCGGCGGACGCAAGGCGTGGAAGCAGTTCCACAACCAGTTCCTGTCCTACGGCGGCCCGCCGATCCCGCTGGTGCGTGGGGCTATGATGGGGACTGAGGCGAAATCGGTATTTTGATACTGCCCTCTCCCGCTTGCGGGAGAGGGTTGGGTGAGGGTCTTCTTTCTTCTTCCAAGCGGCAGTAGTTTAAGAAGAAGGAAGACCCTCACCCTCCCACCGCCGTCGGCGGAGGGTCCCTCCCTCTCCCGCAAGCGGGAGAGGGTAAAAATATTACCGCGTCGTCTTGAGCGTCGGCACGTCCCCTTGAACCTCGGTCCGCGTGGGATTGCGGATCGAGGGACGCAGGCGAGCGATGCTACACAGGCCGGCGACGACCGCCAATCCAACCGACACCAGCGGCGGCACGCGCCCAGCGCCGATACCGAGCGCGAGCAACAGCGCGACGACGGTGGCCCCGGTAGTCTGCCCTGTCAGGCGCACGGTCGAGATCAGTCCGCCCGCCGCCGCGGCGCGGTCGCGCGGGGCGCTGCCGATGATCAGGCGGGCATTGGGCGGCAGGAAGGTGCCGAAGCCCGATCCGCACAGCGCCATCCGCCAGGCGATGTCGAAATAGCTCGGATGCTCGGGCAGGAACGCGATCAGCAGCAAAGCAACGATGCTGACGCACATGCCGATCCCGCCGAGCAGACCCGCCGGAATGCGGTCGGACAGCCAGCCGGCCATCGGCGCGACGATCATGTTGGTCAGCGGCCAGGGCGCGATCGCGGCGCCGACCATCGCCGCGCTGAACCCGAATTCCTGAGTCAGTCGGAACGGGGTCGACAGCAGCAACGTCATCGACGCGATGAATGCGGTGTAGGCGCCGATCACCGACAGCGCGATGACCGGGCGTTCGAGCAGATCGAGCGGCAGGATCGGATTGGCGTCGCCTCGCTCGCGACGGACGAAATAATAACCGATCAACGCACCGGTCGCGACGATCGCCGCCGAGACAACCGGGCTATTGCCATGGACCGCGCTTTCCGCGCCGCCGATCACCAGCCCGAACATCGCCGCGCACATCACCGCACCGAGCAGGTCGAAATGCGCATGGCGTGGCTTGGGGTCGGGCAGCGCGCGACCGAGCACCAGGCTGAGCAAGGCGAAGGGAATGGCGCAAGCGAAGACCCAGGGCCAGGGCGCGATCGCCAGCACCAGGCCGCCGATCGTCGGTGCGGCGGCGGCCGAGCTCGACACGATCACCGAGTTGATCCCTAATCCGCGGCCCAATTGCTTCGACGGATAGGTCGAGCGGATCAGCGCCGACGACACGCTGAGCGCGCCCGCCGCGCCGATCGCCTGCGCCGCGCGGACGACGAGCAGGAAGGGGAGGCTCTTGGCGAAGAAGCACAGCAGGGTCGCGACCGTGAAGATCAGCTGCCCGACCTGGTACATCCGCTTCAGCCCGATCCGCTCGCCGAGCCCGGCAAAGGGCAGGAG
The DNA here is from genome assembly GCF_056401895.1 of Sphingomonas sp. P4_D12. NCBI lineage: Bacteria > Pseudomonadati > Pseudomonadota > Alphaproteobacteria > Sphingomonadales > Sphingomonadaceae > Sphingomonas > Sphingomonas sp. P4_D12. Next base: position 186,355 of record NZ_JBFUIL010000003.1, on the reverse strand, counting down.
CAGCATCACCAGCATCAACTGATAGACGGTGACGATCGCGACGACCGAGCTCGAATCGACCTTCAGGTCGCGCGCGATCGACGGCAGCGCGACATTGGCGATGCCGCCGTCGATGATGACCAGGGCCGTGCCGGCGCACAGCGCACCGATCGCGAGGTAGCGCTTGGGCAGCGGCAGGCCATCGCTGCGCGCCGGTTCGATTTCCGGTTCGAGGTGATGGTCGGCGCTCATGCCGGGCTCCATCCTGGCGCCGCCAGTTCGAAGCCGGCGAAATCGAAGCCCGGCGTCACCACGCAACTGACCAAGGTCCAGCCGTCGCGCGGTTCGGCCGCTTGCCAAGCGCCCGCCGGGACCAGCACCTGCGGGTTGTCCGGGCCCAGGCGATGGTCGCGCGTCTCGCCGTCTTCATGGATCAGCAAGGTGAGCGGATGGCCATCGTTCCAGATCCACAATTCGGCGGCATCGACGCGATGCCAGTGCGATCGCTCGCCGGCATCGAGCAGGAACAGGATCGCGGTGGCGAGATCGCGGCCGCCGCGCGGGTCGGGGGTGCGCATCGTTTCCCTGAACCACCCGCCCTCGGGATGCGGGGCGAGGTTCAGGCGAGCGACGAGCGGATGCGGCATGGGGAGGCTCATGCTCCCGGGAATCAGGGGAGGACAACCCCAAAATTGGGACTTAGTCACGAACATCGCTAGCCCTCTCCCGCAAGCGGGAGAGGGGAGTTCTAATGAGCTGATTTCGCCGACAACCTTGGCGCAAGGCCCCCGCTGTGCTTGAAGCACAATATGCCGATCCTCCCCCCGCGCCGCCTTCCCGCCCTACTCGCCGTATGCGGGCTGGTCCTCTCGCCGATCGCCCAGGCCGCGCCGTCGGGCGCCGTCGCTTCGGTCGATCCGTTCATCGGCACCGGCGGAGAAGGGCATACTTTCCCCGGCGCGGTGTCGCCGTTCGGGATGATGCAGGTGTCACCCGACACCGACGCGACTTGCGTGATCCGCACCTGTTACGGCCATGCCGCCGGTTATCGCTATGACGATCCCACAATCCAGGGCTTCAGCCAGACGCATTTCTCGGGCTCGGGCCATTCAGACCTCGGCGATTTCCTGGTCATGCCGGTGTCGGGCGATGCCGTGCCGCTCGAGCCGGGCGATCCCGCCAAACCCGGCAGCGGCTACCGCTCGCGCTTCACGCATCAGGGCGAGGTCGCGTCGCCGGGCTATTATGCGGTCAACCTGACCGATGCCGGCGTCCGCGCCGAGCTGACCGCGGGAACGCGGATCGGCGTGCATCGCTATACGTTCGAGGGCGGCAAGCCCGCGCATCTCGTGTTCGACCTACGTTCGAGCCTCTACAATTATCCCGGCAAGGTTTCCTGGTCCTCGGTCCGCCTGCGCGCCGACGGTACGCTGACCGGGGGTCGCGAGACGCGCGGCTGGGCGCCGGGGCGCAAATTGTTCTTCGCGATGCGCTTCTCGCGCCCGCTCACAGGACATGAGTTCGTCAATCGCGAAACGGACATTCCGTACAAGGGCTTCAAGGGCCCGGGCCGCACCGGCAGCGACATCGCCGAAATCAAGGGCAGGGCATTGGTCGCGCGGCTCGATTTCGGCCGGCTCGATGCACCGCTCGAGGTCAGGGTCGCGATCTCCAGTGTCGATGAAGACGGTGCCATCCGCAACCTCGACAGCGAGCCCGGCGGCTTCGACGCGATCCGCGCGAAGACCGAGGCGGCCTGGGCGAAGGCGCTGGGCGCCATCGACATCCAGGCCGAGCCGGGGATCCGCAAGTCGGTCTATACCGCGCTCTATCATGCGATGATGGCGCCGAGCATCGCCGGCGATGCCGATGGCCGCTATCGCGGGCCCGACGATCAGGTTCACAAGGCGGAGGGCTTCACTTTCCGCTCGACCTTTTCGCTCTGGGACACGTTCCGCGCCGAACATCCGCTGCTGACGATCGTCCAGCCGCAACAGACCTCGACCGATGTCGTCCGCTCGCTGATGGTGAGCCGTGACCAGAGCCCATACGGTATTCTCCCGATCTGGCAGTTCCAGGGGCAGGAGACCTGGTGCATGATCGGCTACCACGCGGTGCCGATCATTGCCGACGCCTATCTCAAGGGCATCAAGGGCTTCGACGCCAATAAGGCGCTCGACGCGATGGTCGCGAGCGCGACCTATGCCCCATATGGCGGGCTCGGCGACTATATGAAGCTCGGCTACGTCCCGATCGACCGCGAGCCCGAGGCGGCGTCGAAGACGGTCGAATATGCCTTCGACGACTGGACGATCGCGCGGATGGCGCGGAAGCTCGGCCGCACCGACGTCGCGGAGACGTTCGAGAAGCGCGCCGCCTTCTGGCGCAACAGCTTCGATACCCAGACTGGCTGGCTCCGCGCGCGCAAGAGCGACGGCAGCTATCGCACGCCGTTCGATCCGACCGCAATCAACTACGGATCGGACTATACCGAAGGCAATGCCTGGCAATACTCCTGGTTCATGCCGCACGACCAGGGCGGGCTGATCAAGCTGCTCGGCGGCGACGCGGCGACCGTCAAGAAGCTCGACGCGATGTTCGATTTCGACAATTCGAAGGTCGATTACAGCCATGCCGAGGACATTGCCGGGCTGATCGGCCAATATATCCATGGCAACGAGCCGAGCCACCACGTCGCCTATCTCTATGCTTATGCCGGCGCGCCGTGGCGGACGCAGGAGCGGCTAAAGCAGATCGTCGACAGCCAGTACAAGCCGACCCCGGACGGCCTGGCAGGCAATGACGATCTCGGTCAGATGTCGGCCTGGCTGGTGTTCACGTCGCTCGGTTTTTATCCGGTCGCGCCGGGTAGCGGCCAGTACGTTATCGGCCGCCCGTTCGTCGACCGCGCGACGCTCAACCTGCCCAACGGCAAGCGCTTCACCATCCTCGCCGACAGTCTGTCGCCGGCCAATCGCTATGTCGGCGCGGTGACGCTCAACGGCAAACCGCTCGACCGCGTGTGGATCGGGCATGAAGAGATCATGCGCGGCGGGACGCTGCGCTTCACGATGGCAGCGACACCCAACAAGACGTGGGGGGCGAGCATCGCGTCGCGACCTTATTCGATGAGCGGCTATTGAGTGGGGCAGAGGGCGGACCCATCTGACGGGTAGCCCCAAGGAGGACCGTCATGTCCGATACCGCCACTGCCCGCCGCACCCTGATTCCGGGGCCCGACCATCCGATCACCGTCACGGTCAACCCGAAGCACATCGTCGTCACTGCCGGCGGCAAGGTCATCGCCGATACGCGCAACGCGCTGAGCTTGCAGGAAGCGAGCTATCCCGCAGTGCAATATATCCCGCGCGGCGATGCCGATCTGTCGGGGCTCGACCGTACCGATCATCACAGCTGGTGCCCGTATAAGGGCGAGGCGTCCTATTTCTCGATCCCCGGGATCGAGCGCGGCGAGAATGCGATCTGGACCTATGAGCAGCCGCACGAGGCAGTCGCCGACATCCGCGACCACCTCGCTTTCTATCCGGACCGCGTGACGATCGAACAGCGCGACGACTGACGCGACTGACCGATAGGCGAGCACATTTCGGCCCGACGTTCTTGCTGCAATGCAGCATATACGCTATAACCGAGTCATGTACCTCGCTGAGAAAACCGATCCCGCGCCGAATGGCGGTGCCCCCGTCATCCTGGAAGGGATCGTCCGCAAGAAGTGCGTCGCGGCGACCTATAACCGCATGGCGGTGATCCTGGCGCCGCACGCCTTGTTCACCAAGAACGACGCGCTTTACGTCGCCGCGGTGACGATCGAGCGCGACGGGCAGCGCCCGCGTGAGGAGAAAGTCGGGCTGTTCAAGCTCGACGGGCTGGTCGGGCTGCGGCTCGACGAGCGCGATTTCGTGACCAGCTCGGTCTACGAGCCCGAGGACGAGCGCTTCGTCGGCTCGACGCTGATGGCGGTAGAGGGCTGATCCACCGCATCGCCCGCGCCATCGCGCTGGCCTGAAACGCTTTTTCATGCTCAACTCCCCTGGTCGCCTGACAGGGGGTCGGCCATGGGGTTCTTCACGCTGCTGAAGTCGCTCGACGAGCTTCTCTACGAAGTGATGTCGTGGCTGATCTTCTATCCGGTCACCCTGTGGCGCTCGCTGGCGCGGCCGCAGGAGATGATGAACTACGCCGATATCGAGCTCGGCGACCAGCCCGACCAGCAATATACCGACACGCTCACGCCGCCGCTATTCCTGCTGCTGACCTTGATCCTCAGCCACGGCATCGAACTCGCGACGGTGGGGCAGAGCCCGATCGTCGCGAGCAAGGTCGGGCTCGATGCGGTGGTCGGCGACGATACCAATCTGCTGGTGCTGCGGCTGGCGACGTTCAGCGTGTTTCCGCTGATCATGGCGGCGCGGCTGGTGCGGCAGCAGAAGCAACGACTCGACCGCGATACGCTCAGGCCGCCTTTCTACAGCCAATGCTATGTCACCGCGCCGTTCGCCCTGGTGCTCGGCATTGCGGGGATCCTCCTCACCCTCAAGCCTTTATGGTGCGGGGTGGCGGGGCTCGTGCTCGGGGCGATTGCCTTGCTGTGGTATGGATTGCTGCAGACGCGCTGGTTCGCGCGGCACCTCGGCGTTTCCCTGCTGCGCGGCTGGTGGGAAGCGAATATCGCGATGATCCAATCGCTGGCGCTGGTCACGCTCGTGGCGGCGCTGTTTTCCTGAGCGGTTGAGCGCATCGGCAAGCGCTGGCCGCAACCGTCCGCGCAGTCGAGCGTAGCTAGCATTGGAAGGGAGAGCATTGATGACACTGACCGGCCGATGCCATTGCGGACGCAATGCGTTCGAGGTCGATGGCGACCTGCCTGAGAAGCTGACCCGCTGCACCTGCTCGTTCTGTTCGAAGCGCGGGCATCTCTACGCTTACTACCCGCCGGCCCAATTCAAGGTCACGCAGGCGGACAGCGATGCGATCTATCGCTGGAACAGCCGCATGGTGCACAATCACTTCTGCTCGGCGTGCGGGTGCGATCTCTACGCCGACAGCCCGGATTTCCAGCGCGACGGCAGCTGGGACGGCAAGACGCGGCGGATCGCGGTCAACGCGCGGCTGTTCGACGATTTCGAGGCGGCCGACTGGCCGGTGACGGTGTTGGACGGCAAGAATTTGTGGTGACATGAAAAGGGGCGACCGACCGGCCGCCCCTCTTTTGTTCGTTCAGCGCCAGTTGCGACCGCAGACGCGCACCCAACGGTGATGACGGCGCTCATTGTGGCAACGGCGGCTGTTCCAGCCCCAGCGATTGCCGCGACCGTTGTTCCAACGATCCTGGCGACCGTCGCGACGGCCATTGTCCCAGCGATCGCCACGACGATCGTCGCGACGGTCCATCCGGCGGTCGCCGCGATCATCGCGCCGATCCATCCCGCGATCATCGCGGCGATCGTCACGCACGTCGCCACGCGACTGCGGTGCTTCGATCCCCGGCGCGTTGCCGGCAACAGGCGCCGCGACCGCTGGCGTAACGCCCAGCATGGTGGCCATCAGGCCAGCCGCTATCAGGAACGTCTTCATGTAACCTCTCCTGGCCCGATATGAGCCGTTCCGAACGATACGATTCGCAGCCGTTATGGTTCCTGAACGACCCGTCTCTGGCAGGTTCATATTGGCTTCAGTGCTGGAGGCGCGATCGCGCAGATGTTCCCCTCCCGTAAAACGGGAGGGGAGCGGAGAGCACCCTTCGTCTGGTCCACAAGCCAGGACCGTGCGAGAGTTCGCGCGTTGGAGGAGCGATGGCCGAAGCGGACGATATCGAACGGGTAACCGCCCCCGCTCGGCGTGGCAGCTGGGCGTGGCCCGCGCTCGCCTTGTTCGCCGTCTCGCTGATATTGCTCGGCGTCCATCTTGCCGACGAGCTGATCGAGGGCGAGGGCTTCTCGTTCGACACCCGCTTGCTGCTCGCTCTCCGCGTGCCTGGCCATCCGCAGACGCCGATCGGGCCGTCCTGGCTGTTGCAGTCGGCGGTCGATATCAGCGCGCTCGGCGGCTACACCTTGCTGTGGCTGTTCGGCGTCGCCGGCATCGCCTGGCTGATCGGCGCGGGTAAAAGGTCGGAGGCGGCGGGGATCGCGCTGTCGCTGATCGGCAGCTCGGTGATCGACGGCATGCTCAAGAGCTGGATCGCCCGCCCGCGGCCCGATCTCGTCCCGCATCTGGTTCAGGTGACCAATGCCAGCTTCCCCAGCGGCCACGCGATGATCTCGTCCGCGGTGTACCTGACGCTGGCGCTGATGCTGGCCGAGGCCATGCCGCGCGACGGCTGGCGGGGCAGGGCGGGGCGCGTCGCGGTGGTCGCGTTCTTCAGCCTGCTCGCGGTGCTGATCGGGATGAGCCGGGTGTATCTCGGCGTGCATTGGCCGAGCGATGTGCTGGCGGGCTGGTGTTTCGGGACGGCCTGGGCGTTGCTGGTGTGGATGGGGGATCGGTGGTTGGGACGGGGGGAAGGCTAATCTAGGCTGTAGGCGAACCACATTTAACAAAATTCCCGCGCTCTTCGAACAAAATTTCCTGCGACTCTTCCTCAATTGCAGCTTTTATAGAACAGGTTAGGAGTAGGCAGAAAAAATCTGCATATATATCTGCCTGAAGTTTATGATATTTATCGTCGTCGTAGTCACTATCATCGTCGGCAATCGGGCTTCTGATCTTTATATCCCCATGAAATAGCCTAGATCTAAAATCATAGCCTCTGGATATATTTCTATCCAGATCCTTTATTCCAAATCGACCAACAACGATCGGCGCTCGTTTTCTAATTTGATATTTTATAGATGATTCGTTGTTACAATAGAGCGCCTCTAGGCCCGCTAAGGACCACATGAGGGTGCTGTAGGTATCCATGCCAGATGTTCTTGTCGAAAATGTTCGCAATAAGCAGGCGGCGGCTCTTTGAATCTTAGTATCGGCATAGCCTTTCCAAAACCCAGAACATTTTCTACTCCACTCTAATGCCGCCATTGGGGCCACTTTAATGTCGAAAGCGTTCCCGATCATTCCGCCGTCAGCAACCGCCCAAAGGGTCCTGAATTCACACGCATCTCCGAAATCCAGTGTCTCTTCGTCAAAAGAGGCGATGTGATAGGCCGAGTTAAGGCACCCAAAATAGCAAATATTCCAAATTGACAAACATCCATTTAGGATAGAGCTTAAGCTAGTCGCGGCGAAGTATTTTGGTAGATACGTTTCATTGTGCGGCGATAGCGGGGTGCCATCCGATGATTTAATATCATTCTTCATCTCGGATAAAGAGAAGTCGTCCGAACAAATTTCCAAAACGATGGTGCTTTTTAACCCGCCACGAAATAATTTCCCCTCGATAAACGTAATCTCATCAGGGTGCGGCGACCTGATCGAAATTGAGCAGATACCGATGGGGGAGTCTGGATCCAAGGCGTTTGCGTTTATCTGAAGGCCGTCCAAAGTGTTGAGCACTTCGCGCCGATACTCCAAGAATTCGAGAGATTCGCCCCACGGTCGAGGCAAAATGAAGGCCGATGCTATCGCCCTAGATTTGACCATTGCTCAACGTCACAAAGCTATCCATCACTCGCTTCCGCCCGGCCTGCTCGAAATCGATCTCAAGCTTATTTCCCTCAATCTCCGCGATCTCGCCATAACCGAACTTCTGGTGGAACACGCGCATGCCGACCGACAGGTCGCTGCGACCCTTATTCCCCAAACTCACCGCGCTCGCGCGGCTCTCCACCACCCGCGCCGGTTCGCGCGTGAACGTCCGGCTCTGCCACTCGCCGCCCGGCTTGGCCGCGTTGAGCGTGCCGGCCGCCCTCTGCCATCCCGGCCCGCGCCCGGTCCCACGTCCGACATCCGCGAACGGGTCGCTGCGCTCGCTCCAGTTGGCGCGCCACAGGCTTTCGCCCCCCGACATGCTGCTTTCGCTCTCGATATTGGCATCGGGCAGTTCGGCGACGAAGCGGCTGGGGATGCTCGAGGTCCATTGACCGTAGATGCGGCGGTTGGCGGCGTGGATGATGATCGCGCGGCGCCGCGCGCGGGTGATCGCGACATAAGCGAGGCGGCGTTCCTCCTCGAGGCTGGTCAGCCCGCCTTCGTCGAGCGCGCGTTGCGAAGGGAACAGGCCTTCCTCCCAGCCGACCAGGAACACGGTGTCGAACTCCAACCCCTTGGCGGCGTGGATGGTCATGATCGTGACCTTGGCCTCATCGGCCTGGGCTTCGTTATCCATGACGAGGCTGACATGTTCGAGGAACGCGCCGAGCGTTTCATATTCCTCCATCGCGCGGACGAGTTCGCTCAGGTTCTCGAGGCGGCCGGCGGCGTCGGCGGATTTCTCGGCTTGCCACATGGCGGTGTAGCCGGATTCGTCGAGGATCACTCTGGCGAGTTCCGAGTGAGGCACGCCCCCTCCACCAGTCAGCTCCGCTAGCTGGTCCCCCTCTCCGCGAAGCGCGGAGGAATTCAGCATGTCTCGCCATCGGGCGATGTCGATGACGAGGTTGCCGAGCGCGCGGCGGGCTTGCGGGGTGAGTTCGTCGGTGTCGAGGATGCGCGCTGCCGCGGTCGTCAGCGGCACCTGTTCGGCGCGGGCGAGCTGGTGGACCTTGGCCAGCGCCTTGTCGCCCAGGCCGCGTTTGGGGGTATTGACGATGCGCTCGAACGCCAGATCGTCGGCCGGCTGGGCGACGACGCGGAGATAGGCGAGCGCGTCGCGGATTTCCTGCCGCTCGTAGAAGCGAAAACCGCCGACGATGCGATAGGGCATGCCGATCGAGATGAAGCGGTCTTCGAACTCGCGCGTCTGGTGCTGCGCGCGGACCAGGATGGCGATGTCGTCCAGGCTGGCCTTGCGGATCTGTTGCGCGGCCTCGATCTCGTCGCCGACGCGGCGCGCTTCCTCGGGCCCGTCCCAGACGCCGAGTACCTTGACCTTCTCGCCGTCATTATGCTCGGTCCACAAGGTCTTGCCGAGCCGGCCCGAATTGTTGGCGATCACCCCCGACGCGGCGGCGAGGATGTGCGGGGTGGAGCGGTAATTCTGTTCGAGCCGGATCACCTTGGCGCCGGGGAAATCCTTCTCGAACTTCAGGATGTTTTCGACCTGTGCGCCGCGCCACGAATAGATCGATTGGTCGTCGTCGCCGACGCAGCAGATATTCTTGCGCTCCTGCGCCAGCAGCCGCAGCCAGAGATACTGGACGCTGTTGGTGTCCTGATATTCGTCGACCATGATGTAGCGGAAGCGCTGCTGATAAAGCTGCAGCACCTCGCGATCGGTCTTCAGGATGGTCAGCATGTGGAGCAGCAAGTCGCCGAAATCGCAGGCGTTGAGCGCGCGCAACCGGTCCTGATAGGCGGCATAAAGCTGCGCGCCGCGGCCATTGGCGTAGCGCTCGCCCTCGCCGGCATCGACGTCCTTGGGGGTCAGGCCCTTATTCTTCCACTCGTCGATCAGGCCGCCCAATTGGCGCGCCGGCCAGCGTTTCTCGTCGAGATCCTCCGCCTGGATGAGCTGCTTGAGCAGGCGCAATTGGTCGTCGGTGTCGAGGATGGTGAAATTGGGATGCAGTCCGACCAGTTCGGCATGGCGGCGCAGCATCTTGGCGCCGATCGCGTGGAACGTGCCGAGCCACGGCATCCCCTCGACCGCATCGCCGACCAGCCGCCCGACGCGCTCCTTCATTTCGCGCGCGGCGCGGTTGGTAAAAGTGACGCTGAGGATCTCCGACGGATAAGCCTTGCGCGTCCACAACAGGTGCGCGAGCCGGGCGGTCAGCGCCGCAGTCTTGCCGGTGCCCGCGCCGGCCAGCACCAGCACCGGGCCGTCGGTGGTCAGCACCGCTTCACGCTGCGGCGGATTGAGGCCGCGCAGATAGGGCGGATCGTCGGGAAGAGAGGCGGGGGCAGGGTCGGTCACGCGTGAACACTTAGGGAACGGCGCCCGGCGGGGCAACCGTCAGGACGCGCGGGTAAGCGTCATCTTATACATCGCCGCGAAGGTCGACGGGTGATGGATTTCATAAGCATGCCAGGCAACGAGATCGCGGTGCAGCGGATCGTGCGGCGCCAGCTCGCGATACCGCGCGGCATCTTCCGGTGTCGGTAGGCCGAAGCGCAGCAATTTGAGGCCGAGCGCATCGATTGCCTGCTCGATCCTCGGCACGTCGAAGCAATCCTCATGCACGTGGAACAGCAGATCGTGAACGCCCGCTGTGCTGAAGAAATCGCGCGAGTCGGTGACGCCGGGCACTGGCGCGGCGATCAGCCGGCGCCGTGCCTCGCGGATCAGGTCGTCGCTGACCGGTTCGCGCATCAGCGCGCCGAGCCGCATCCGCGCGGCGGCGACCGACAACCGCGCGATCCGGCTGTACAGCGCGACCTGCATCGCGCCGCTGGGCGCCAATACGCCGACCAGCGCCGCCCAGCCGGCTTCGGGATCGGGCAGATGATGAAGCACGCCGGAGCAGACGATATAGTCGAACCGCTGGCCAAGCTCGGCGACGGCATGGAGATCGTGGCGCAGCAACCGCAAATTGGCTTGCTCGGCGCAACGCGCCCGCGCGACGGCCAGCGAGGTCTCACTGAGCTCGATCGCCGTCACCGTCGCATCGGGCGCCAGGCGAGCGAGACTCATCGCTTCGCGTCCCGTGCCGCACCCGGCGACCAGGATATTGGGCCGCTCGGGCAGGATCGGTGCGTCCGGGCCGCACGTGCGCAACGTCTCGGCAAGCGATCGTAGCGTGACGGCGTTCGGTCGTTGCCACACCGGATAGGGCCAGCGACCATATTGCGCCGCCACCGCGCGCGTCACTGGCGCGGCGAAGTCCGCGCCGATGGCGGCCGGTGGTTCGGGCAAATAGGCGGAGCGGAAATCGGGCGCCGTGGAGAGCGCCGCTCGCTCTTCGGCATCGAACGGCCAGGCACCACCGTTGATCGTCGCTTGCCGGATCAACGCCGCCGTGAGGCGAGGAAAAGCGGCAGTCTTGCGGTCGAGCAGCAGCCAGCGGCGCACCGCGCTCAACACGCGCTCGGCGGCGGCATCGGCGACCTGGGTTTCCTCGACCAGCGCGATCGCGAGATCGTCGCGGTCGAGCCAGCGCGCAGCGGCCTGCGGATCGCCGGGGTCGGGCAGGGCGGAGCCAAGCGCAATCCAGCCTGAACGTTCGAACTGGGCGGGATCGATCCCCGGATCGCGAATCATCGCCGCAATCGCCGGCAAGTGTGACGCATCGGCCAGATCGGGTCGGCGCCACAGCAGCGCCGCCAGTCGGGTACGCGCGACCGCATCGTCGGGCGCCGCGCGCCAGGCGCTGGTCGCGGCGGCGAGGCGCTTGACGGAGGGTGTATCGGTCATCGCCGCGACCATGGCGTGGCGGCCGCGGAGCGGCAAGCCGGCGGAGCGGCGCTATGGCCTGGCCGCGATATCGCCGCCGAAAAATCGGGGCGGTTCGGGGAAGAACCGCCCCGCAGTTCGGGAAGAGCCGGCACATGGGGATGGACCGGCGCTCGCGGCACGCAAGGGGCCTACCGCGAGCGGCGCTCTGAGCGCCATTTGTCGCACGCGCGTGTCACGGCTGTATCAAAATGTCGCAAGCGACTGATTTTTCGGCAAACGGTTTTCCTCCACTACCGTGCCCGATAGGATGCGGCGAGAAGCGGGGAATCAGGCATGGTCGAGTTTGACAGGCGGACTGCGATCGCGACGGTGGCCGGCGGAATCATGGTCGGATCGCTGCCCGCATTCGCAGCGCAAGGGCGGGTGTTCAAGGCGAGCATCTCGCTCGAGGGTAACCGCGTGCTGATCGCCGTGGGGATGAACGGGCAGGGGCCGTTCATCTTCATGATCGATACCGGCACGTATGTGAGCATTGTCCGCCCCGATCTTGCCAAGAAACTCAACTTGCCGGTTCAGGGCTATGAAGCCTCGCGCGGGATCGGCGGTAAGGGCGACCGGTACGCAATCTATCTCGCGCGCGATTTCATTATCGGCGGCGGGATTCGCCAATCGTCGGTGGTGCTCGAGGATTCGTTCAGGTTCGGCTATCAGCAGGACATATACGGGGCGCTGGCCGCGGGGATCTTGACTGCGAGCGACACCGATCTCGATTTCGATGCGGGCGAGTTGCGCATCTATCCCGATGGCCGCGGCGACCGGGCCGGCTATGTCGCGGTCGACTCGGAAATTCCCCGCGCGAACCAGCCCGACCGAGGTTCGCGCAAGATAGTCGCGACGATCCTCGTTAACGGCCGTCCGCTGCGTTGCGCGCTCGACACCGGGTCTCCCAACACGCTGTCGCTCTACCAAGCGGCGGCGCGACGCCTCGGGTTGTGGGACAATCGCCCGTTCGCTCCCAGCCGCCCCAACGGCATCGGCGGGGCCGGGCCGATCGCGCGGACGGTGCGGGTCGACGAGATGACGCTCGGCGACGTGCGGCTCGATCGCCCGCTGATTTCGTTGCTCGGCAACGATCTTGGCAGCAATCTGGACGGCATTGTCGGCTTGTCGTTCATCCGGCTGTTCAATACGTCGATCGATTCCCACGGTCGCAGATTGTGGATCAAGCCCAGCCGCCAGGTTTCGCCGCCCGACCGCTATGGCCCGTCGGGTCTCTGGCTCGATCGCGCCGGTCCGCGGATCGTTGTCGCGTCGGTGGGCAATGGCAGTCCCGCGGCCAAAGCAGGCATCCAGCCGGGCGACCGCGTCGTCGGAGAATGGAGCGATGTACTGAGGACGATCAGCGCATCGGTCGGCAGTCGCGTTGTGCTGAAGATAGAGCGAGGCGGGCAATCGCTGGATGTTGCGTTCACGCTCAGCGATTTTCTGTGAGCGGCCGGCAGCCGCGCATGAGGAGCGTGGCGAAGCTTCCCTAGGCAAAAAAAAGGGGGCGGTTCGCAGGTGGAACCGCCCCGTAGTTCAGGGAGGACCGGCCGACAGGGGAGGCGACCGGTACAAACCGCGGCAAGCAAGGGGAAGAACTCTCCGCGGCAACGCATAGGTAGGCGCACTTTGTCGCAGCGCAATGTCGCAATTGTTGCAAATTGTCTCAGGCTGCGTGCAGTGGGCGCATGCACCCGATCATCGCCAATCGCCGCATCCTGCTCGCCGCGCTCGTCGGCACCTCGGTCGAGTTTTACGATTTCTATATCTACGCGACGGCTGCCGCGTTGGTGCTCGGGCCGCTGTTTTTTCCGTCGACCTCCGACACCGCGCAATTGCTGTCGGCTTATGCCAGTTTCGGGCTCGCCTTCGTCGCGCGCCCGGTAGGGGCCGCGGTGTTCGGCCATTTCGGCGACCGCATCGGGCGCAAGTCGACGCTGGTCGCCAGCCTGATGCTGATGGGCGCGTCGACATTGCTGATCGCGTTCCTGCCGACCTATCAGCAGATCGGCTGGTGGGCGCCGTTATTGTTGTGCGTGCTGCGCTTCGGCCAGGGGTTCGGGCTGGGCGGCGAGTGGGGCGGAGCGGCCTTGCTCGCGGTTGAGAATGCGCCGGAGGGATGGCGTGGCAGGTTCGGCACCGCGCCGCAAATGGGCGCGCCGATCGGGTTCATCGCGGCCAACGGCCTGTTCCTGATCCTCGGCGTGACGTTGACGCCCGATCAGTTTCGCGACTGGGGATGGCGGCTGCCGTTCTTGGCGAGCGCGATCCTGGTCGGGCTCGGGCTGTGGGTGCGGCTCAAGGTGAGCGAGACGCCGGCGTTCAAGCGCGTCCTCGCGGAAGGGCCGCCGCCGAGTGTTCCGCTGGGCGAAATGGCGCGCGAGCATCTCGGCGCAGTCGCGCGCGGGACGCTGGCGGTGGTGGCGTGTTTCGCGATCTTCTACATCGCGACCGCGTTCGCATTGGGCTACGGCACGACCAAACTCGGCCACCCCAAACAGGCGTTTCTCGGCGTCCAGCTCGTCGCGATCCTGTTCATGGCCGCGGGCATCGCGATCGCCGGCTGGTGGAGCGACCGGTCGAGCCCGCGCGCAGTGTTGATGTGGGGATGCGCCGGGACGGTCGTCGCGGGCATCTTGCTCGCGCCGCTGATGGCGGGGCCGCTGCTGCTGGCAGGAGTGTTTCTCGCCTTGGCGCTGTTCGTGATGGGGTTCGTCTATGGGCCCGTCGGCGCATGGCTGCCCGATCAATTCCCGGCGCGCGTGCGCTATACCGGGGCGTCGATCGCGTTCAATGTCGGCGGCGTGATTGGAGGCGCGCTGACCCCATTTGCGGCGCAGGCATTGTCGGCGCGCGGGCTCGGTTGGGTCGGTCTGTATCTGGCGGCGGCGGGAGTGCTGAGCTGGATCGGGCTGGCCGCGTCGCGCCGCCGCTGATCACAACAAGACGGGGCGGCGGACCGGAGACTCTTGCGTCGGCGTCGCTGCGGGAGTGCCGCCGGCATTGGGATCGTCATATTGGACCGGCGCCATCGATTCGGGCGTAGGGCTCGAAGGCGAAGGCGCTGAAGGCGCCGCGCTGGCGTTGACATTGGCATCCGGGGAGGCCTCTATCGCGGGGGCCGGCTGAGCGCCCTTGCCGCTAACGCCGAACGCGAACAATCCGATCATCGCGCCCGACATTATCGCAAGCGCCAGCGTGATCACGAATGACCTATTCTCCTTCATGCGCGTCCCTTGGCGAATCGATGTCGATCGGAGGCGGCTTAGCCGCGCGACTATGAAGAAATCGGCAATGCCGCCCCGCGTTGGGACAGGGCTGTAACAAGCCTGTCACACGATCCGTGCAGGGCGGCGGCATGGCTACCGATTTGACGGCTGATTCAGGCCAAGTGCTTCTCGCGGCCGAGTCCGGCCAGGATGCGCGAGGCCCACGACTCGATCAGCCGAACCATCCGATCGCGAAATTCGTGTTCGTCGCGCTGATCATCGGCGCGCTGGGCTATGCCGGCTATTCGATCCTGGTCGACACTAACCATGTCGGCGAACAGATGGCGACGCACGTCTTTGCGTTCCTGATCGTTGCCTTGGTGATCGCGCTAGGCTTCGAATTCGTGAATGGCTTTCACGACACCGCCAATGCGGTGGCGACGGTCATCTATACCAATTCGATGCCGGCGCCGCTCGCGGTGATGTGGTCGGGGGCGTTCAACTTCCTCGGCGTGCTGCTGTCTTCGGGCGCGGTTGCCTATACGATCGTTACATTGTTGCCGGTCGACCTGGTCCTGCATGTCGGATCCAATGCCGGCTATGCGATGATCTTCGCCTTGTTGCTGGCGGCGGTGCTGTGGAACCTGGCGACCTGGTATGTCGGGCTGCCCAATTCGTCGAGCCACACGCTGATCGGGTCGGTGCTCGGCGTCGGTCTCGCCAATCAGCTCATTTCCGCCGGCTCGAAGGGCGGCACTGCCGGAGTCGACTGGAGCCAGGCCTATGGCGTGCTGTCCGGCCTGTTCTGGAGCCCGTTGATCGGATTCGCCTGCGCGTTCCTTCTGCTCTCGCTGATGAAAAAGGTGATCCGTACGCCCAGCCTCTACGAGGCGCCCCAGGGTGACGCGCCGCCGCCGGGGCCGATCCGCGCGTTGCTGATCTTTACCTGTACGCTCGTCAGCTTCTTCCACGGCTCGAATGACGGGCAAAAGGGCATGGGCCTGATCATGCTCATCCTGATCGGCTGCGCGCCGACCGCTTATGCGCTCAATCGGACGATGCCGGCCAGCGCCAGCGCGGCGTTCATCGAGACGGCAAAGAGCGGGGTGGCGCCGTTCGCGGCACGCGCCGGTGCCGCGGATCCGAATGCCGACAATGCCCGCGCGACCTTGGTCGCCGCGCTGCAACAACGCAAGGCAGACGATGCTCGCGTCTATGGCGCAATCACCACGCTGTCGGGCGACATCAGCCAGCGCATCCAGGGCTATGGCACGATTTCCAACGTTCCTGCGGCGGCGACCGGAAACCTGCGCAACGACATGTACCTCGTGCTCGACACGTCGAAGCTGATCACCAAGGCGAAGGACGCCGGCTCGCGGTTCCGCCCCGACGAACTCAAGGCGATCGACGGCTATCAGAAGAATCTCGAACAGGGCACGCGCTATATCCCGATCTGGGTGAAGCTGGCGGTGGCGATCGCGCTCGGACTTGGCACGATGGTCGGCTGGCGGCGCATCGTGAAGACGGTGGGCGAGCGGATCGGCAAGACGCATCTGACCTATGGCATGGGCGCGGCGGCGGAACTGGTCGCCGGCGTTACAATCGCGTTCGCGGACAGAATGGCGGTGCCGGTGTCGACCACGCACATCCTGACGTCGGGCGTCGCCGGAGCCAGCCTCGCCAATCGCGCCGGGCTGCAGTTCCGCACGATACGGAACATGGTGCTTGCTTGGGTGTTAACGCTGCCGGCGGCAATGATCCTGTCGGGCGGCCTATATTGGATCCTGTTGCAATTCGTCAGCTGACGACCATCTGATCGCGGGAAGGGGAGAGCGGATTTTGCTCTCTCCTTTCATTTAAAGGTTGCTTGTTCGTTCGAACGAACTAATGGGCGGCACATGGTCCAGCAGCGACTCCTCGATATCGCGGTCGATGCCTTCGGAAGGCATGGGCTGGAAGGGGCCAGCACGCGCGAAATCGCTGCGGCCGCCGGGACGGCGATGTCTTCGATCACCTATCATTACGGTGGCAAGGAGGGGCTTTATCTGGCCGCCGCCGATTATATCGCGCAGCAAATGGGTGAGACGATGTCGCCCGCGTTCGCGATAGAAGTGGCCGACGGAGATCAGGTCGCGGCGCGCGAGGCCATTCACCGTGTGCTGGGCGCGTTGCTCGACAAGATGCTCGACCAGCAGGTCCGGAACTGGAGCCTGTTCATCGTGCGGGAGCAGATGCACCCAACCGCCGCCTTTGCCCGGCTGTTCGACGGACCGATGGGCCAGATGCTGCGGAGGCTGGTGCGGTTCGTCTGCACCGCGGCCGGGATCGACGACAGCGAGGCGGCACGAATCGCGACGATGACGTTGTTCGGCCAGGTGTTGGTCGTGCGATCGGCACGCGCCTCAGTGCTGCGTGTGCTCGACGTCGAGGTGATCGATGCAGCGCTCGCCGAACGAATCCGCGCGCGAATCCGGATCAACACCAACGCCATTCTCGATGCCCTGACGGCGGAAGCAAAGGAAAGCCGATGAGCGACGATACCAAGCCCGAGCCCGCAGCCGATCAGCCCGACGCCGGCGCGCACGACGATGGCAAGAACGCTAAGGACACGACCCCGATCTATCGCCGGCCGTTCTTCTGGGTATTGATCCTGGTGGCAGGGGTCGCGGTCATTGGCGGCACGCTCTATTATCTGCACTCGCGTCAGTTCGAAGCGACCGATGACGCGTTCGTCGACGCGCACATCGTCCGCATCGCACCCGAAGTGGCCGGAACGCTGATCGATGTCGCCGATTTAGACAATCGCCACGTCAATGCCGGCCAGTTGCTGGCGGTGATCAAGCCCACGGGTCCCGAAGCGCAGCTCGACGAAGCCCGCGCCGGGGTCGATCAGGCCCTCGCGCAGCTGCAACAGGCGCAGGCGCAGGTCAGCAGCGCGATCGCCACGCGCAACCAGTCGGCGGCGGAAGCGCAAGCCCCAATGGCCGCCGCGGTCAAGGCGGCACAGGATCTCGCCCGCTATCAGAATCTGGCGAGGATCGATCGCTCGGCGGTCGCCTCGACCCAGCTCGACCAGGCGCGCGCCAACGCCAATTCGACCCGGGCGCAGGCCGATGCTGCCCAGCGCCAGATCGCGAGCTCGGACGCGCAGATCGCCGTCGCGCGCAGGCAGGTCGATGCCGCCGGCGCGGTCATCGCCGCCAAGCGTGCGCAGGTCGCGCAGGCCAATGTCACCTTGGGCAATCTCCGCCTCGTCGCGCCGGTCTCGGGCCAGGTGGTCAATCGCCAGGTCAACAAGGGCTCGTACGTCGCGCCGGGCAGCCAGTTGCTGGCGATCGTGCCCGATACGATGTGGGTCACCGCGAACTTCAAGGAAACCCAGCTCAAGAACATGCGGATCGGGCAGCCGGTGACGATCAAGGTCGACGCCTATCCTGATGTCGAGTTCAAGGGGCGGGTCGATTCGATCCAGCGCGGCGCCGGTCAGGCCTTCGCCATCCTGCCGCCGCAGAACGCGACCGGCAATTACGTCAAAGTGGTCCAGCGCGTGCCGGTGCGGATCAACTTCATCACCGGCAACGGCAATCCAGATCCGCGCAATTACCCGATCGGCCCCGGCATGTCGGTGACCCCGTCGGTCAAGGTCCGCTGAGATGGCGAGTGCCGCGGCTCCGGCCGGCGCGGCGAAACCCGCGCCGAGCGAGGATGGCTGGGATGACGGCAGGTCGGCGGCGGGGCGGTTCAATCCCTGGCTGATCGTCGCGATCATCTCACTGCCGACCTTCATGGAGGTGCTCGACACCTCGATCGCCAACGTCAGCCTCGACCATATCGCCGGCGGCCTGTCGATCACCATTGATCAGGCGACCTGGGTGCTGACCAGCTATCTGGTCGCCAACGCCATCGTCATCCCGATCTCGGGCTGGCTGTCCGACGCGATCGGGCGCAAACGCTATTTCCTGATCTCGATCGCCTTGTTCACGATCTCGTCGTTCGTTTGCGGGATCGCGCCCAATCTTACGACCTTAGTCATCGCGCGCGTCTTCCAGGGGATAGGCGGCGGCGGGCTGGCGCCGGTCGAGCAATCGATGTTGGTCGACACTTTCCCGCCCAGGCAGCGCGGCATGGCGATGGCGGCCTTCGCTATCGTCGTCGTGGTCGGTCCGGTGCTTGGACCGACGCTCGGTGGTTGGATCACCGAAACGTCGAGCTGGCATTGGGTGTTCCTGATCAACGTCCCGATCGGTATTGGCGCTTGGATCCTGGCCGATTTGTTCGTCGACGAGCCCAAGCAAGTGAAGGACGATCGCGCCAAGCGGCTCGAGGGCGGGCTTCGCATCGACTATATCGGCGTGATCCTGGTCGCGCTTGGCCTCGGTTTTTTCGAACTGACGCTCGACCGCGGTGAACGCGAGGACTGGTTCGCCAGCGGGCTGATCGTCGCCACCGCGACGATATCGGCAGTATCGCTGGTCGCGCTGGTCTTCTGGGAACTCAACCACAAGGACCCAGTGGTCGACCTCAAATTGTTCAAGAATCGAAGTTTCGCGATCACCACGCTGATCATGGGCATCACCGGCCTGATCCTGTTCGGTACGACCCAGCTGATCCCGCAGATGTTGCAGCAGGTGATGGGCTACAGCTCGTTCGACGCCGGGCTGGCGCTGACGCTCGGCGGTCTCGCGACATTGGTCGCCGTGCCGTTCGCGGGCCGAATGGTCGGCAAGGTCGACGCCCGGATTCTGCTCGGCGGGGCCTTGCTCGTGCAAGCGGCGGCGCTGTGGAACATGTCGCATTTCAGTGTCGATATCAGCTTCGCCGATGCCGCGATGGGGCGGCTTTATCAGGCGATGGCGCTGCCATTCCTGTTCGTGCCGATCAACGCGGTCGCCTATCAGGGGCTGCCGCGCAACAAGACCGCGCAAGCGTCGAGCCTGCTCAACGTCGCGCGCAACCTTGGCGGGTCGATCGGTATCTCGGCGGCGCAATCGATGCTCGCCGGTTCGATGCAGCGGCACCAGACAGAGCTGGTCCAGAAACTCAATCCGCTCGATCCCAATTACACCGACTGGCTGGCTAGGGCGCAGGGCGCGTTCGCCGGCTTGGGCGATCCGACCACGCTGCCCCACGCGATCCTCTATCAACAAGTGCAGCGGCAGGCGGCGATGCTCGGGTTCCTCGACGTCTTCCGGTCGCTGATGGTGCTGATCCTGATCTTGCTGCCGGTGATCATCTTCATGAGATCGGGCAAGGGCGCGAGCGGCGGAATGGGACATTGATGATGAAGAAACCGATTTTGCTCGTCTCCATGCTGGCGCTTGCCGCCTGCACCGTCGGTCCGAACTATACCAAGCCCGATCTGGCAGCCCCTGCGACCTATGCCGGCCCGCAAGGCGCGCCGCCTCCCGGCCAGGCGATCGATCCGGGGCATTGGTGGGAGGCGTTCAACGATCCCAAACTGACCGACTTGATCGATCGCGCGCTGAAGGACAATCCGGACATGGCGTCCGCGGCCAGCCGCGTGCGTCAGGCGCGGTTGGGCGAAATCCAGGCGCGCGCGCAGTACAAGCCGGTGGTCAACGCCGACGCCAACGCGACCGATGTCAAGTTCAGCAAGAATGCCGGCTTCGCGACGCTAGCGCGGGCCTTTTCGGGAGGCGGCAATAGCGGACCGCCTTCCGGCGTCGCTTTGCCCGGCGACAGTATCAAGACCTTCGCGGTCGGTTTCGACGCGAGCTGGGAGCTTGACGTGTTCGGTGGCGGCCGTCGCGGCGTCGAGGCGGCGCTGGCGCGAACGGAGGCAGCCGAGTGGAACGGGCGCGACGCCGCGGTGACGCTCGCGGCCGAAGTCGCCGACGCCTATTTCGCGCTTCGCCTCGATCAGGAACAGATCGCCGTGATCGAGAGCGAGGTCGAACGGCAGAGCAGGGCGCTACAGATCGCCTCGAACATCGCCAAGGTCGGGCTGACGCCATCGATCGACGTCACCCGGCAGAACGGCAACATCACTGCGACACGCGCGCGATTGGAACCGCTCAAGGCCGATCTCGACGTGCGCAAGCACGCGCTCGGTGTCCTCGTCGGACAACCGCCAGAGGCTTTGATGGCGGAACTGTCCGGGCCGTTGCCTGCGCTGGTTCCCACCCCGGAAATTCCAGCCGGATTGCCCAGCGACCTGCTACGCCGCCGCCCGGACATTCGCGCCGCCGAACGCAACCTTGCCGCGTCGACCGCCGATATCGGCGTTGCCGTCGCCGATCTCTACCCGAAGTTCAGCCTGACCGGGATGGCACAGCTCATTTCCACCTCGCTGGGCAGCCTGTTTGCGGGCGATAGCCTGCAGTTGACCGGCACCGGACAGGCGACCTTTCCGCTGTTGGATTGGGGAAAGCGCAAGGCGACGGTGAACATCCGCAAGGAGCAGCGCGAGCAAGCCTATCAGGATTATCGCCTGACGGTGCTGCGGGCGCTACGCGACGTCGAGGATCCGTTGAGCCGGATCGATGCCGAGCGCCGTCGCAATGCTCTCCTGCGTCAGGCGTTGGCCGACGCCGACCGCACCGCCGCCGCCGATCTGGCGCGGTACCAGGCAGGCTTGGTCGCTCAGGATACGGTCATCAACACGCAGGTTGACGTCTTACGCGCGCGAGAAAACCTGGCGGACAGCGATGCACAGCTGCGACAGCTGTCGGTTGCCTTGTTCAAGGCGATTGGTGGCGGATGGTCGGAAGGTGCGCCGAGCGCCGGCTAACGAGCGCGTTGCGCAACAGGCAGGCCATTTTTTTCGCGCAGGGGGTTGCCACGGCGCGTAATGGTTAGCGCCCGATTCGGAAAAGTTAATAAAAGGTTAATTTAGCGCGACTTTCGGTCGCGATGGCGGCGGCGCAAGAGAGCGAACCAGCCAGATACAGAGCGACCCGCTTCCACCGTCAACTTGTTGAATCAACAAATCAATCGGTGGGAAGCGGGCCGTCTAAAATCGCTTTACCAGGGACGAATGAGTTCGCCGTGGACGAGCGCAATGAGAAACGCGAGCATTGATTTACTCCTAATGCGCCCACCCCGGGCACGAGCGAATTCTTAATAGTTTTTTAACTCAAAAGCAATCGCGATTCCGGGCAGTTACGTGTTTTCCCTGAGCTTCAGGCTTGCGAGCTTAAGAGTTCTTTCAGGCCCTTGGGGTAGCAGGGCGATGATGGCGCGCGACCACACCCCGATCAGCCCGGTCGAAGAACCGGTTGGCCAAACCGGCCTTTCGTCGACATCGCGGAGCCGTATGCGCGGCGCCGCGACGCCGTTCGCGCAGGTTTCCCCCACGAAACCCTGGGCCGTTCAAGCGCTTGCGCAAATGACCAATCAGGCATTCCTGCGCCGGCACCTTGGCGTCGCGCGGTCGAACGACATCGCTTTCGACATCGCCGACCGAATCGCGGGCGCGATGCCCGGCGTCGTGGCGACGGTGATCGGCCGCTGGACGGTCGAAGTGGAAACCTGCGTTGCCGACGCGGCCGAACTTCAGCAATTCTCGGACAGCCTCACCGCGGCGCTGGCGGACCCGTTCGACCTGGACGGCGAACGGCATCACATCGATCTCGCGATCGGTATCGCCGCCGGGCCGCCAGGGACGCTGGACGATGTCCGTCTGGCGGAGGAGGCCGAGGACGCGCTGGTCCAGTCGCGTAATGAGAGCCAGTTAGTATTGCGCGATTTGTCGCTGGTCGATCCGATGGTCGACAAAATCACGCTGAAGCGCGAGCTGAAGGGCGCGATCGATCGCGGCGAGCTGTTCCTGCAATATCAACCCAAGGTGCATGTCCGCCGCCAGGAGATTGCGAGCGCGGAGGCGTTGGTGCGCTGGCGTCACCCCACGCGCGGATTGATCCTGCCGAGCGACTTCATCCCTCTGGCCGAAACGTCGCGCGACATCGACCGGCTGACGCTGTGGACGATCGAACAGGTCATCACCGACCAGCATTATCTCCGGGCCGATGGGCAGGAGATCACGATTTTCGTCAACATCTCCGGCCAATTGCTGAGCAATGCCTCGTTCGTGAAACGCGCGTGCGAGATGGTCAGCAAGGGGGGCGTCCCGCTCGGCTTCGAGATCACCGAGACCTCGGTGATTCGCGACCCGGTCAGCGCGATCGCCAATTTGAATATCTTTGCCGACCACGGCATTGCGATCGCGATCGACGATTACGGCGCCGGCCTGTCGAGCCTCGCCTATCTCAAGCAGCTTCCGGCGCGAGAGCTCAAGATCGATAAAATGTTTGTCCTCCAGCTGACCAGCAGCAACCGCGACCCGCTGATCGTTCGGTCGACCATCGACCTCGCGCACGCGCTGGAGATGGAGGTGACTGCTGAGGGGGTCGAGACGCCGGCAGCGTTGGCGCTGCTCAGCGTGATGGGATGCGACATCATCCAGGGCTATCTGATCAGCCGTCCCATCGAGATCGAGGCGTTCCGCCAGTTCCTGCGGGACCATAAGGATGCCGCCTTGGTCGATTCGGCGCGCGCCAGTTTCCGCGCGACCGCGTTCCGCCGCCTGGCGTGACGCGCTTAAAGCCGTTTTAACGCTGCGGAGGTCATTACTGCCGCGTCATGACTCGTCGGTTTGCCGCACTTTTGTTGGTCATCGTCGCCTTTCTGGCGATGCCCGTCTCCGCGTTCGCGCAAGGAGATCCGGCCGCACAATTCGACAGCGCTATCGGCGACGCCAAGGCGACGATGCTCACCGATCCGGCGAAGACCATCGCCAAAGCCAAGCAAGCGCGGGCGATAGCCGAACGGCTCACCGGGCAGGATCGTGTGATCGATATCGCAACCGCGCAATGGCTGGAAGGCGAGGCGCACCTTCGCCTGAATGATATCGTCACGGCGGGGCCGTTGCTCGACGCCGCGTTCGCCGCGCTCAAGGACGCGAAGGCCAGCAAGCTCAAGGGCGACGTGTTGCGGTCGCGCGCAGGCTATCACGCCGCGTCGGCTAGCGTGGCCACGGCGTTGGCTGACTATCAATCGGCGTTCCTGATCTATCGCACGATCGACGACACGCGCAGCCAATCGATCGCACTGCTGAGCATCGCCGCGCTCTATCAGGAGGCGAACGACTATAATACGGCGCTCAAATATTACGGGCAGGCGCTCGATATCTATCAGGGCGATCCGCAACTGCTGGTATCGATCTACAACAATCGCGCCGACGCGTTGATGGAATTGGCGCGCTATCCCGATGCCGAACGCGATTTCCGCGCCGCCTACAAGCTTGCCGAGACGATGGACAGCCCGGTGCTCGAAGCACAGATCCTCCGCAACGCGGCGCGCAACGAATTGCTCGCCGGCGACCTGGATGCCGCCGATCGCACGATCGCCCAGGGATTTCAGTTGTTGCGCAAGGGCGATAGCGACGGGTCCGCCGCACAATTCTGGGCGGTGGCGGCGCAAGCAGCGCTGCAACGCGGCAAAGTCGATCAGGCGCGAACGATGATCGAGCGTGCCTTTGCCGGGGTTGATATCGGCAACCCGACCATGGTCTGGTGGCGCGCGCATAAAACCGCGTTTGCGATCTACGAGCGCTTGGGCGATTCGCAGCACGCGCTGATCCACCTGGTGGCGTTGAAGAAGCTCGACGACGATAATGCCAAGCTGGTGTCGTCGCACTCAACGGCGCTGATGGCGGCGCGATTCGATTCGGCCAATCAAAGCCTCAAGATCGCCAAGCTGCAGCGTGACGAAGCCAACCGGCGCGCGGAATACGAAAAGGCGCGGGCCAATACACAATTCTGGATTTTCATCGGATCGGGCGTGACCGCGGTGGTGATCGTTGGGATGCTCGGCTTTGGCCTCGTCACGATCCGTCGCAGTCGGAACGAGGTTCGCGCGGCGAACATCGATCTCGAAGCGAGCAATGCGGCCTTGGGCAAGGCGCTGGCCGCCAAGACCGAATTCCTGGCCACCACCAGTCATGAGATTCGCACCCCGCTCAATGGCATTTTGGGGATGACTCAGGTGATGCTGGCCGACCGACGGCTCGATCCCGCGATGCGCGACCGGATCGGCGTGGTGCACGGTGCCGGAGTGTCGATGCGCGCACTGGTCGACGACATTCTCGACGTCGCCAAGATGGAGACGGGCAATCTGACGATCGAACGCGCACCCGTCGATCTGGCGGCGATGCTGCGCGACGTGTCTCGCATGTGGCAGGATCAGGCCGCCGCGAAGGGTGTCGAATTCGAACTCGACGTCAGCGAGGCACCACCACTGATCGAAAGCGATCCGGCGCGTTTGCGACAAATTGTATTCAACCTACTTTCCAATGCACTGAAATTCACCCAGAATGGACATATTCACGTCCGGTCGGGGGTGATTCAGGGGGCCGGCGACGAACTCGTGACCATCGAAATCCACGATACTGGGATTGGCATCCCGCCGGACAAGCTCGAACTCATCTTCGAGTCGTTCCGTCAGGCTGACGCCGGCACCACGCGTCAGTTCGGCGGCACCGGTCTGGGCTTGGCGATCTGCCGCAACATCGCACGGGCGATGGGCGGCGACGTCACGGTGGCGAGTGTTCCGGGTGAGGGATCGACCTTTACCCTGGCCGTCCCGCTGGTTCGCGTCGAGGAGGATCAAGCCGCGGCGGTCGAGCACGAGCATGGCAAGGCACTGCTCATCGTCGACAAGAACCCAATCAGCCGCGCGATGCTGAAGACCTTGTTCGCGCCGCGTTTCCCGACGCTGATCGCGGCCGGCTCGATCGACGAAGCGGCGGAGATGATCGCAGCGGGCGGCGTCCAGCGGATCGTCACCGATGAAGCGACGATTGCCATGGACGGGGACGTGGACGCCGCGATCGGGCGCCTCGCCGGCGCGCCGGTGTCGTTGCTATGGACAAACCCGGATGCGGCTGACCGCACCCGGTTAACCGCGGCGGGCGTAGATCAACTGATTGCCAAGCCGATTGCCGGGGCGACACTGGTCCAGACGATCGTTTCGGTAGCGCAAAATGAAGATGTTGATAGTCGGGCTGCATAGGCGGATAGGGGGACCAACCATGCTATCTGATATGCTTTGCCCGACGGTCCGGATGGGGTCGCTGCGATGAATGTGCTTTTCATCGAGGACGATCCGATGAATCGGCGGGTCGTCGCCGACATGCTCGACGTGGCCGGGGCGGCAATGACCGAGGCGGAAAGCGCCGAGATCGGTCTCAAACTGATCGAAGAGCGCGATTTCGACATGGCGTTGGTCGACCTGCGCATGCCGGGGATGGACGGCATCACCGCGATTCGGCGCATTCGCGCACGTCCCGATGCCAAGGCCAAGCTGCCGATCATCGTGGTCACCGCCGATACCGCGATCGACCTTCGCGAACGCTGCATCGCAGCGGGCGCCAACGAGGTATTGTTCAAGCCGGTGGCGATGGACGCTCTGTTCGAGGCGATGGGGCGCATTCTCGCCGGCGGCGAAGGCGACGTGATCCTTTAGCCATTTCAGCTGGCCCATAGCCGTGGCAAGAGCGCTGCCATGATCGAACATCTTTCCGTTGAATCACGCCCGCTTGGTAAAAGTGGCATCCTTGTCTCACCCATTGCCTGGGGCATGTGGCGGCTGCGTGGCGCCGACGTCATCGGCGCCCGGGCGCTGATCGAGGCGGCGCTCGACAGCGGGATCACGTTGTTCGATACAGCCGATATCTATGGCTTCAACGGCGCCGACGGATTTGGCGATGCCGAAGCGGCGCTCGGCCGCGTGTTGGGCGAGGCGCCCGAATTGCGCGCGCATATGGTGGTGGCGACCAAGGGAGGGATCATCCCTGGCGTGCCGTACGATTCGAGCCCCGGCTATCTCGATCGCGCGCTCGATGCGTCGCTACGACGTCTGGGCGTCGAACAGGTCGATCTCTGGCAGGTCCATCGTCCCGATTTGCTCGCACATCCGCAGGAGCTCGCGGCGACGCTCGAGAAGATGATCGCCAGCGGGAAGACGCGCGCGATCGGTGTGTCCAACTTCACGCCGGCGCAGGTCGCGGCGTTGGAAAGCTTCCTCACGGTTCCGTTGGCAAGCACGCAGCCCGAATTCTCGCCGCTCCACACCGATCCCCTGTGGGACGGCACGCTCGACCTGGCGATGGCACGCGATCACGCCGTCCTTGCCTGGTCGCCGCTGGGCGGAGGGCGGCTGGGCCAGGATGGGCCGGTTGCCGCGCTGCTGGCGGGGAAGGGCGCTCACTACGGTGTCTCCGCAGCGGCGGCGACCTATGCGTGGCTGATGGCGCATCCGGCGCGGGTCATCCCGATCGTCGGCAGTCAGCGCGTCGAGCGAATTCGCGAGGCGCGCGATGCCTTCAAGGTCGAATGGACGCGCGCCGAATGGTACGCCGTCCTGCAGGCATCGATGGGGAAAAAACTACCCTGACCGCGCGGCCGCAAAGGCGCGACGATGGAGGCCCGTGCCGGAATCGAACCGGCGTAAACGGATTTGCAGTCCGGTGCGTAACCACTCCGCCAACGGGCCTCGTAGGCGTGGTAAGGCGCGGGGCTTTGCGCATCGGACAGCCCCAAGTCAACAGCGGCTTTATATGATGCCTATAATTTAATGCGCTATTGCGGGTTGGCGTGCGGCGCGGCGCACCATATAGCAGCCGAGCGGCACGAAGTGTGTTGCATACGTAAAACAGTTATGCGATTGGGCGGGCTATGAACAACTTGGCGCCAGAAACGATCGGCGACGACATCAACTTCGAGGCGATGCGCCATGCCATGGTGCAGAGCCAGCTGCGCACCAACGCGGTCAACGACCCGCGGGTGGTGACCGCAATGGCCAGGGTCCCACGCGAGCAGTTCGTTCCCGAAGGCGCGCGTCGCCTGGCTTATCGCGACACCGCCGTGGCGATCGGCAATGGCCGCTATCTCAACCTGCCGATCGCGACCGGCAAGCTATTGACCGAGGCCTATCTGGAGCCGACCGACAAGGTACTGCTGATCGGCGCCGCCGGCGGCTATACAGCGGCGGTGCTGTCCGGTTTGGTTCGCTCGGTCGTCGCGGTCGAAAGCGATACCGACCTTGCCGCGCACGCCAGCGCGGCGCTGGTGGGTTACGGCAATGTCGAGCTGGTGGAGGGACCGCTCGATCAGGGCCATCAAGCGGGCGCGCCTTACGACGTGCTGGTCGTCGATGGCTGCGTCGAAGCGCTGTCCGAATCGCTGGTCGGCCAAATTGCTTCTGGAGGGCGTGTCGTGACGGGGCTGCGCGAACGTGGCGTATCGCGCCTCGCGTCGGGGCGCACGATCAAGGGTGCGTTCGGGCTGCGCGCTTTCGCCGACGTGGATTGCGTCGCGCTGCCAGGTTTCTCGGCGCCGCGGAGCTTCGTCTTTTGAAAGCAATGGGCGTTTTAAAAGAAATGGGGATTTGATGCGCGTTTCCGTCCTACTCGCTGGTGTCGCCATGGTCGCCGTCGCGGCCGTGCCGGCTGCGGCCGACACACTGCGCGACGCGCTCGTCAAAGCGTACAACACCAATCCGGGATTGGCCGCCGAGCGCGCCAATGTCCGCGCGTCCGACGAGAACGTTCCGATCGCCAAGGCGCAGGGTCGTCCCAATGTCGGCGTCACCGGCAATTATACCGAGAACGCACTCAACAGCAGCCAGAACAGCTTGCTGTCGCCTGACCGCCAGCTTCAGGCGAGCGCGCAACTCGCGGTTCCGGTGTATAGCGGCGGTCGCGTCCGCAACTCGATCAAGGGCGCCGAAACGCGGGTCGATGCGAGCCGGATGCAATTGCGCGGCACCGAATCGGATACCTTCGTTGGTGTGGTCGGTGCCTATATGGACGTGATCCGCGACGAGGCGATCGTCGGGCTGAACAAGGAAAACGTTAAGGTGCTGGAGGTCAATCTCCAGGCCGCCAAGGATCGTTTCCAGGTCGGCGACCTGACGCGCACCGACGTCGCGCAGTCCGACGCGCGTCTGTCGGTCGCGCGCGGCCAGCTCGAACAGGCCCAGGCGCAGCTCATCTCGAGCAAGGAAAGCTACATCCGGGTGGTCGGTTCGCCTCCGGGGCAGTTGGAAGATCCGCCCGCTTTGCCGAACCTGCCCAATGCGCCCGACGACGCGGTCGACGTTGCGCTCAAGAACAACCCGGTGCTGCTCGCGGCGCAGCGGAACAGCGACGCGACGCGTTTCGACATCGATGCGGCCAAGGGCGCGCGGCTGCCGACATTGAGCGGCGTCGTCGGCGGCAATTACTTCAACTATCTCGGTTCCTACGGCACCGGTACCAGCCCCAAGCCGGGCCAGACCGGGTCGGCCGGCACCGTCGGTCTGCAATTCTCGGTCCCGCTCTATCAGGGCGGCGGCCCGTCGGCGCAGGTGCGCCAGGCGCAGGCACGCCGCGCCCAGGCGCTCGAACTGACGACGGATACCGAACGCGGCGTGATCGCGCAGACGCGCTCGGCTTATGCCATCTGGAAGTCCTCGCTCGAGGTGATCGCCTCGTCGCAGCGCGCGGTCGAGGCCAACAAACTGAGCCTCGAGGGCGTGCGCGCCGAGAATAGCGTCGGCAACCGCACGATTCTCGACATCCTCAACGCCGAGCAGGAATTGCTCAACAGCCAGGTGACCTTGGTGACCGCGCAGCGCGACGCTTATGTCGCCGGTTTCGCGCTGCTCGCGGCGATGGGGCAGGCCGAGGCCCGCGACCTCGGACTTGAGGGCGGCGCGCTCTACGATCCGTTGACCAATTACAACCGCGTCAAGGGCAAGTGGAGCGATTGGGATGTGGATCCGGCCTACAAACCGACCGGTACCAGCACGCGCGATACGCCCCCGCAGGACTCGTCGCAGAAGCGTCCGCTCGACCCTCAGTTGAACGCCCCGGTTGACACGGCCCCCGATCGTCCCGCAAACGAGACCAAATAACTCGCGATTTGCGCGGGTTCGTGCGTCGTCAGGAAGCAGGCCGCCTATGGGGGATGTAAGCGCCGAACCGTCGATGGAGGACATCCTGTCCTCGATCAAACGGATCATCGCCGAGGATGTCGAGACCGGCGGGGTATCGCGCGCGCGCCGTCGCCCGACGTCGCAGCCGACTCCGGCCCAGGTCGCCGAAGAGGACGACGTGCTCGAATTGAGCGAAGCCATGCCCGATTCGGAAGCACCGTCGATGGCGGCGCCCGCTGCCGCGGGACCTGCGCCGGCCACGCCCGCCGAAAAGATCATCTCCGATGAGGCCGCGGAAGCCAGCCGCGCGAGGCTCGCCAGCCTGTCGCGGCTCGTCATCAAGCCCGAAGTCGCGGGAAGCGACACGCTGGAAGGGCTGGTCCGCGAGATGCTGAAGCCGATGCTGCGCGACTGGCTTGATACGAACCTGCCCGACCTGGTCGAAGCGATGGTCGCCAAGGAAATCGCGCGGATCACCGGCCAGCGCTGAGGGGTTCTCGGTTGCGCGAACGGCGCCGCCGATAACGGATTGCCCGTGAAAAATAAGCCGCCATTCCCGCCGAAAGCGGGAACCCATCTCTTGTACCATCCACACCCGAGCCGGCGCGATGCGTTGATCCCTGCGGGAGATGGGGTTCCCGCTTGCGCGGGGATGACGGAGAGGGTGTAGTCACGATCCGCCGATGAAACGAGTATTCACCGCGACGGACAGTTGCTCGCGCACCCCCCATCTGCTCTATCTCGCTGCATGAAGAAGCTCCTCCTCGCGAGCGTCGCGCTCGTTTCGTTCGCCTTTCCTGCTACCGCGCGCCAACTGACCATCGAGGATGTGACGATGTTCAGCCGCGTCTCGTCGCCGGCCGTGTCGCCCGACGGTCATTGGCTGGTCTGGCAACAGCGTGAGACCGATCTGGCGGGCGACAAGGGGCGCTACGATCTTTGGCGGCTCGACCTGACGGCCAAAGGCGCCAAACCAGAAAAGCTGATCGGCGAATGGGCGGTCAACGAGACCAGCCCGCAATTCTCTCATGACGGCAAGACCATCTGGTTCCAGTCGGACAAGGGCGGCGAGGACAATGTCTGGGCGATCGCTGTCACCGGCGGCGCCCCGACCCAGGTCACTGACCTCAAAGGCGGGATCGGCGGGTTCAAGGTCGCGCCGACCGAAGACAAGATGCTGATCTGGGCCGATCGCCTGCCCGGCGCGCCGTCGAGTGAGCCGGCGATGGTCAAGAAGCGCGACGATGCCGGCAATGGCCGCACCTTCGATCAGATGTTCATCCGCCATTGGGCGAGCTGGTCCGACGGGACACGGTCGCAGCTGTTCGTGCTGCCGATGGCGAACGGCAAGGCGAGCGGTTACGGCAAGGCGATCGAAGGCGGGCTGGTCGGCGATTCTCCCTCGAAGCCGTTCGGTGGTGGCGAGGAAGTATCGTGGTCGGCGGACGGCAAGACGGTGTTCTTCGCGCTGCGCGAGGCAGGGCGGACCGAACCGCTATCGACCAATCTCGACATCT
Source organism: Sphingomonas sp. P4_D12 (assembly GCF_056401895.1). NCBI lineage: Bacteria > Pseudomonadati > Pseudomonadota > Alphaproteobacteria > Sphingomonadales > Sphingomonadaceae > Sphingomonas > Sphingomonas sp. P4_D12. The sequence goes on along the minus strand of NZ_JBFUIL010000003.1, from coordinate 155,279 downwards.
TCGCCGCGCCTGCGGACGGATCCGCCGCGCCGATCAATCTGACCGACGCCAATGACGGCATGGACAATTTGCCCACCGCGTCGCCCGACGGCAAATATCTCGCCTGGTTCGCGATGAAGCGTCCGGGCTACGAAGCCGACCGTCAGGTGCTGATGGTTCGCGATCTGGCAAGCGGGCAGGTGCGCGCGCTGACCGAAAGCTGGGACCGCTCGGTCGGCTCGATCGCGTGGAGCGAGGACAGCAAGACGGTCTACGTCACTGCCGAGGATACGCAGGAAGTGCCGATCTTCGCGGTCGACCTCAAGTCGGGCAAGCCGACTCGGCTGACCCAGGAAGGGTCGGTCTCCGCGGTGGTGCCGACCGCCAAGGGCTTGGTCTATGCGATGAACTCGCTGACCGCGCCCGACGATTTCTACTGGCTGGCGGGCAAGAAGAGCGCCCGGCTGACCAGCGTCAATGCCGACAAGTTCGCCGGGATCGACATGCCGACGGTCACGCGCTTCAGCTTCACCGGCGCCAATAACGACAAGGTGTGGGGCTATGCGGTCAAGCCAGCCGGGCTCGCTACGGGCGCCAAGGCGCCGGTTGCCTTCATGGTGCATGGTGGGCCGCAGGGATCGAGCAACAACAGCTGGTCCTACCGCTGGAACCCCGCTTTGTTCGCCGGCGCGGGTTATGGCCTGGTCGCGGTCGATTTCCATGGGTCGACCGGGTACGGCCAGGGCTTCAGCGACGCGATCCGCAACAATTGGGGTGGCTGGCCGCTCGAGGACCTGAAGAAAGGCCTCGACGCTGCGACGACCAAGTTCACCTGGCTCGACGGCAACAATGCTTGTGCGCTTGGCGCGTCCTATGGCGGCTATATGATGAACTGGATCGAGGGCAATTGGCCGGATCGCTTCAAGTGCATCGTCCAGCATGACGGCGTGTTCGACGCCCGCGCCATGGCGTATGAAACCGAGGAGCTATGGTTCGACGAATGGGAGCATGGCGGGCATCCTTATTACGAGGATCCGGCCGCGTTCGAGAAGTGGAACCCGGTCAACCTGGTCGACAAGTGGAAGACGCCGCAACTCGTGATCACCAGCGAGGGCGACTACCGCATTCCCTATACCCAGGGTATCGCCGCCTTCACCGCGCTCCAGCGCCGCGACATCCCGTCGCGCCTGATCGTCTTCCCGGGCGGCAGCCACTGGGTGCTCAATCCCAAGGAAAGTCGCCAATGGTATCGCGAGGTGCTTGGCTGGATGGGCAAGTGGACGGGGAAGGGCGCGAACTAGCGCTTTCGATCGTCGGCACGCGTCGGCGATTCCTGCGCTAGAATGGTCTTGAGGATCGTCTCCGATCGCCGCTGGCCATAGCCGCGCCCGTAAGCACTCGACGTGATCGCCACCACCAGATGGCGGCTCGGCACGACATAGATCTTGTTGCCGCCATTGCCCGATGCGAACGACACCGGGATCGCGGTGCCGGCGACCTGTTGGGTCTTTGCGTACCAGAAATAGCCATAGCCGTCGGCGAACGGGTGGCTGGCGGCGATGGCGACCTTCGGCGCCAGCGCTTGCCGCAGCCAATTGGCACTGACGACGCGGCGCCCCCGATAGCGTCCACCCTCGCGCACCATCTCGCCGATCGCCGCGAGGCTGCGCGTGGTCAGCGACAAGTTTCCCTGGCCCTTGGTATAGCCCGCCGCGTCGGCGCGCCATTGCCAGCGCGTGATGCCGAGAGGACCGAACAGGTTGGCGCGCGCAAAGTCCGCCAGTGTCCCGCCGGTCGCTTTCGCCACCACGAGGCCCGCGACATAAGCGGTGACGGAATTATAGCGATACCGCGTACCCGGCTGGTCGGCCCGAGGCACCGACAGGACGAAGGCGAGCGGGTCGGCCGCCTCGTCCATTTTGTCCTCATTGCCGGGCGAGGCGGGATCCTCGTCGAAGGCGGCAAGTCCCGATCGCATCGTCAGCACGTCACGCAGCGGCACATCGCCGATCGCGCTGCCCTTTGCCTGAGGCCAATAACGTGCGACGGGATCGTCGATGCCGGCGATCTTTCTCCGATCGATCGCAATGCCCATCAGCAGTGATGTGATGCTTTTTCCGGCCGAGCGGATGTCGTGCAGGGTTTCGGCGGTATCGCCGTTGAAATAGCGCTCGGCGACGATGTGTCCGTCGCGCATGACGACGACGCCTTTCAAATCGGGATGTTCGTCCTTGTCGAAACTGGCCAGCACCGCATCCAGCGCGCGGTCGGGCAGGGCGGCGACCGGCGCCGAGCTTGCTGCTCCCGGAAGAACGGCGAGCGCCACCATGAGGGCGATCCGGGCTCTTGCCGTCATTCCGTTCGTAACCAGCTTTATCGCTTCATCGCCAGCAACGCCTGCGCCCGCTTGAGATGCGGCATGTCGAGCATGGCGCCGTCGAGACCCACCGTGCCGGCGCCTGGATTGGAGTCGAATGCGGCGAGAACTTTCTCCGCATGCACGATCTCTTCGGGCGACGGCGTGAAGGCGGCGTTGATTACCGGGATTTGGTCGGGGTGGATCGCCAGCATCCCGCGAAAGCCCGCACGGCGCGCTCGGCGGGCCATTTTCTCCAGACCATCGGAATCGCGGAAATCGCCGTGGATCGTTTCGACCGCGCTGACCGAGGCGGCAGCGGCGCCGGTCAGGCAGAGCGCGCGGAATAGCTGATAAGGGAAGTCGTACTCGCCGTTGTCATCGCGGTTACTGGTCGCGCCGAGCGCCGTGGCGCTGTCCTCCGCGCCCCAGCTCAGGGCGACGAGGCGCGGGCAGCCGGCATAATTGCCCACGTCGAACACGCCCGCCGCGGTCTCAGTCGCCAGCACGAACACCGGGATCGCACCGATCGGAAGGCCCGCGGCGGCCTCGAGCGCGGTCAGATAATGGTTGAGCCGTTCGGCGTCGGCACGAGTCGCCTTGGGCAGCATGATGCCGTCGGGACGCGCCGGCACGATCGCTGCGAGGTCGGGCAGCGCGTGGGGCGTATCGAGCGGATTGATCCGTACCCAATGCGGTTGGCGGCGATGCGTCGTCTTGAGGTGGCTGGCGACTGCCTTGCGCGCATCGGGCTTGGCGCTTTCGGCGACCGCGTCCTCCAGGTCGATAATCACCAGGTCGGCGGCGCTCAGACCGGCTTTCTCAAGCTTGCGGGGCGAATCGCCCGGGGCGAACAGCAAGGAGCGTGCGGCAAGCGGGATAATATTCATGGCGGCGTTCTGGCGCAGGTGAGGGGCGTGCGCCAGCCCTCTCGCTTTTCGCGCGCGGCGAGATTAAGCGCCATACCCGATATTCGATAAATGAGAGGGTAGCCCATGCGCGAAGCCGTCATCGTCTCCACCGCCCGCACCGGCATCGGCAAGGCCAATCGTGGCTATTTCAACATCACCGAGGCGCCGGTGATCGGCGCGCACGTGATGAACGCCGTGGTCGAGCGTGCCGGGATCGACCCGGCGCGGATCGATGACGTATTTTACGGCGCTGGCAACGAATGGGGGACGCAGGGCTATAACGTCGCGCGCAACACGGTCTTCGCCGCCGGCCTGCCGACCAGCATTCCCGCCTTCACGCTCGATCGCAAATGCGGATCGGGCCTGACCGCGATCGCCCTCGCCGCGCGTGGGATCATGTGCGACGAACTCGATGTCGCGCTTGCCGGCGGGATGGAATCGATCACCTTGACCGCCAAACAGGCCGGCAAGCCGTATCAGAACCAATCGGTGATCGCGAAGAAGCCCTACGCTTATATGCCGATGATCGAGACCGCCGAGGTCGTTGCCGAACGTTATGGCATCTCTCGCCAGGCGCAGGACGAGTTCGGCGCGATGAGCCAGCAGCGTGCCTATGATGGCCTGCAGAAAGGCGCGTTCGCCGAAGAGATCGTGCCGATCACGGTCGAAAAGGCCACCTTCGACAAGGAAGGCAACCAGACCGGCACCGAACAGGTCACGGTGACGCAGGACGAGGGCATTCGCGGCGGCACGACGGCGGAAATCCTGTCGGGCCTGCGCACCGTGTTCAAGGACGGCATGGTGATCAAGGAAGGCAAGTACATTACTGCCGGCAATGCCTCGCAGCTCTCGGATGGCGCGGCGGCGCAGATCCTGATGGAGCGCCAGGCGGCCGAGGCCGAAGGCAAGGACATTCTCGGCATCTATCGCGGCTTCCAGGTCGCGGGGTGCGAGCCCGACGAAATGGGCATCGGCCCCGTCTTCGCAATCCCCAAGCTGTTGAAGCGCGCGGGGCTCAGGATCGAGGATATCGGCCTGTGGGAGATCAACGAGGCGTTCGCGTCGCAATGCCTCTATTGCCGCGACACGCTGGGGATCGATCCCGACAAGCTCAACGTCAATGGCGGCGCCATCGCGGTCGGGCATCCGTTCGGGATGACGGGGTCGCGCCTGACCGGCCATGCCCTGATCGAGGGGCGTAAGCGCGGCGTGAAATATGTCGTCGTGTCGATGTGCACCGCCGGCGGCATGGGCGCGGCGGGGCTGTTCGAGATTCCGTGAAGCTACCTCCGTCATGCCGGCCTTGTGCCGGCATCCACGGAGCCGCTGGCGCGTCAGCTTGGGGGACGGTAGACCCCGGCACAAGGCCGGGGTGAAAGTACGGGTTGGATGCTCGCCTAGAGCATCCCGATCTGCGTCATCCAGCGTTCGACTAGTTGCGGCCAGACGCCGACTGGCTCATTCTTCTTACGCAGTCCGAAAGCGTGTCCGCCTTTGGCGAACAGGTGCATTTCGGTCGACACGCCGGCTTTGTCGAGCGCGGCGGCGTACATCAAGCTGTTGCAGATCGGGTCGATCGGGTCGTTCCAGGCCTGGGCGATAAAGGTCGGTGGCGCATTCTTGATGGTCGGCAGCGTGCGGTCGAACTTGCCGTCGCGGCAGATATGGCCGGGATAGAGTGCGACGGCGAAGTCGGGCCGGCTGCTGATGCGATCGATCGCATCGACCGGCTTGTACGCGGGCGTCAGAATATTGCTGGTCTGCGCGACCAGATAGCCGCCCGCCGAAAAGCCCATCACGCCGATCTTGTTGGGGTCGATGTTCAACTCTTTCGCCTTGGAGCGAACCAGCCGGATCGTCCGCTGTGCGTCCTGTAGCGCGCGCATGATCTTGGGCGTGATGTGACGCTGAAGCCCGTCGTCCCAATATTCATTGCCACCGGGCGCGCGATATTTCGAGACGATGCAGGTGATGCCTTTGGTGACCAGCCAGTCGCAGATCTCGGTGCCCTCGAGCGTGACGAACACCATCTGAAACCCGCCGCCGGGGAAGACGATGACGGCGGTGCCGTTGCTGCGTCCTTTGGGCGGGATGATCGTCATCGTCGGGATCGCGATGTCGAGCACCGCTTCGGACTTGCCGCCGAATTCGGGCGGTTCCTTGTAGGTATTCACGCTTTCGGGCGGCTGTGGCCTGAGCGTGCCATCGGGTGGGCTGCCGGGCCAGATTGGCAACTGGGTTTGCCCTGCCGCGGGTTGCCAGACTCCGATGGTGCGCACCGGCGGCGCGCTCTTGGCGGGGGCGGGCTGTTTGTCCGACTGCGATATACTCTGCGCGCTATAAGCGAGGCTGGTCAGGGTTAGCGCACAGAGAATCGACGATCCGAGACGTCGCACCATCGCATTCCTTGCTCGAAAATTGATCGGCCCAGCATCCTGCCGCACTTGGGCAGGTGCAAGCTTTTCTCCGTCTCCACGCAGCTTGTTGTGGATAAATCTCAACCCATGTTTGCGCGAAAGGGCCCTTCGCCCTTAGGACGTCCCGCATGACTACGCATACCACTCGCATGCTCATCCTCGGCTCGGGCCCGGCCGGCCTGTCTGCCGCGATCTATGGCGCGCGCGCCGGGATGGAGCCGATCGTCGTCCAGGGCATCCAGCCTGGCGGCCAGTTGACCACCACCACCGATGTCGAGAATTATCCCGGCTTTCGCGAGGTGATCCAGGGCCCCTGGCTGATGCAGGAAATGCAGGCGCAGGCCGAGCATGTCGGCACGCGGATGATGTGGGACACGATCGTCGAGGTCGACCTGACCCGGCGCCCGTTCCGACTGATCGGCGATAGCGGCGATGTCTATGTCGGCGATGTGCTGGTGATCGCGACCGGCGCGCAGGCCAAATGGCTTGGGCTCGACAGTGAAGAAGCGTTGAAGGGCAAGGGGGTCAGCGCCTGCGCCACGTGCGACGGCTTCTTCTATCGCGGCAAGAAGGTCGCGGTGATCGGCGGCGGCAACACCGCGGTCGAGGAAGCGCTCTACCTGACCAACCACTCGCCCGACGTGACCTTGATCCACCGCCGCGATTCTTTTCGGGCGGAGAAAATTCTCCAGCAACGGCTATTCGCCAACGAGCGGATCAAGGTGTTGTGGAACAAGGAAGTCGAGACTTTCGTCGACGGCGGCGGCACATCCGGGCTGGTTGCGCTCGAATTGCGCGATACGGTGACCGGCGAATTGTCGCGGCTCGATGTCGAGGGCGGGTTTGTCGCGATCGGGCATCATCCGGCGACCGAATTGTTCCGCGGACATCTCGAACTCGACGCCGACCATTATATTAAGGTCGAAACCGGCACGACGCGGACCAGCGTCCCCGGCGTGTTCGCTTGCGGCGACGTGATGGACAAGGTCTATCGCCAGGCGGTCACCGCCGCGGGGACCGGCTGCATGGCCGCGCTCGACGCCGAGCGGTTCCTGGCAGAGGCGGATTTCGAGAAGGTCGCCGAAGCGGCCGAGTGAGGTCAGGCGGTTGCCGGCTCGGCCTTCGGGTCGGCATGCTCGCCTTCGGCGACGTCATGGGGGACGTTCCAGCCGAAATAGACCTCGACCTCGACGATCTTGCTGTCGCGTACGGTATGGACTTCGGTGTTGCGGAAACGCCTGCCGCTGACCGTGCCGATATAGGTGACGAACACCGCGTCCCCGTCGGTCGCCATGCGCACGATCTTGAAATCCTCCATGTTGCCGCTGTTGGGCCAGCAGAGGCGAAAATAGGTGTCGCGGTCGATCCGGTTGTCGAGCGGGCTGGAGAAGTGGAAGTCTTCAGCGATCAACTGCTCGATCGCCTCGCGGTCCTTGTCGACATAAGCTTGCAGCGCTCCGCGGACGACATCTTGGTTGGAAAACATGCGGTAGCTCCCGTCACGTCACGGCTAAACGCGAAGGCGAGCGGGGCGTTCCCGCGTCAGGCGCTCCGGATCGCCACCAGAATCTGCTCGCGCAGCCAGTCGCCATCGCCCGGCCGCGCGAAACTGTGGCTGTCGGTTTCGCGGCGACGGATCGTATCCGACTCGCGCCACGCATGCTGGAAGCGGATCGCGGTATTGTCGCGCTGGGCGAGCAGGATGGTGCGTGGCGTATCGACCATCGCCACCGCCATCCGTGCGGCGATCGGATTTGTAGCTTCTTTCGATTTGGAAGAAGCCTTGCGTAACCCCTTGATCGCTTTTCCTATATTGATCCCTCCCGACAAGGCGCGAAGCCATGCGCGCGGATCGCGCACGCGATCGGCATAATGCGACCGGATGGCGGAGGCGGGGGGCAAAGAATCGTCTTCGTCGCCGACCCAGGGGTTGGCGAGCACCAGCGCATCGATCCCGGCACCGCGATGGAACAAGGCGAGCGCGGTGGCGGCATCGCAATTGCCGAAGCCGACGACGCGAGTCAGTTGCGGTGCCAGCGTGCGGAAAGCGCGAACTGCGGCAGCGATGTCCGGCCCGCTATCCTGATAGCCGTGATTAGTACCGTCCGAATCGCCGATCCCGCGCCGGTCGAAGCGGAACACCGGAATGCTGGCGGCGGCGAGATCGGCGGCCAGCAGCGCCATGCCGCGATGCGCACCGCAGCGCAGTTCGTTGCCGCCCGATACGATCAACAGGCCGGTCGTCCCCGGCGCATCGTCGAGCGTGCCGATCAGCGTGTCGCCATCGCAGGGAAAATTGGTCAGCTCGCGCATCGCGCGATCCAGTCGGCGATATCGTCCGCGAGCACGTCGGCGAGCGCGGGATCGTCGCCTGGTTCACTCTGGCGCCAGAGCGGTGCGCCGGCGACCTTGCGATCGGCGACAGCGGGGTCGGTCTCGAGCCGGACGACGCGGACGGCGCCGTCGCGCACGCAATCGGCGGCGTTGAGATCGCGGAGCAACGTGCGCGACAATGCATTGCCGGCGATCGTCACCGGATTGCCCTCGTCGTTGTAATTGCCGAGGTCGATTTCGATCCGCTCGCCCGCGGCAGCGCTGGTGCGGAGCAGCTCGCGGACCAGCGCCTCGCCTTTGGCGGGCGCGAGTTGCCAGCGCGATACCGCCTTGACGTCATGATCGACTAACGCCCCGCCGCGACAGGATAAAATATGAATAGGACGCTCGCCCGCGGCAGCGCTTGCGGCGGACGCCAGCGCGGTGCGCCAGCCGGCGAGCATGGCATTTTCGGTCGGCACCAGGCTCTCGCCTTGACCGGGAAGGTCGGGGAGTGCGCTTGCGATATGGCGCTCGGCAAGCCGGCGCAACACGCCGCTCAGGAACGTGCGCGTGCGATTGGCTTCCTCGAACAGCGGCAGCACCGCGACCACGACCGGGCCGGTGGCGGGGCCGAAGCGCATCATCGCCTCGCGCCCACCGGCCCAATCGTAGTGATCGATCATGCGGAATCCCTTGCCGCGACCTTGGCCTCGGCAAAGCGGCGAAGCGCGCCGAAGCTTTCGAGCATCTCGCCATCCACCTCGTCATCCTCGATCAGGATGTGCAGCCGATCCTCGATCTCGGTCAGCACGCCGGCGACCGCCATCGAATCGAGTTCGGGCAAGGCGCCGAACAGCGCCGTATCGTCGTCGAACGCGGCGACGCGATCGGCGTCGAGCGCGAGGACATCCTTGAGAACGGCGCGCACGGTCTGGTCGACCGTCGACGAAGCGTGGTGCGTAGTCATCGTTTCGGCGCGTTACCGATAGGGAAGCGGCTTGGGAAGGGTGTCGGGTGATCGCAGCGAAGGCGCGCGCACCGTTTGCGAAACGCCAAAGCCGTCATGCCGGGCTTGTCCCGGCATCCAACGCGCAACACCGGCTGGATTCCGTGGTGGAGAGTTGGACCCAGGAACAAGGCCGGGGTGATGGAGGAGGAAGTTGAGGCTGAATTGAAGCGAGACGGAGGCCCTTGGGGTAACCGCAGCGCGCCGCTATCAGGGGGCATGATCCCACTCGACCCCGTGCCGCGGCCGCTCGATCACCTGACGCTGCTGGGACGCGCGGGCGATCCCGCGCTGGCGACGCGCGACGGCGTGTTTGATTTCGCTGGCCTGGAGCGCGAGGTTGGCGAACTCGCCGGTTGGCTAGGGCAGTTCGGGCTCGGCAGCGGCGGCGTCGTTGCGACTTGGTTGCCGAAGACACGCGACGCCTGCTTACTGCCCTTGGCAGCAGCGCGCGTTGGGCTCGTGCACGTACCGATCAACCCGCTGCTGAAGCGCGCGCAGGTCGCTCACATCTTGGCAGACAGTGGCGCAAGCGTTCTCGTCACACAGGAGGCACGTGCTTCCACATTGGAAACAGGCGACGTACCGCCGTTGGTTCCGGTCCACTTTAGTGCGGGGCGCGATGAATATCTGCCGCCCTCAGACGCCGATCCCGACGCCTTGGCGGCGCTGCTTTACACCTCGGGATCGACCGGGCGGCCCAAGGGGGTGATGCTCAGCCACGCCAATTTGTGGCTCGGCGCGATCAGCGTTGCGCATTATCTCGCGCTCGCTCCCGCCGACCGCGTGCTCGGCGTGCTGCCACTCAGCTTCGACTACGGCCAGAACCAACTCTTCTCGACCTGGGCAGCGGGGGCGTGTGTCGTGCCGTTCGACTATCTGCTGCCGCGCGACGTCTACCGCGCGATCGAGCGCGAGCGGATCACGACTTTGGCCGGCGTGCCGCCACTGTGGGCGCAGTTACTTGATATCGACCCTCAGGATATCGACACAAGCTCCTTGAAAAGAATTACGAATTCAGGCGGCGCGTTGATCCGGCGGCTGATTGCCGGACTGCGCGAGCGTTTCCCGCAGGCCGATATCTATCCGATGTACGGGCTGACCGAGGCGTTTCGTTCGACCTATCTCGATCCCGCCTTGGTCGCCGACCACCCGGACTCTATCGGTCGAGCGATCCCCTTCGCCGAAATCATGATCGTGCGGCCCGACGGGACCGAGGCTGCCGTCGATGAGCCGGGCGAATTGGTCCATGCCGGACCGCTCGTCGCCCAAGGCTATTGGCAGGATCCCGAACGGACCGCGGCGCGCTTCCGCCCGGCACCGGCTTGGTCGCAAGCGGGCGGCATGGCGGTATGGTCGGGCGATACGGCGGTACGCGACGCCGACGGGCTGCTGCGCTTTGTCGGCCGCGATGACGAGATGATCAAATCGGCCGGCAACCGCATCAGCCCCAACGAAATCGAGGAAGCGATCACCGCCGGTGGCGAGACCAGCGAGGCCGTCGCCATCGGCGTGCCCGACGAACGCCAGGGCCAGACGATCGTGGTGGCGGCGAAGGGTGACGGTTCCACCGAAACGGTCTTGCGGGAGCGTCTGCGCCGCGATCTACCCAATTTCATGCAACCGGCGCGCTACATCTGGCTGGCCGAGCTGCCGCGCAATGCCAACGGCAAGCTCGATCGCGCCGGGCTGAGAGGGATGACGTCATGAAGTCAATGGGCGCGATCCCTCTGGAATTTCAGTCACTTCCGCTGACGATCGGCGGCCGGTCGGTGGAAGAGTTGCTCAGCTCCTCGCCGCTATTCGTCTACGATTCAGCAGTGATCCGAAGCCGGATCACGCGGTTCCGCGCAGCTTTTCCGGGCATCGACCTCCATTACGCGGTTAAGGCCAATCCTTTCGCACCGTTGCTCGCCGCGATGGTTCCGCTGGTCGACGGGTTCGACGTCGCATCCGCAGGCGAGCTGGCGCGGGTTGCCACGCTTGGCAAAGCAGTCAGCTTCGCCGGGCCGGGAAAAACCGATGCCGAGCTCGACGCCGCCATTGCAGCCGAGGTCACGATCAATCTGGAGAGCGAAAACGAAGCCGATCGTGCGTTGGCTATCGCTGATCGGCGGGGTGCGGCACCGCGCCTCGCGGTGCGCGTAAACCCCGAATTCGAGCTGCGGGGGTCGGGGATGCGGATGGGTGGGCGCGCCTCGCCCTTCGGGGTCGATGCCGAACGCGTCCCGGCGCTGGTGAAACGACTCCTGAAGGCCGGCGCCGATTGGCGCGGATTCCACATCTTCGCGGGGTCGCAGGCGCTCGATCCCGCGGCGATCATCGACAGCCAGGCGCATACGCTCGACCTTGCAGCCCGGCTGGCCGAGGCAGCGGGGGCAACGCCGCCACTCGTCAATCTCGGCGGCGGGTTCGGCATTCCCTATTTCCCGGGCGAGCAGGTGCTTGATATCGAAGCGATTGGTGCCGCGCTGACGCTCAGGCTGAAGGCGCTCCCCGACACGCGATTCGCGATCGAACTCGGGCGCTGGCTGGTGGGTGAAGCGGGCGTCTATCTGACCCGCATCATCGATCGCAAGGAAAGCCGGGGCGAGACCTTCCTGGTGTGCGACGGCGGCCTCAACCATCAACTCGCCGCCACCGGTAATCTCGGCACCGTCGTGCGTCGCAACTATCCCCTTGCCGTCGCCACGGCGTCGGCCGACGCGCCGCGCGAAACAGTGAGCGTGGTCGGTCCGCTGTGCACCCCGCTCGATCGCCTCGCCGACCAGGTCGAACTGCCGCGGGCCGGTCCGGGTGACGTCATCGCGATCTTCATGGCGGGAGCATATGGACTTACCGCCAGTCCCTGGGAATTCCTGGGCCACCCCAGACCCGGGGAAATACTGGTGTGACCGATTACTCCTAACGCAATCTTTACCCCCTCGACCCCATAGCCAAGCCCGAAGTCTGCGCGTGCCGGAGTGACGTCACCGGTCCAGCCGTGCGCAGACGGGAGGCTGATTATGAGTTTCGTGAAGTTTTCCAAGGCCTTGATGCTCGTCGGTGCGAGCGCCAGCGTGCTGACGGGATGTGCCGGCGGCGGCGGTGCCCAATTGCCGCCCGCGTCGTTCGTCGGAACGCGCGAACAGCCGAGCGAGGAATATGTGATCGGTCCGATGGACCAGCTCAACATCTTCGTTTGGCGCAACCCCGAATTGTCGGCGAAGGTTCAGGTGCGCCCCGATGGCCGCATCACCACACCCCTGGTCAACGATATGCCCGCGGTCGGCAAGACCCCGGCGATGCTCGCCGACGACATGAAGATCGCGCTGGGCACCTATATCAAGGACCCGATCGTCTCGGTCATCGTCGAGAGCCCGCAGAGCACGTACAGCCAGTCGATCCGCATCGTCGGCGCGACTGAAAAGCCGGCATCGATCCCGTATCGCGCCAACATGACCCTGCTCGACGCGATGATCGCGGTCGGCGGGCTCAACCAATATGCCGCGGGCAACCGCGCGCGGCTGGTGCGCCAGGACCGCAATACCGGCCAGCAGCGCCAGTATAACGTCAAGCTCGGCAAGCTGCTCAAGGACGGCGACCCGTCGGCGAACGTCAAGCTCGAGCCGGGCGACGTGATCATCATCCCCGAATCGATGTTCTGACGGAGGCCCTGAAACCGTGAACGGCCTTTATGACGAATTTCGCGTCGCGCTCCACGCGATCTGGAACCGCCGCTGGATTGCTCTGGCGGCGGCCTGGGCCGTCGCGATTCTGGGCTGGCTGGCGGTCAGCCAGATGCCCAATCGCTACGAATCGAAAGCGCGCGTGTTCGTCCAGATGGGCCAGGTGCTGCCGTCGAAGATCGGCATCAGCGCGGCCGAGCAGCAGAACGATGTCGATACGATCCGCCAGACGCTGACCAGCGCAGTCAATCTGGAAAAGGTCGTGCGGGGCACCGACCTGGCCAACACCGTCTCGACGCCGCAGGAGATCGCCGACCGCGTCGCCGGCCTGCAGCAGGCCGTCAAGATCGTCGCTCAACAGAACAATCTGTTCGAGATCAGCGTGACCTCGTCGAGCCCCAAGCTCGCCGCGCAGATCAACCAGAAATTGATCTCGATCTTCGTCGACCAGAACCTGGCCGATAGCCGCAATGACACTCAGAGCACGTTGCGTTTCCTCGACAGCCAGGTCGAGGATCTGCAGCGCAGGCTGGGCGATGCAGATGCCAAGCGCGCACAGTTCCAGACGCAATATCTCGGATCGCTGCCCGGTACCGGCTCGCTGTCCGACCGCATGTCGGCGGCGCGCACGCAAATGGCGCAGATCGATGGCGACCTCGCCGCCGCGCAGACCAGCCTGGCGTCGATCAACGGCCAGATGTCGGGAACCGCCGTGAGCATTCCAGGGGTTGGCGGTGCCGGCAGCGCCGGGCCAGCGCGCGCGCGCCTTGCCGCGATCGAGGGGCAGCTCGCCGATGCCCGGGCCAAGGGCTATACCGACAGGCATCCCGACGTGATCGCGCTCAACAGCCAACTCGGTGCCGCGCGTGCGGCGGCGGCGCGTGAGCCGGCGGTCGGCAGCTTTGCCGGCAACGGCCAGCCCAACCCGCAATATCTCTCGCTCAAGTCGATGCAGGTCGATAAGCAGTCCCAAGTCGCGGCTTTGTCGGCGCGCAAGCAACAGCTGCAGCACGACATGGACGCGATCACCAGCAAGCTGAACGGCGATCCCGCGGCGGCCAACGAGCAGAGCCAGATCGACCGCGATTACCAGGTGCTCAAGGACCAATATGACAAATTGCTGAGCGACCGCGAGGACGTTCGCGTCCGGGCGCAGGCGCAGGCGCAGACCGACTCGATCAAGTTCAAAGTCATCGATCCGCCGGTGGCGCCGCGTGCGCCGACCGCGCCCAACCGGCCGTTGTTGCTGACCGGGGTGCTGCTCGCGGCGATCTTCGCCGGCGTCGGCGGTGCGTTCGCGCTGTCACAGCTCAAAGCGACCTATGCCACTGCCGGACGCCTCGAAAAGGCGACCGGACTGCCGGTGATCGGGTCGATCAGCGAGCGCGTGTCCAGGGTCGAAGTCGAATTCAGGAAACGCAAGCTGCGCATGTTCGCGGGCGCGGCGGCCGCATTGCCGGTGGCGTTCGTCGGCCTGCTTGGCGTGGAGATGCTGATGCGGGGGCTCGCGGCATGAACAAGCCGATCATCACCAATAAGGGATCGCTGCTCGAGCGCGCAGCCGAAGTCTACGACTTCTCGGCGCGGCTGAACGCGCGCGCGATTCCGGAAAGCGATTTACAGGCTCCGCCGGTGCTCAAACCGGTCGTGCCCGTACCTGCGGCCGTGCCTGTTGCCGAAGCGCTGAAACCCGTCGAGGCGCCCAAAGCAGTTGCGGTTCATGTGGACGCGCCCGTCGCCCCCGTCGCTCGGCCGGCGCCAGTACCGCCAGCGGCTCTGCCCGTGGCGGGCCGCCAGGCCAAAGTCGACCGCGATCTGCTTGTGGAAAGCCAGTTGCTCATCCCAGGTGCGGCGATCGGCGTGTTGGCCGAGGAATTCCGCCTCGCCAAGCGCCATCTGCTGCTCACCGCGCGCCAGCTCAACAAGCATGAGCCCGACAAGGCACGGACGATCCTGGTCTGCTCGGCAAAGCCCGGCGACGGCAAGACCTATTGCGCGATCAACCTGGCGATCTCGATGGCGGCGGAGCGCGATACCCGCGTGCTGCTGGTCGATGCCGATTTCGCCCAGCCGGCGATCATGAGCCGGCTCGGCGTCGAGGATGGTCCGGGGCTGCTCGACGCGCTGAACGATCCCTCGATCGATATCGAGAAATGCGTGGTCGGCACCGATATTCCCAATCTCAGCCTGCTGCCTGCCGGCACCCAGACCATTTCGGATACCGAACTGGTCGCCAGCGGCCGCACGCCCGATCTGATCGCGCGGCTGCTCGCTGCCGATCCGGATCGCATGGTGATCTTCGATTCGCCGCCTGCTTTGTCGGCGTCGCCCGCCTCGGTGCTGGCGCTGCATGTCGGCCAGGTCATGCTCGTGGTCCGCGCCGACAAGACGACGGAAGGCGAGATCCGTGACACCGTGCAGCGCCTTGAGGGCTGCGAGCACATCCAGCTTTTGTTGAACAGCGTTGCGTTTGCCCCGGGGGGGGCTCGTTTCGGCAGTTATTACGGCCAGGAGGACGAGGGCCAATGATCCGCAGCATTTCCGCGGGGGTCGCGCTTGCGACGCTGCTGGCAGCAATGCCGGCAGCGGCGCAGGACGACCGCGACGGCGGGGGCCGCAAGGTCACTATCGCGCCCTATATCGAGCTCAGCCAGGTGCTGACCGCCGACGTCCAGTCGGGCGATGTGCTGACCTATAGCTCGGCCGCGGCCGGGGTCGACGCCTCGGTCGAAACACGGCGCGTGTCGGTCAATCTGTCGGCGCGCTACGAGCATCAGTTCGCCTGGGACAAGAATAGCGGCGACGCCGATGTCGTCACCGGTCTTGCCAACGCACAGGTGCGTGTGGCGCGCGGCCTGTCGCTGGACGCGGGCGGCATCGCCACGCGCTCGCGCAGCGACATTCGCGGCGCGGCACCTGTGTTCTTCGGTAACGACCGCGACAATGTCAGCAACGTCTATTCGGGCTATATCGGCCCGACGCTGACTACCGGCAGCGGGCCGGTCGCTATCAACGCTGCCTATCGCTTTGCTTATACCAAGGTGACCGAGCCGGGTCCGACCGGGGTCGCCCCGGGCAGCCCGCGGCTCGATTATTTCGACGATTCCAAAACCCAGATCGCAACCGCCTCGATCGGCTTCAAATCGGGCACCGTGCTCCCGGTCGGCCTGACCGCGAGCGGCGGCTGGACGCGCGACGACCAGAGCCAGCTCGGCAACCGCTTCGACGATCTCTATGGCCGCGTCGACGCGGTGATGCCGCTGTCGGGCAATGTCGCGGTCGTCGGCGGCGTCGGTTATGAAAAGCTGACCTCGAGCGCACGCGATCCGTTGCTCGACACGGCCGGCGTGCCGGTCACCGACAGCCGTGGGCGGTTCGTGACCGATCCCAATTCGCCGCGCCGCATCGCCTATCAGACCGACGGCATCTATTGGGATGCCGGCGTCATTTGGCGTCCGAGCCCGCGCACTGCGGTCGAGGCGCATGTCGGCCGCCGTTACGGGTCGTGGAGCTATACCGGCTCGCTCAGCTACGCCCCGAGCAGAAGCGTCGGCGTTCAGGTCGGCGTCTATGATACGGTCGAGACCTTCGGCGGCCAGTTGCAGCGCAGCTTGCGCGGGCTCCCCGCCCAGTTCACCGCGACGCGCGACTTGCTCGCTCAGCAATTCTCCGGATGCACCTTCGGCACGACCGGCGGCGGCGCTGCGGGCGCGTGCATGAATTCGGTGTTCCAGTCGGTGTCGACCGCGACCTATCGCTCGCGCGGCGTCGATGCGGTGGCCACGCTGACTCGCGGCACGTCAACGCTCGGCTTCGGCGTGGGTTATTCGAATCGCAAATTCTATGCGCCCAACAGCCCGGGCGTGGTGATCATCGGCACCAGCGACGAGAGCTATTACGCACAGCTCTTCTACTCGACCTCGATCGGCGAGCACACGTCGTTCAACGCCGACCTGTTCGCCAATTATTACGACAGCGGCCTTGCGCCGGGCATCTACAGCTTGGGCGCGACCGGGTCGGTCTCGCGCAGCTTTGGCCGCCTCGGCACGACCGTCTCGGTGGGCGCCTATACCTTCAGCCAGAAGGGACAAGAGGACCAGACGAGCGCGCAGGCGTCGCTGGGAGCACGTTACCAGTTCTGACCGGAGAGGCGGGGGCTCCCCGCCCGGAGACGAAGACGATGTATGACGACCATTACGGATTGAGCGGACGCCCGTTCGCGCTGACGCCCGATCCGAAATTCTGGTTCGATACCGCCACCCACCGCAAGGCGATGGCGTATCTCGGCTATGGCCTGAGCCAGGGCGAGGGCTTCATCGTCATCACCGGCGATGTCGGCGCGGGCAAGACCACGTTGGTCGGCCATCTGATGGCGACGATCGACCGCGAGCGGCTGCACGTGATCAAATTGGTGTCGAGCCAGGTTGATGGCGACGATCTGTTGCGCATCGTCGCCACTGGTCTGGGAGTCGAGACCGCGGGCCTGATGAAGGCGCAATTGCTCGTCGCGATCGAACGCGGGCTGCATTCGATCGCCCGCGCGGGCCGCCGCACCTTGCTGATCGTCGACGAGGCGCAGGCACTGCACACTGGCGCGCTCGAAGAATTGCGCATGTTGTCCAATTTCCAGGCCGGCGGCCACGCACTGCTGCAGATATTCCTGCTCGGCCAGCCCGAATTCCGCGCTGCGCTGCATGGCAGCGACCGGCTCGAACAGCTCCGCCAGCGCGTGATCGCGATGCATCATCTCGATCCGATGGGCGCCGAAGAGGTCGAGCCCTATGTGCTGCACCGCATGTCGCTGGTCGGCTGGAACGGCCGTCCCAAATTCACGCCCGACGCCTTTGCTGCGCTCTATCGCGGGTCGGACGGCGTGCCGCGCCGGCTCAACCAGCTGGCGGGACGCGTGTTGCTGTTCGGCGCGATCGAGCAGGTCGACGTGATCGACGCCAAGGTGGTCGATGCGGTGATCGCCGATATCACCGGCGACATGCCCGCCCCAAGCGCGCCCGCGCCGCGGCCGGTCGTTGCTGCGCCCGAACCCAAGCCCGAGCCCGAAATCTTCGCGGTGCCGGAGCCGATCAAGGCCCCTGAGCCGGTCGCAACGCGCGAACCGCTCGCGGCGGTGGAACCTGCGGCACCAGCGAACGACCCCAGGCCCGCGCCGATCGAGATTGCGCATGATCGCTTCGCGGCGATCGAGGCGCGGCTCGAGGAACAAGATGCGGCGTTGCGCCGCGTGCTGGCATTGCTGGTCGATTGGGTCGAAGGTAACGAGGCCGCGGCAGCGCGCGGTGGCCGCGCGGCCTGACGCGCGACGGGAGCGGCATCATGCGCAACGGCCTGTCCGTCGACGTCGAGGAGTGGTTCCAGGTCGGCGCCTTTGAACGCGTGATCGCCAAGGCCGATTGGGACGGCCTGGACAGCCGCGTCGCTTACAATACCGACATGGTGCTCGACCTGTTCGGGGAGACAGGGGTCAAGGCGACCTTCTTCACCTTGGGTTGGGTGGCCGAGCGAAACCCTGCGCTGATCCGCCGCATCGCTGATGAGGGCCATGAGGTCGCGAGCCATGGCTGGGACCACGATCGCGTCTTCACGATGACCCCCGACGCGTTCCGCGCCGACCTCAAGCGAGCGCGCATCGCGCTGGAGGATGCATCGGGCCAACGCGTGACCGGTTATCGCGCGCCGAGCTTCTCGATCGATCAGCGCACGCCCTGGGCGCATCAGGTGCTGGCCGATGAAGGGTATGCCTATTCGTCGAGCGTCGCGCCGCTCGTCCACGACCATTATGGCTGGGCCGACGCGCCCAAATACGCCTATCATCCGGTGGCCGGGTCGGACCTGATCGAACTGCCGATCACGCTCGCCGATGTCGCGGGGCGCAAGATCACCACCGGCGGCGGATTCTTCCGGTTGTTCCCGGCGGCGATCACCGATCGTGCGGTGGCGCGCGCCAATCGCGACGAGCATCGCCCGGCGGTCTTCTATTTCCATCCCTGGGAAGTCGACCCCGACCAGCCGCGCGTCGCGCGCGCGCCGCTCAAGTCGCGGCTGCGCCATTATAGCCGGCTCGGCGCGATGGCGGGCAAATTGCGCGGGCTGGTCAAGCGGCACGATTGGGGCCGCGTCGACGCCGTCGTCGCCATCGAAGCGGAGCGCCTGCAGTGACGATGCCTTTGGTCTCGACGCCGGTGGCGATCAACGACGCCGACTTGGGCAATCCGAGCGAGCGCGCGCGGATCGATGCCTATGTCCGCGCGCATCCTGATGCCACGCCGTTCCACCTGACCGGCTGGAACGTCGCGGTTGCGCTCGCCTGCGGCCAGACCGCGCATTGCCTGATCGCCGAGCACGCCGATGGCACGCTCGCCGGCGTGTTGCCACTGACCGAAATCCGCTCACCGCTGTTCGGCAAGGCTTTGGTCTCGGCCGGGTTCGCCGTCGATGGCGGCATCCTGACGAGCCGCGACGCGATTGCCGACGCTCTCGCCGCGTCGGCCTGGGCGATGGCCGAACGGCTGGGCTGTCCCAGCCTCGAATTGCGCGGCGGGCCGGCGCCGGGCGAGGGATGGATCGTCGACGAGACGACCTATCTCGGTTTCTCGCGTGATCTCGCCAAGGACGACGAAGCCGAACTGCTCGCGATCCCGCGCAAGCAGCGCGCCGACGTCCGCAAGTCGCTCGACGCCGATTTGGACATCGCGATCGGCAGCACGCCGCAAGATCTGGCGATGCATTATGCCGTGTTCTCGGAGTCCGTCCGCAACCTCGGCACGCCCGTATTCCCGGCCAAGCTGTTTCGCGCGGTTGCCACCGAGTTGGGCGAGCATGCCGACGTCGTGACTGTATCCAAAGACGGCAAGCCGCATGCCAGCGTGTTCAGCCTCTACCTCAACGGCACCGTCTATCCGTTCTGGGGCGGCGGCACGCGGGAGGCGAGGGCGCTCAAGGCCAATGACCGGCTTTATTACGAACTGATGCGCCATGCGCGTGGACGCGGGTGCACGCGCTACGATTTTGGCCGCTCGAAAGCGGGGACGGGAGTCGCCGCGTTCAAGAAGAATTGGGGATTCGAGGGCGTCCCGCTACGCTACGCCAAGCGTGTCGCCGCTGGCGAAACGCCGCGCGAGATGAACCCGATGAGCCCGAAATACCGGCTGCAAGTGGCGGTGTGGAAGAAACTGCCCTTGTGGCTCGCCAATGCGATGGGACCGGTGATCGCCAAAGGCCTCGGCTGATGGCGGATATCCTGTTCCTCGCGCATCGATCGCCCTTTCCACCCGATCGCGGCGACAAGATCCGCGCGTTCAACGTGCTCAAGCATTTGGCTGCGAGACATCGCGTGCATCTCGTCGCCTTCGCCGACGATCCCCGTGACCTCAAGGCGAAGAAGGGGCTGGTGCCGTTCACCGCCAGCCGGTCGATCCTGTGGCGCGGCAAGTCGCGACGGCGCGCGCTCGTAGAGGCGCTGGTCCAGCGCAGGCCGGCGTCGCTGACCGCGTTCGACAATCACGCGATGCACGAGGTCGTCGCCGACCTGTTGGAGCGCCGCTCGATCGACACGATCTACGTCTTTTCGGGTCAGATGGCGCAATATGTGCCGGCCAAAACCCGTGCTCGGGTGATCATGGACTTTTGCGACATGGATTCGCTCAAGTTCGCCGATTACGCGAAGGGCTCGCGCGGACCGATGCGCTGGCTGATGCGGCGCGAGGCGAATTTGTTGTTCCAGTTCGAGCGCCAGGTGGCGCGGCGCGTCGATGCCAGCCTGTTCGTCAGCGAGGCGGAGGCCGATCTGTTCCGCAAGCGCACCGGCACCGCCAATGTGCAGGTGGTCGAGAATGGAATCGATACCGACTTCTTCGATCCCGCCGCGTCGTTTCGCCGGATCGATACGACTGGCAAGCTGATCGTGTTCACCGGTCAGATGGACTATCGTCCCAATGTCGAGGCGGTGATCTGGTTCGCCGAAACGGTGCTACCGCATATCCGTGTCGTTCATCCCGATGCGGTCTTCGTCATCGTCGGACGCAACCCGACCGACGCGGTTACCGCATTGACGAAGCAGGATGGCGTGCGGGTGACTGGCGAAGTCGCGGACGTACGGCCGTGGATCGAGGCGGCGGCCTGCGTGGTCGCACCGCTGAAGATCGCGCGCGGTATCCAGAACAAAGTGCTCGAAGCGATGGCGATGGCGCGCCCGGTCGTCGCGAGTAGGCCCGCCGCCGAGGGAATCGACCATGACGGCACGATCCTGAGCGGCGACACCGTGGCGGAAGTTTCGGACGCGGTGAACGGGTTGCTTTCGGACGTACGGGGCGCAGCGGCGATGGGGCGCAAGGCACGCGAGCGGGTCCAGGCGCGCTATGGTTGGAACGCCAGGCTGGCGCCGCTCGATGCCTTGATCGGCTGGGGTGCGAAGGGTGTGCCGCCAAAGGCGAAGGGACGGGCCGCGGCATGACCAGCGTTGCCGGTTCCGCGCCTCGTCCCGATTTCGCCATCGCTCCTGCCTGGCGCCGCCCGGTGGTGGCGCTTGCCGCGGCGATGGCGATGATCTTGCTGATGTTCCGGCGTGACGTTGCGGCATTGGCCGAACTCTATTGGACCAATACTACCTTCGGGCATTGCCTGTTCATCGCTCCGGTGGTCGGCTGGCTGGTATGGATTAGGCGGAGCGAGCTGGCGCAACTGACTCCCCAGGCTTGGGCGCCGGGGCTAGCACTGGTCGCGGCGGGCGGATTCGGCTGGCTGCTCGGCGATGCCGGGGGGGTATCGTTCGCGCGGCATCTCGGCGTGGTGATGATGCTGCAGGGCGCGGTGGTGACGATATTCGGGCCCAATGTCGCGCGCGGGCTGCTCTTTCCGATCGTCTATGCGCTGTTCCTGGTGCCGTTCGGCGAATTCCTCGAGCCGCCGCTCCAGACGATCACCGTATGGCTCACGATGCATCTGCTTCACTTGGTCGGCGTCGCGGCGACGGTCGACGGTGTGCTGATCACCGCCGGCGACAAATATTTCGAAGTGGCGGAGGCGTGCTCCGGCTCCAAGTTCGTGATCGCGATGATCGCTTACGGCGTTCTGGTCGCCAACCTCTGCTATCGCACCTGGCCGCGGCGTATCGCCTTCATGACGATGGCGATCATCGTGCCGGTGCTGGCCAATGGCGTCCGCGCGTTCGGGACGATCTATGCCGCGGTGCTGACCAGCGTCGAACAGGCGACCGGCTACGATCATATTGTGTTCGGCTGGGTGTTCTTCGGGCTGGTGATGGCAGCGGTGCTGGCGATCGGCTGGAAATGGTTCGACCGCGCGCCCGATGCGCCGGCGTTCGATCCGGCGCGGTTGCAAGGCGCGGTCCGCTGGCCGCTCGACACGATCGTCGCGGCGTTGCTGGTGCTCGCTGTCGCGGCCGCATTCCCTGGATGGTCGGCGGCGATCGCCGGTCGCGCGCAGGCATTGCCGCAGCGTATCGACTTGCCGCAGGTCGCCGGCTGGACCCGCGCGCCGGTCAGCACGCGCGCGCCCTGGGCGCCGACCTATCCCGGCGCCGATCATCAATTGTTCGGCCGCTATGTCGATGGGACCGGAAACGCCGTGGACCTGGCCATCGCGGTCTATGGCAGCCAGCATCAGGGCAAGGAGATGGTGGGCTTCGGGATTGGCGTCATGCAACAGGATGACCGCTGGGTGCGCGTCGAGGATCTCGACGATCTCAACGGCGGTACGGTCATGCGCATCACCGCGCCGGGGCCGGTGGAGCGTCAGGTCGCGACGTGGTACCGGATCGGCAATGTCCTCACATCCGACCCCAAAATCGTGAAGCTCGAAACGCTCAAGGCCAAGCTGCTGGGCGGGCCGCAGCGTGCGGTTGCGATCCATGTTTCAGCTGAAACGCTGCCCGGCCACGCCCCGCGCGCGGCGATGGCGAAATTCCTCGGGGCATTGGGGCCGCTCGACGTTTTGGCCGATCGTTCGGCGGGGATGATCCGGTGACAACTCCGGTCATCCCAGCGACAGCTGGGATCTCTAGAGTTATGGCGACATTGCCTGGGACCCCGGCTTGCGCTGGGGTGACGAGCACGAACACGGGGGTTGGTCAATAATATGTGCGGCATCGCCGGGATCTATCATCCCGGAACCCCCAAGCCGGTCGATCGCGCCCGCGTGCTGGCGATGGCCGATGTCCAGGCGCATCGCGGCCCCGATGGCGCCGGCGTGTGGACCGCGTCTGGCGTCGGCTTGTCGCATCGCCGCCTGGCGATCATCGACGTCGCGGGCAGCCCGCAGCCGATGCACGATGGCGACCTGACGGTCACCTATAATGGCGAGATCTACAATTTCGCCGAGGTTCGTGCCGAGCTGCAGGCGATGGGCGCGAAGTTCGTCACCAATGGCGATACCGAAGTGCTGCTCCATGGCTGGCGGCAATGGGGTCCAGCGATGCTCGATCGCCTCAACGGCATGTTCGCCTTCGCGCTGCACGATGCGGGGCGGCAATGCCTGTTCCTGGCGCGCGACCGGCTGGGGGTGAAGCCGCTCCATTACGTCGTGCTCTCGGACGGATCGGTCGCCTTCGCTTCCGAGCTGAAAGGGCTGCTCGCGCATCCGCTGCTCCGCCGCGCGCCCGATCTCGCCGCGATCGAGGATTTCATGGGGCTGGGCTACGTGCCCGACGATGCCAGTATTGTGGCCGGCGTGAAGAAGCTGCCCGCCGCGCATTATCTGATGCTCGAGCGTGGGCGGCCGGTGCCGATGCCGCGCCGCTGGTGGGATCTCGACTTCACCAACCGCGCGAGCGGCTCCCTCAAGGATCTCGAGGCCGAATTGGTCGACCGCATGCGTGCCGCGGTCAAGCTGCGCATGGTGTCCGACGTGCCGCTCGGCGCGTTCCTGTCGGGTGGCGTCGATAGCTCGGCGGTGGTTGCGCTGATGGCCGAATTGTCGAAGGGGGCCGTCAAAACCTGCACGATCGGCTTCCAGGAAGCCGGGCATGACGAGCGCGCTTATGCCGACGCGATCGCCGCGCGCTATCACACCGATCATCGCGAGCGCGTCGTCGCCGCCGACGATTTCGCCTTGATCGACCGGCTGACTAGCGCGTTCGACGAACCCTTCGCCGATGCGTCGGCGCTGGCGACGTTCCGCGTCTGCGAGCTGGCGCGCGAACAGGTGACAGTGGCCTTGTCCGGCGATGGCGCGGATGAGGCGTTTGCGGGCTATCGCCGCTACAAGTTCCAGGCGGCCGAGGAGCGCATCCGTTCGCTCTTGCCGCGCGAGATGTCGGCCAATGTGTTCGGAACACTGGGGCGGCTCTATCCCAAGGCCGATTGGGCGCCGCGCCCGCTGCGCGCCAAGACGACCTTGCTTGCGCTCGCCGAGGATGGCGCAACTGCCTATGCGCGCTCGGTCGGGGTGACTACACCCGGGTTGCGCGAAAAATTGTTCACCGCCGGGGCCTGGCGCCAGCTCGGCGGCCATCGTGCTGAGAATCGCTATATCGCCACGATGCACGACGCGCCGGCGCGCGATGCGCTCGACCGCGCGCAATATGCCGATATCCAGCATTGGCTGACCGGCGACATCCTGACCAAGGTCGACCGCACCAGCATGGCCGTCAGTCTGGAAGCACGCGAACCGCTGCTCGACTATAAGCTGATGGAATTCGCCGCGACTTTGCCGGTGTCGATGCGGTTGCGGCGCGGCCAGGGCAAGTGGCTGATGAAGAAGGCGATGCAGCGCTATCTGCCCGACGACATCCTTTATCGGCCGAAAATGGGATTCGTGACCCCGATCAGCGCGTGGTTCCGCGGCGCGCTGGCCGATCAGGCGGCCGACTTGGCGCGATCGCCGCGGCTGCTGCAATGGTTCGACGGGCCGGTGATCGAGCGCATCGCGGCCGAGCATAAAGCGGGTCGGGCGGAGCACGGCCGGACCTTGTGGCAGCTGGTGACGCTGGATCGCAGCCTCGAGAGGTTGTTCGGCTAATTCCCCTCCCGCTCGCGGGAGGGGCTAGGGAGGGCGTGTCTGAGGGGACGGCGCTCTCAATAACAAGCCCTCCCCCGACCCCGTGCGAGGTGAAGAGCGCCCCGCGCTCTTCAGGCCATGCCGGGGGCATGGCCGACCTCGCACGCGTAAACGGGAGGGGAGAAGAATCTCACCGCAATTTCGCGATCGACAGGCCGTCTTCCTTCGCCCGCTGCTTGACCGACTCCTCACTCCGCGTCAGCGCCTTGGCGATCGCCTTCAGCGCCATGCCCTTCTTGGCCAGCGTGTGGAGTTTTTGGATTTCGTCCTGTCGCCAGGGCTGACGGTGGCGCTCGAATTTCTCAGCCATGGTGCCAGCCGAACACCGCCATCGCGGCATGCAGGGTCAAGGCGATGAGGCACAAGGTCGCCAGCATGAAGATCGTAAAGCGGATTGAGACCTTGTTGACCGTCGCTTGCCACAGGCTGTGCGCGATGCGCAGCGCGACATAGGTCCAGGCGATCCAGGCATTGATCCCGTCTCCGGTGCCGGTGAAGGCGATTACGAACGATACCGCGTAAAAGCACGTCGGTTGCTCGAACAGATGATTGTAATTGTGCGCCTTCCATTGCGCCTGGGGAGGAAGCACGCCGTCGGCGTCGCTACCCTTGCCGCCCTTCAACCTGGTCATGTCGATCCCGGCGGCCTTCATTGCCGGCAACCGCACCGCCATCATCCAGACGAGCATCACCAGCGTCCAGGCGATCAGGACGACGACCGGCTTCAGGATTTCACTGTGCATGAAAAAAGCTTCCCCCGACTTGTATCGGGCGAAGCTGCATCATTTGGCTACATCACACAACGAGTGATCGCCGCTTAACGCGATCCATTGATGGCACCATAGGACGCGAATATCCGCGTCCCGGCCCCATCCTTGCCCTCGACGGAATAGGTAAGCCCGAATTCCTGCGCCTGAGGTCCGAAAAAGCTGCCTGCGAAATTGCCATGGGCATCGCGATCCGTGCTCGACCAAGTGCCTGAGAAGCGGCCGGTCGTGGCATTGATCGTGCCGTTACCGGTCACCGTTCCGAGATCCACGTCGGTATGGGGACTCGGTCCCGAAGTGGTAGCAATCAGGTGCAGCGTGGCGGTCACCGTCTTTCCCGCGAAATCGGCCTGGAAGGTGACGAGCGTCTTCGCCAGCGAGTAATTAGTGACCGTGCCGCCATTCAGAGTAAAGGCGCCAGCATCCATCCCTGCCTTTGGGAAAGCCGCCGTTCCCGACGTCGGCACGTCGAATGCGAACGTCGGTACCCCGGTGATGCAGGCATAGGTAATGGGAGCGCCAGCCTTGCTGGTCTCCAGATAGGAGACGCGGTTGTATGCCATCCGCGTGCCGCTCCAGGTCAGTGCCTCGAGCGTGAGGTCTTCACTGCCCTTTATCCAGACATCAGCATTGGCTGTGGAATTCAGCGCAGAATGGTCGCCGGGGCCGAAGCTGACCGAGATTCCGTCCCCGCTCAGCGCATGGATCTGCGTTGCTGCCGTATAGGTGAATTGCAGGCCGCTGCCGAAATCCGTTGCCGCTCCGACCGTCGGCAGGCCGGCGGGAAATTGTGCCGAAACGCAGCCGGTCGGATAGTTCTGGTCTCCGGTAAGCGCGTCGAATGTCGAATAGCTCGCCGTCGGCGTCGGCGTCGGCGTCGGAGAGGGGGATGGGGACGGAGAGGGCGATGGCGATGGACTGGGCGATGGTGTGGGTGTCCCGGTGCCGGCCGTGCCCGACCCGTCGGAGCCACAGGATACGAGGATCAACGCGCTCGAAAGAGCGAAAAGAATACGCCGCAAGAATCCCCCTATCGATAAACCCCTTAGCCCAGAGAATTACCGACACTGGTCGCTATTCGCAAGCAGCATGTCGGCGGGTAGCGGTGTATCCCTCAGGCGAATAGTTTCGCCCGGCGACACCCGGACTGGTTGCAGCGGGAAGCCGCATCAACCGGTAGAATATTGCAACGGATTGCGCGGCGTTCAGCCCGGCCGTCGGGAATCGAAGGACGCGCGCGCGGCGTCGATACGCTCGAGATTGTCCTTCGCCCAGATCCACACGCCGCAAAACGCTTCGCCGAGCGAGAAGCCGAGATCGGTCAGGCGATACTCGACCCGTGGCGGGATCACCGGATGGACAGTGCGCACGACCAACCCGTCGCGTTCCATCTGGCGCAGCGTCTGGGTCAGCATCTTCTGGCTGATCCCGGGTACCTCACGGCCGACCTGGGTGAATCGCAACTCGCCCCGCTCGGCGAGGACATCGAGGATCAGCATCGTCCATTTGTCCGCCACCCGGCCGATCACCTCGGTGACCAGCGCCTCGACGCGCGGATCTATGTCGGTCGGCCAGGGCAGATGATTGGGGGCAGGGGCGTTCATGCCGTCACTCTCTTTCGGGTAAGTATAAATCTTTTCGGTGCCTTCTTTCATGTGGAGAGTAGGAGCGTACATCGCGGCCATCAACCCCAGGTAGGAGCGATCCGATGAAAAGCAGCGGCAACACCATCCTCATCACCGGCGGCGGGTCGGGCATCGGCGAAGCGCTGGCGCACCGGTTCCACGACGCCGGCAATGTCGTCATCATCGCAGGCCGCCGCCAGGACGCGCTCGACGCGGCGGCGGCGGGCCGGCCGAATATCCATGCGATGACGCTCGATGTCGAAAGCGCCGAGGGCGTAGCCGACTTCGCGGCGCGCGTCCTCGCGAGTTTCCCGGCGCTCAACGTGCTGATCAACAATGCCGGAATCATGCGGTTCGAGGCGCTCGATCATGCCCGTGACCTGTCGGATGCCGAGGCGACGATCACCACCAACCTGCTTGGCCCGATCCGGCTGACCAATGCGCTGATCGATCATCTTGTCGCGCAGCCCGACGCGGCGATCGTCAACGTGACCTCGGGGCTGGCGTTCGTGCCGCTGGTCGATACGCCGACCTACAATGCGACCAAGGCGGCGATCCATTCCTACACCGTCGCGATGCGCGACGCGCTCAACGGCAAGGTCGAGGTGATCGAACTCGCGCCGCCCGCGGTGCAGACGGGGCTGACCCCCGGGCAGGAATCGCGTGAAGGCTATCAACCGCTCGACGAATTCGCCGACGAAGTGATGGCATTGTTCGCCCAGCAGCCCACGCCGCCGGAGATACTGGTCCAGCGCGTGGCCTTCCTTCGCAATGCCGAGCGCGAAGGCCGGTTCGATGAGACTTTCCAACAACTCAACCAGTTCGCCCGCCAGGCGCGCGGCAATCAGAATTAAGGACGCCGACATGCCGTTCGCGAATTTCAAGCTTCCCGAAGCCGCGCTCTCGAAGGCGCAAAAGGCCGACCTCGCACATCGCACGACCGACCTGCTCGTCGAATATTTCGGCGAAGGCGCGCGGGCGCATACGATGGTGCTGATCGAGGAGGTGCGGGATGGCGGCTATACCCGCGCCGACGAGGTGTTCGTCGTGCCCGAGGCTTATCGGGCGAAGGATTGATGCTAATTCCCTCTCCCTCTGGGAGAGGGATGGAGCCGACGTAAGTCGGCGGAAGGGTGAGGGCAGGTGATCCGATCTGTCCTCATCCTTCCCACTCGCTGCGCGAGTGGGCCCCTTCCTTCTCCCACAAGGGGAGAAGGAGAAAAGAAAAGCGGCGCCCGATGGACCGGACGCCGCTTTGTTATCTCGACAGGCTTCAGCGCTTACGCGAAAAGCTTCGCCCAACGACGCTCCGGCCGGTCCTTCCACAAGCCCCGGTGATAGGCGTCGCTCGCCAACAGCGGCATCACCGAGCCGGCTTCGGCGAACACCATCTGCTCGATGCCGGTGTTGACCTTGCCCCAGCTGGCCGCCTCTTGCAGCGTCGAGGACGAGCAGGCGCCGTCGCGCACGTCGGCAACCGTGATCTGCACCGCATATTTGTGCACTTCGACATCCTCGTGGCCGAGGATCTCGGCGCAGACGACGGTGTCCTGGACGAAGTTCTTGGGCACGCCGCCGCCGATCATCAGCAGGCCGGTAGTTCCCGCCTGGATCTTGATCTCGGTAAGCTCGCGGAAATCGGCGATCGCGTCGAGCACCATATACGGCTGCCCCGCCTTGGCGCGGTCGACCTGGTGCTTGACGAGGCCGAAGCCGGCCGACGAGTCGACGAACGCCGGGCAGAAGATCGGCACGTCATGCTCATAGGCGAGCTTGACCAGGCTGTTGTCCTTCTTGCCATGCTCGGCGAGATACTTGCCCATCTCGCGGATGAAGGCGCGGCTCGAATAGGGCTTGGCCTCCAGGCTGTCGGCGATCTTCAGGATCGTGTGGTCGCAATCCTGGAGTTGCTCTTCGTCGATATAGGTGTCGTAGATGCGGTCGATATAGAGCGAGCGCAGCGTATCATCGTCGGGGATTTCAAGCGCTTGATAGTGCTTGTGGCCAAGACCTTCGAAGAAATCCATGTCGACGATCGTCGCGCCGGTCGCGACGACCACGTCGACCATGTTGTTGCGGATCAGCTCAGCATAGAGGTCCATGCAGCCGCCGGCCGAGGTCGAGCCGGCGATGACCAGGACGACGGTGCAATCCTTGTCGGCCAGCATCTGGTTGTAGATCTTGGTCGCGCGGCCGAGGTCGCGGCTGGTGAAGCTCATGTCGGCCATCGCGTCGACGATCGGCCGCGCGTCGAACGATGTGATGTCGATATGCTTGACCGTCGTCGACAGCAATTCCGCCTTGCGGTTGTCGTTGATCGGCGCGTTGGCGGCCGCGGTCTTGGTCAGGGTGTCGCTCATGAATCGGTTCCGTTCTCTCATGCCGCCGTCGTTATGGGGACGCGGAAACCCGTAAAATTCCCCTCCCGCTGGCGGGAGGGGTTAGGGGAGGGCGTATCGGTGGACGGCGCTCTCCATAACAAGCCCTCCCCCGGCCCCTCCCGCAAGCGGGAGGGGAGAGGAAGGCTGTTAGCTTTACGCCGTTACAGCTTTACGACGTTCGACGCGACCTCGCGGTCCTCGCTCAGGTAAAGCGACGCCATCGGCTCGTCGTCGACGATCACCGTCTCGTCCGATCCGAAGCCATTGAACGCGGTCCGCATCGCCGAGCCATAGGCGCCAAGCATCCCGATCTCGAGATAATCGCCCGCGCGCACATCCGCCGGCAGCATGAACGGCCCGCGCATATGGTCGAGATCGTCGCAGGTCGGGCCGTAGAAGCTGTACGCCATGTCCTTGGCGTGGCTGTCGGGCTCGCGCAGCAACGTGACCGGAAACCGCCAGGCGATGTGCGCGGCGTCGAACAGCGCGCCATAGGCACCGTCGTTGATGTACAATTCGTCGCCGCGGCGCTTTTCGACGCGCACGATGATCGAGCTGTACTCGGCGCACAGCGCGCGACCCGGTTCGGCCCAGAGTTCCGCCGAATAGGAAATCGGCAGGCTCTCGAACGCGCGATGGATCGTCTCGAAATAATGTTCGAGCGGCGGGGGCTCCATGCCGGGATAGGTCGACGGAAAGCCGCCACCGACATCGACCACATCGACGGTCACGCCGGCCTCGACGATCGCCTGCCGCACGCGCTCCATCGCCTCGGCATAAGCCGCGGGCGTCATCGCCTGGCTGCCGACATGGAAGCAGATGCCCAAAGCGTCGGCGATCTGCCGCGCCTGGAACAGCAGTTCCTTCGATTCGCCCGGCGCCACGCCGAATTTCGACGCGAGGCTGAGCTTGGAATGCTCTGACGACACGCGCAGGCGGACGCACAACGTCAGGTCGCTCGCGCCGTGCGTGGCGCGGACGATCTTGTCCAGTTCCTCGATCGAATCGAGGCTGAACGTCTTGCAGCCGTGCTTGAAATACGCCTCGTGGATCGCTTCCTCGGCCTTGACCGGGTGCATGAAGCACAGGGTCGCGTCGGGCAACGTGCGCCGCACCAGCCGCACCTCGGCGATCGAGGCGACGTCGTAATGCGTGATGCCGTTGTCCCAGAGGATCTGGATCAACTCGGGCGATGGATTCGCTTTGACGGCATACATCGAGCGGCCCGGAAACTTCTCGACGAAGAATCGGGCGGCGCGGGCTGCCGCATGCGGGCGAATGAGCGTGACCGGAGCAACCGGCCGCTGATCAAGAGCAATTCCGCGGGCGGAATTACCAGGGGCTTTCGCTAGCCCCAGCGCGCTATGATGCTTGTGCAACTCAAGGGACCTCCAAGTGGCTTGCGCCGTACGGTGAAATGCTGCCTTGCGGTTGGAAGTCCCATGGGGCAGCGGGAAGCGGGCAGATAAGGTCCAAAGGTTACCAAGTAAAGACTTTTTGGAACCGAATTTGGTGAGCGGAGGCGAAAAGTGACGATCGTAAGACAGCCGACACGGGCAGGGGTCAGGGACGCAGCGGCGAAGATCACGGCGATCCTGGCGCCATCGCCGCTTTTCACTCACGAAATCAATGGCGTGACGATCGCCTTCAAGGCCGAATCGCTGCAGCCGATCGGCGCGTTCAAGCTGCGCGGCGCGTGGCATCGGCTGACCGCATTGGACGATCATCAGCGCACGAAAGGCGTGGTCGCTTTCTCATCGGGTAATCACGCCCAGGGAGTCGCCTGGGCGGCGAAGCGGTTGGGCATTCCGGCGACGATCGTAATGCCGTCGGATGCACCCAAGGCGAAGCGCGACGGCACGCTCGCGCTGGGGGCGGAAGTCGTTCCCTATGATCGCATGACCGAGGACCGGGTGCGAATCGCCGCCGAGCTGGCCGAAGCGCGCGGCGCGGTGCTGGTGCCGAGCTTCGACGACCCCTGGATCATCGAAGGCCAGGGCAGCGCCGGGATCGAGGCGCGGCGGCAGATGGAGGCGATCGGGCTGGGCGAACCTACGCACGTCGTGATTCCCTGCGGCGGTGGCGGGCTCGCAGCGGGAATCGCGCTTGGCCTGACCGAGGCCAGGATCACCGTGGTCGAGCCCGAAGGCTGGGACGATATGCGCCGCAGTCTGGAGGCGAGCTGGATCGAGCCGGTCGGTCCGAACCCGCCGCCGACCGCCTGTGATGCGCTGCAAACGCCGGTCGTCTCGCCGTTAACCTTCGAAGTACTGGCGCGGCGCGATGCCAAGGGCGTAGCGGTAAGCGAGGCCGAGGTTCGAGCGGCGCAGCGCTGGGCCGCGGCGAAACTGCATCTCGTGGTCGAGCCGGGCGGTGCGGTCGGGTTGGCGGCGCTGCTCGCGGGCAAGGTGGCCGCCGAGGCGGGAATGCTGGTCATCTTGTCGGGCGGCAATGTCGATATCGACGCTTATGCCAGGGCGCTGGCCCCCGAACCGGCCGAGGCGCCGGCTTTCCCGGCGCTGAGCGAAAGCGAGTCCTGAACGCGATGCTGGAGATGATTTATGCCGTAGCGATGATCGCGGCGGCGATCCTCGTCTATTTCGGGGCGCGGCTGTGCCGCCGGCCGGATACGCGGCTCAAGGGCGTATTGATGGTCGTCATGGCCGCTGTCCTCGTCGGGAACGTGCTCATCGCGACGACGCTATAGAGCGCGTCTGAGACGGACAACGCTCAAGCCGAGCCAAGCCAAGCGAGCTGGGTCGCAAGCTCAGCCGACTTCCCGCCTGAGTGCATCGATCATGCCCGGAACCGCGGTCAGCCGCGCTTCCTCCTCGTCCAGGATTGCGTGGAACGCATTGCGCTTGATCGTCGCGACGCGCCCGGGCTTCATCCGCACCCGCGGCGGGAGCGCCGACACGATGATGTCGATCATCCGTTCGGCGCCGTGCAGGCGGCCCCAGAGATAGTCGTTCTCGCGATAGGCGCGGCTGAAGAACGCGCCGAAGCTGTTGAACTGGATGCCTTTCAACGTCGCTTCGGCGCCGCCGGTGCGAATCGCTGTGGCGTCTTCCGGTGCGATGCGGTCGACCTTGATCGGGTCGAATTCGTCGAGCCCTTCGCCCTGGAGCAGCGGCAAGGTGGCGACGTCGAAAAACGGAAAGCCGAGATAACTGAGCAAGAGCGGTCGCTTCACATCCTTCGCCATGCCGGCAAAGGCGTCGGCGAGCTTGGCGTCGGTGTCGTCGTCGAGTTCTTTAAGGTTGAGCGATGCCGCCAGCTTTTCGAGCAATGGCGCGGCGTCATTGTACAAACTGCGCACATCGCGGCGCAAGGCGAGATGGGTGTCCGTCCGCTTGGCCTCGAGATAAGCGGCCAGCGCATCGTAGATCGCATCGCGTGCGGCGGTGAGCTGCTCCTCTGACAGAACGTCTTCCAGCTCGGCGAGCCGGCGGGCGACTAGCCGCAGCCTGCGGATACGGAAGCCGAGGTCGAACGAGCGCAGGAACAGGATCGCCGATTCGCTAGCCTTGCCGGCGAAGGTCAGTCCGCCGTCGCTGGCCTGCACCGCGGCTTCGACGGCCTGGCGGATGCGCGTCAGTCGATCGGCCCCGGGCTCTCCGCCGACCGCTTGGAGCAGGTTACTGATCAGGTCGATGACGCCCGCCACCTTGAGATGACCGTAGGCCGCATTAGCGTAGCCCGATTTCGCCGCGGCGGCATTCTGCGCCTTGGCGCGCCAGTTCTTGAGTCGGGTCGCGGTCGGCGAGTCCATGAACAACGTATAGTCGAACAGGCTTTCGATCTGCGTCTCGACCTCCGGTCGGATCGATCGCGTGATCGCGCGCATATTCTCGATCCGCTGGCTGCGTTCCTGGATTTCCTCGAGATTGTCGCGGATCGGTTGCTGCCGGGGGATTTCGGAGATCGCGCCGATGATCGTCTGGAAAAAGCCCGGCGAGGGCGCCGCGGTCGTGCCGAAATGGAAACCGGCGCCGGGCGAGGGGTCGATATAGATGAACCGCCGGTCGATCTCGCGCCGCGCCGGGCGTTCGCGCAGCGCGTCGATCGCCGGTCGGAACGGCGCGTTGACCAGCACTGACCCGTCGATCAGCACGGCGCTGTCGATCGCATTCACGGCATATTGCCGCGGCAACGCGCGTTCGAGGAATGTTTCGCGCGTCGGCCATGTCATTTCCCTATCGGCCAGCACCTTGTCGAGCTCGGCAACGGTGAAGGGCGGGAACGCGCCGGGAAAGCTCGACGTGGCGCGTGCCGCGAAGACGAGCTCGGCGGGATCGGCGAACCAGCCCGTGCCATGGTCGGTGAACGGGATGACCAGGCGATGCTCGGTTTCCAGCACTTCGGGCGGGGAATTGAGTTCGAGCCGTTCGGGATGGCCGCGGAAATCGGTGACGGTGACGAACAGGTCGAGCGGTTGCCCAGCGGGGAGCAATCGCCCGTCGCCGCCGCCCGCGGCCATCGCCGCCAGCGCGTCGAGCACCAGATTGGTGAAACGCTCTCCCCCGAACGGCGGCTCGAACCAGCGCGAGCGGACGAAATGCGACAATTTCCGCTCGACCTCGGCGCGTGCTCCGGCCTCGACCAATTCGTCGACCCGCACCGCGCCGCGCCGTTGCGCCATCCAGGCGATCGGCAATGCCCAGGCCTTGGCGAACCGATGCGACGGGGCTGCCTTCGGATCGAGCAACGCTTCGATATCGGCGACGTCGAGCCACAATTGGGTCAAGGGCTCCAGGCTCTGCCCGGTCGCAATCGCCTGCGCCAGGAACACGCCGTTGATCCCGCCCGCGCTGGCGCCCGCGATGATATCCGGCAGCACGCGCAGCCGCACCTCGGCTTCCTTCTCGATCTCGCTCAACAGGCCGCAATAAATGTGTTCGGTCGACTCGACACTTGGCGCCTGCCCGGAATGATAAGCGCGGCTGGCGCGGGCCAGGCGCCAGATCTCCTTGGTGATGCCGTGCATATAGACCGCCAGGCTGATCCCGCCGTAGCAGACCAGCGCCATGCGCAGTTCCTTTTCGCGCGTCATGCCGTCGCGACCTTGGCCCAGATCGGCAGATGGTCGGATGCCCAGCGCGATGCGTGGCTGACATGCACACCGCAATCGGTGATCGCGAGGTCGGGCGAGGCCATGATGCGGTCGAGCCGCCCGACCGGTCGTCGCGCGTGAAAGCTCGGTCCGGTCGCCGCGAAGTGGAAGCGCGCGCCGAAGTCCTTGAGACAACCCGAGGCGCGGGTCCATTCGTTGAGGTCGCCCATCATTACCGTCGGCAATTGCTGCGTGCTGGCGTCGAGATGCGCCAGGATCGCGTCGGCCTGGCGCCGCCGCATCAGTCCCGACAGATCGAGATGCATGCCCACCACGCGGATCGCCTGGCCGCGGATGCGCAGATCGGCCATCACCGCGCCGCGCGGCTCCAGCGTCGGCAAATGGATCGCCTCGCAATCGACCACTTGCACGTCGCGCCGGACCAGCAGGACATTGCCATGCCATCCGCTCGACAACGGCCGCGATCCGAATGGCAGCGCCTTCCACGCGCCGTGATCGGACAAATGATCGGGTCCCAGGATCGCCGCGCGCCGGCCGAACCGGCGATCTGCCTCTTGCAAGGCGATCACATCGGCATCGATTTCGTGCAGCACCGCCATGATCCGCTCCGGGCTGCGGATGCGATCGGTGCCGACCCCTTTGCGGATATTGTAGCTCGCGACCTTGATCATTGAGGTTCCGCAACGCCCCTGACATGGTGCGAGTTGCAGCGGACTAGCCCAATTGACCGGTGCGTGTCATCCCGAAGGCGTCATGATCGACCAGAGCTCCGCCAATTCGATCGCCGATGTCGCCCGCGTCCGCGCGCTGCTGATCGAGGCGGCGAAGGCGGGCGAGGCGATCAGCTATTCGCACCTGCTGGCACAATTGGGGCATCGTTTCACCCGGCCCAAGATGCGCGCGGTGTGCAAGACGCTCGACATGATCGATGAGGCCGCCATCGCTGCGGGCGAACCAGAACTCGCGGTGCTGGTGGTGCGGGAGTCGGACGGTCTGCCCGGGCAGGGCTGGTGGAGCGGGGCGAGGGCGTTCGTGTTGGGGTATGACGGTCTATGGACGGGGCCGGCGGCGATAAAGGTAGTCCGCGAGCAGCAACAGATCGCGTTCGACTATTGGCGGGCAGATTGATCTGAGGGGACGCCGGGCTGGGCGTGATCAGAAGCGGCCCATGCATCGTTGTAATTTCTCCACGCTCCACCCGCGCGGGCGTGCCGGTTGAGTGATGCACCTGGTGGAGTGGACCAGAAAGATTTCCGGCAACCGGCACTTCGATCCGATTGCATGTCCGATCACATGTGCCGCGATGATGCTCTCGGAGATGTACGGATGAACATTCGCGCCCCACTGGCCTTCGGTTTAGCCTTGACCCTCGCGTTCGGTCTACCGGTCGGCATCGGCCGCGCCGCCGACACCAATGCTGTGCCTCAGATGCTGCATGACGGGGCGCATGATTTCGATTTCGCGCGCGGCGTCTGGCACACGCACATCACCCGCGTGCTCGATCCGTTCGACGGCGGAACCCATATCACCACTTCCGACGGCACCAAGACCGCTACGCCGATCTGGGGTGGCCGCGGCTGGATCGAGGAGCTCGATGTCGATGGCCAGGACGGACATTGGCAAGGAGCGACGGTCTTTCTCTACAACGCGAAGGCCCGCCAATGGAGCCAGTCATATATCGACAGCGAAACCGGCGAGGTAGACTCGCCAGGCATTGGTGAATTCAAGGACGGGCGGGGTGAGTTTTACGCGACCCAGAAATACAAGGGGCGCAGCGTCATGGTGCGTGGGGTTTGGTCGGACATCACGGCAGATTCGCACCGCTATGAAATCTTTTACTCGCAGGACGGCGGGCGCACTTGGGCTGCCGTCTTCAAGGCCTATCTGACCCGCGTGAAGTAGGTCGACTGGGGTTTACGGGGACGGGCGCATCAACCCCGAAGCTAAATTCCGGAGTTGTTGCAGCGGTCACCATAATTCCATGGCCGCCGATCCGAGCCACCGTTCCTTGTGATCAACGACGCCCGGAGGGCTGGGGTTCGCTACGCTCTATCCAATGTTGCCGTGCTGCTCACTGCTTTCCTGACCAACGCGACGAAGCTCTTTCCGTGGCGTACCAACTGAGCCTTGTCGAAGCACGCCTTGGCGCCGCGCTCGATCGCCTCGGTCTCGGCGGCCGATCCCCATGTTGTGTGCGACGATACCACAAGTACGGGTGCGTGCGGATGGC
This sequence comes from Sphingomonas sp. P4_D12, assembly GCF_056401895.1. Lineage (NCBI taxonomy): Bacteria > Pseudomonadati > Pseudomonadota > Alphaproteobacteria > Sphingomonadales > Sphingomonadaceae > Sphingomonas > Sphingomonas sp. P4_D12. The sequence continues at coordinate 118,519 of NZ_JBFUIL010000003.1, read as the reverse complement.
CAGCCAGCTCATCGAGGAAGGTGAAGCCGTCAACACCTGGCATAGCAAGGTCAAGTATGATGACGCTCGGCACGAACTTCTCGATCATCTCTCGCGCCGCAACCACGCTATCGGCGGATCCCACGACCCGGAAATCTTTCTCGCCTTCCAGTAATTGCTCGATGATCGCCCTCACAGTGAGCGAGTCGTCGATGACAAGTACATTGAACATGACCTTCTCCCTTGACCGGCATGGAAGGGACAACGCTTTAGTTCGGAATGAGTGGCACACTGTCGCGCCTTCTGCGGCATCTGCCGTGGGGGTACGGTGATGGATCGACCGAAAACTATTCTAGGTGCATCGCTGCCGTAGCGATAATAGCCACCTTTTCAGACTTGATCGCGCGCGCCTCTAGCTGTCGCCCCAAAATCCCCGCCGTGGCGCGCTCAGCATCCCGCCGACGCATTCGACTCCGCCTTCCCGATCATTCGCCAGCCATAAGGGCCCATCGAGATCGGCGAAAATGCTGTCGACGGTGACCATCAGGGCTGGCGCGATCGACAGCGAAGAGCAGATCATGCAGCCAGTCATCACGCCCAGCCCGCGCCGGCGCGCTTCCTGCGCCAGGTCGAGCGCGGCGGTCAGGCCGCCGGCCTTGTCGAGCTTGATGTTCACCACGGCATAGCCGTCGGGCAACGCCGCGAGATTCGATGCTTCATGCACCGATTCATCGGCGGCGATGGGAATCGCCGAGACGAACCCAGCCAACGCGGTATCGTCCGCTGCCGGCAGCGGTTGCTCGAGCAGGTCGACCCTCAGCTCGATCAGCAATTGCTGAAGCGAGCTCACCTCGCCGATCGTCCAGCTCTCGTTGGGATCGACGATCAGGCGAGGCAGGGGCGCGGTGTCGCGGACGGCGCGCAGTTGCGCGGCGGGATCGCTGCGGTCGACCTTGACCTTGATCAGCGGCACATCGGCCAGCGCCGCCGCCGCCACGCGCATGCGGTCGGGCGTGTCGAGTCCGACGGTCATGGCCGTCGCGATCGGGCCGATCGGTTGCTTCAACCCGATCATCGTGGCGACGTCGCTGCCCGCGAGCCGCGCCTCCAGATCCCATAACGCGCAATCCACGGCGTTGCGCGCGGCGCCTGCCGGCATCAGCCGCAACAGTTCGTCACGTCCGACACCGCTTTCGAGCGCGTCGCGCACGGCGCTGATCGCGGCGATCGTGCTGTCGACCGTCTCGCCATAGCGCGGATAGGGAACGCATTCGCCGCGTCCGGCCACGCCGTCCTGTTCGATCCGCACGGTCACGACCTCGGCGGCGGTCTTGGTCCCCCGCGAGATGCGGAACGGCGTGCTGAGCGGAAAGGTCTCGGGCTGGATTGATATCGTGCGGCGCATGGCGGCAATCAGGCGACTTGTCTGGCGCCGGCGCGGGCGGGCTCACTGAGCAATGTGTCGAGGATGGCATCGACCCCGAAACGGAACGGATCGGAACAGGGCAGGGAGAGTTCGTCGGCGGTCCGCGCACAGAGCGCGCGTGCCTCATCCTCGGGCATGGCGGAGGTGTTGAGTGCGATGCCGACTGCCCGCACCTTGGGATTGGTCAGCCGGGCGACTTGCAGATTGGCTTCCAGGCACTCGGCGAGCCCGGGCAGGCCGAAATGCGGCAGCCCGCGCATGTGCTTGCGCACCGGGTCGTGGCACATCACGATCGCATCCGGTTGGGCGCCGTGCAGCAGGCCGGTAGAGACCCCGGCGAAGGACGGGTGGAACAAGGATCCCTGGCCCTCGATCAGGTCCCAGCCACCATCGGCCCGAGCGGGCGACAATTGCTCGATCGCACCCGAGATGAAATCGGCGATCACCGCATCGAGCGGAACGCCGCTTCCCGCCACAAGGATGCCGGTCTGGCCGGTGGCGCGGAAATCCGCCTTGACGCCGCGCTCGACGAGCCCGCGCGTCACGCACAAGGTGGTGTACATCTTGCCGACCGAACAATCGGTGCCGACGGTCAGCAGGCGATTGCCCTCGCGCGGCTTGCCGTTGCCGACCGGAATGCCCGGCTGCGGGTCGCGCACGTCGTGCAGTGCGCGACCGAGCAGGCTCGCCGCCTCGACCAGCCGCGGCTCGTCTTTCAGCCGCTGGTGGAGGCCCGACGCGATATCCAGCCCCGCTTCCATCGCGGCGATCGCGTCGGCGACCATGTCCTCACCCAGCGTGCCGCCGGCATTGGCGACGCCCAGGATCAGCGTCCTGGCGCCGGCCGCAACCGCGGTCGCAAAATCCATCCGCGGCAAGTCGAGCGTGAGCTTGCAATCGTCGTGGCGGAATTCACCGACGCACACTTCCGGCCGGAACACGGCCAGCCCGCGCGACGTCTTGATACCGGCATGGTCGTTCGAGTGACCGAGATACAGAAGGTAAGGCGTGGCGATCATGTCGGTTCGGCTGCAAATTTCCAGGGAAGCCAAACTGTATCGCCGCGCCCGGACGAGCCCCAATATTTAACACCACGGCCCCTATAGCGTAAGGCTATAGCTTATCGATCACGTCCGCCAGAAGGTCGAGAAACTCGGAGGCGGTATGGGTTGGCGGGCGGTCCTGCATATAGACCGCGTTGATGTCGAAGGTGATCGCCGGCTGGAGCGGGCGCGACGCCAGCCCCGTTGCTACCGATGCCTGCGCGGTGAAATTGTCGACGATCGCCATGCCGACGCCGGCGCGGACCAACGCGGCGGCGACATAGTAAGTGCGCGCCGACACCACTTCGTCGAGCACCACGCCCAATTGGTTGAGTTCGCTCGACAACATGCGCCCGATCGGCCCCGACTGGACCGGGCTGATGAATTTGTGCTCACGCAAATCGGTAAGATGGATGCGTGACGGTGCGTCCGGGAAATCCTGCTCGCGATAGAGCACGACCAGTTCGCCTTCGCCGATTACCTGATGCCCCACGGGCGCGGCAGGCGGCACTTCGTAGCTGATCGCGATATCCGTCTCGCGCTCGTACAATTTGCGCACCATCTCGTCATGATGCAACGTCTGCAGGTCGAACAAGATGTCCTCATGCCCGCGCAGGAACTCCGCAACGGCGTCGGGAATGGCGCCAAGGCCGAGCGAGGGAAGCGCGGAGATGCGCAACAGGCTGCCCCGGCCGAGCCGCATATTGTGGCACGCCTGGCGCAGCGACCGCACGCGGTCCTGGATTTCCGACACTTCGCCGAACAGCGCGCGGGCGTCCTGTGTAGGGATCAGTCGGCCGCGGGCGCGCTCGAACAGTGGCAGACCGATCGAATCTTCGGCGTGCCGGAGCACCTTGGTGACAGAGGGTTGCGAGACATTGAGCGAGCGCGCCGCGGCGCTGACGGTGCCGTGCAGATAGACAGCGTGGAAGACTTCGAGCTGGCGCAGGTTCATGTCTTGGCCCTCTTGATAGCCGCGCCGAAACGCCGGGTGATCGCGCGCCAGTCTATTAGGTCGTGGCATCGCAGCACCGGAAAGTGACGCTAACGACATGGGATTGGCGCGGTTTTGCGTGCCTATTCCCTAAAGCTATGGATTGCAAAACCGCTCCCCAAAAAGGGAGGGGCGCCGCGCGGATTTCTCCGCACGACGCCCCGGGGAGGGACTCTGTTGTTAGCGTAGCTGGATGCGGACGCCGACGCGGAACGTGCGACCCAGCATGTCCGAATAGGTGCTGTTCGCAGCGAGGCCCGTTTCGGGGACCAGCAGTGGCCAGCGATTGAACACGTTGGTCACGTTGACGAAGAATTGTGCATCGGACTGGTTGTTGATTTTGATCTTCTGCGCCAGGTTGAGATCGAAGTAGAACAAGCCCGAGACATGGTTTTCGTCATAGGTCTGATAGACCGAGGTCGTGGTCTGGTTGGCCGGGCAGTTCGTCGTGCACACCATGCCGTTGGCGGTATATAGACCGGAGCTCACTCCACGAGCGACCGCCGTTACCGAGGTCGTCGGCATGTCGAGCGTTGCACTGAAGCGGAAGATCCATGTCGGCGTGCTGCCCTGACCGCCATTGGCTCCGACCGTGCTGACCACGACATTGCCCGGAATGCCGGGATCGCTGATGTTCTCGATATAGCGCGTCGCCGTGCCCCGCAGGGTGAAGGTGGAAGCGTTCTTGAACAGGTTGTCGAGCGGAACGCGATACGAACCTTCGAAATCGATGCCGCGAACCAGCTTGCGTGCAAAGTTGAACGGCTGGGTACGGATCAGGATGCGTGTCGCGTTGTTCGGATCTTGCGTAATGGAGGCGCAATATTCCGGCCGGCCGTCCTTGCAGCGATTGATGATCTCCTGCGCGCTCAGCGTATCGATCGCATCGCGCATATCGATGCGGAAATAGTCGGCCGAGAAGTTGAAACCGGGCAGGAAGCGCGGCGACAGGACCGCGCCGATATTCCATTGGTTCGATTTTTCGGGGCGCAGGTTCGGGTTGCCCAGAGCCAATGCCGAATAGGAGATGCTGGTCCCGTAACTGCCGCCATTGGGCCCGCTTCCCGCGCCGAACGGATTGCTGACGGAATCGCTGTTCGACGAGCCCGCGGCGTACAATTCGTTGAGGTTAGGTGCCCGGATGTCGCGCGAGCGCGTGATGCGCAGGCGGATGTCCGGGATCGGCTGCCAGGTCGCACCGAGCTTCCACGTCGTCACGTAACCCGAGGTCGAATAATCGGTCGCGCGCACCGCGCCGTTGAATTCGAGGCCCAGACCGAGCGGAACGACCGTTTCGAGATAGGCTTCCTTGACGTTATATTTGCCGTTGGTCGGCAGGTAATTGCCCACTGACCAGGCATTCGCGGTGGTAATACCGCCGCCGGGATTCGGTGTCACGACGGGCTGGAACTGTGAGGGGACCGAGCCGCTGATCTTTTCCTCGCGCCATTCGCCGCCCACCGCGAGACTGACATCGCCTGCCCAGGTGGAGAATGGCGTCAACGCCAGGTTGGCGCCCGCGACCTTCTGCTCGGCGACCTCGTCGCGATAGGGATTGCCCAGCACATAGGCGATTGCGGCCGGATCGGCGACGCCGACGCCCAGCCGGTTGAGCGGCACGCAATTCGGATCGTCGTTGGTCGTGCTGGCGTCGACGTTGATCAGGCACTGGATCGACCCGGCCGCATATTTGGGGTTGCCCGCAGGCGTGAACACGGCGGCAGTGGCGTTGTTCATACGCGCGGTGTTCATGATGTTGCGCAGCTGTTCACGCAGGTCGGCACGGCCATATTGGGCATAGACGTCCCAGTGCGCCGATTTGCCGAACGCGTTGAACGAACCCTCGGCGCCGATCACGTAGCGCTGAACCTTGCGTCGATTGTCAGCAGCTCGAAACGGCAGGTCGGCGGCCGTCGTCGCCACCGTCACGCTGGTCACGCCGGTGAGGCGGGCGGCGCCGAGCTGCTGCAAGAGATAGGCGTTGCAGGTGGTCGGCGTCGGCACGACGTTGCAGTTGGTTGCCGCGATCGAGATGCCGGTCGCGAGGTTCGGGCCGGCGTTGAACAGGATATGCTGCCAATTGTACGAGCCCTCGGCGAACAACTCGATCCCCGGGGTGACCTCGTAGCTGAGGCGACCGTAAACGCCGTGACGGTCGTCCTGCGGATCCAGGCCGATGCGGCGACCTGAATCGTTGACTTGCCAGTCGCCGCCCTGGGTCAGTGACGGCGTGCCGGTGGTCGGGTAACTCAGCGCGCCGAACTGGAAATTGGCCGGTGCCCCGCCCTGACCGAAATACACGCCGCGGAGCGAGGTGCCACCGGTCGACCCCGTGATCAGGCCACCGGGCGTGGAGTTGGCGGCACCGACCTGCCGGCGGATCAGGTAGCGTGGCGTTGGGCTGGCCGGCGTCTTAAGCGTGCCGTCCGGGTTGAACGTCGCCGCCACCCAGTTCGGATCCTGGATGCGAACATAACCCGTCGCGTTCCAGTCACGGTCGACGGTGAAGATGCCGTCGCGATGCGCGATCTCCGCGTTGAACAGGATGTGCCCGCGTCCGCCGGCGAACGACGTGCCCGCCGTGATGCCTGCCGAATAGTTGAAGCCGTCGCCATAGGTGGTGACACCATTGTCGGCGGTGAGCTTGATCCCGGTGAACTTCTTGTCGAGGATGAAGTTGACGACGCCGGCGACCGCGTCCGAGCCATAAGCGGCCGAGGCGCCGCCGGTCACGATCTCGACGCTCTTCACCAGCGACTGCGGGATCGTGTTGACGTCGACCAGCCCGGTGATGGTCGAACCGACCGATCGCCGCCCATCGATCAGCACCAGTGTACGGATCTCACCGAGGTTGCGGAGGTTGAGCGCGTTGATGCCCGCCTGGCCGCTGGAAAGGTTGAGGCGCGAGTTGGCGGGGCGGGTCGACCCGGCGAGCGCCGGCTGCTGGTTGATGAAGTCCGCCAGATTGTTCGATGGCGACTGGTTCTGGATTTCGGCCGTCGACAGCACGGTAAGCGGGGTCGGTGCCGAGAATCCGCTGCGCGCCACGCGCGAACCCGTGACGATGATCTCCTTGCCATCATCCGGCGTCGGTTGCGCATCCTGCGGCGCCGCCGCCGCGTCCTGCGGCGCGGCCGGGCTCGCTTGCGCGAAGGCCGGCGCGCTATGGACGATGGCCAGCGCCGTCATGGCCAGACCCGCCGCGTAACGGCGGTCGATCCGCGGATTAATACGCCCGAAAATAGACATTCAAACAACCCCTTTGGCTTGCGATCGGGCCCATTTGGAGGAACTCCTCCGACGTGCGTGGCGCGTCGAGACCCGATTTCGTAGCTTGGACCATGTGGCTGTCGATCAGCCCATGTGTCCCACCTGCATTTGTCGGCGGGATGTACCGGAAGGGCCGATCGGCTTGTCCTCCTGTCACCCCTGCCTTTTTGGAAGGGCGACCGCCCGCTGTGTTGCGGAAACATGTCACTTCCGAGACGGGAGGTTACAGGGCGCCTAAAGGGGGTCAATAGAAGCGGGGTTACTATGATTTTGCTTGGGTATAGCCTGAGGGAATAGGGTTCGCCGGCGCGGCACGGAGTCGCATTCGCAGAGGCGTCGATAACTCATGGCTATAGGCGATACCCGGCTTGCTATGCACTTTTGCCCAACCGGCTGCGATAGGGTCTCGATTCATGGTGATGACGATTGGGTGATGACGATTGGGGCCCTTGATGATTCAGCGTCGCGCGTTCCTGTTGACCTCGGTCGCGATGCTCGCTCTGCCCGGTGCGAGCATGGCGCGCGAGGTGAGTAAGCCCAGACCTGGGCGCGGCCGCACTGTCCGCCTGGCCGGTGCGCGCGCGCTGATCGAGATCCTCGAGGATGCGATGGGCGTCCCGCACATTCGCGCCAAATCCAAGCACGACGCGTATTTCGGCCAGGGGTATGTCGTCGCGCGCGACCGGATGTTCCAGATCGATTGGGACTATCGCCGCGAGCTGGGACGCATGGCGGAGGTGTTCGGCTCGCGCTTCGTGTCTGCCGATAGCGCGGCGCGGCTGTTCCTCTATCGCGGCGATGTGGACGCCGAACTCAGGTCGCTGCCACCCGAGGTGCTCGATTGCGCGCGCGGTTATGTCGCGGGGATCAACGCGCGGATCGACGAGCTCGAGGCCGATGCCAGCCAGTTGCCACTCGAATATGGCATATTGGGCATCACACCGCTGCGCTGGGATGTGCGCGATCTCGTCCGCATGCGCGGCGGCGGGATCGGGGATGCCGATGACGAAGTGCGCCACGCTCAGCTCCAGGCGCGCGGGCTGCTCGAATTCGACCGGTTCATGGATCCGCTGCGCCCGGCGTGGCAATTCACCGTACCCGACGGGCTCGATTGCGCGGCGGTCAGCGATGCCGATCTCGGCATCCTGCTCGAAGGATCGACGCCACTGCCGTTCGGCCAGAAGATCGCGGCCTATGACCGCGACCTCGACCGCATCGATCGCATTGCGCAAGGCAGCAACGCCTGGACCGTCGCCGGCAGCCGCACCGCGACCGGCCGCCCGATCCTGGCCAACGATCCGCATCTCGGGATCGGCGGGCTCAGCCCGCGGCACATCGCGCACCTTACGGCCCCCGGCCTCGACGTGATCGGCGGCGGCGATCCCGGACTGCCCGGGATCATGCAAGGCCATACCGACCGCTTCGCGTTCGGCCGGACCAACTTCCATATCGACCAGACCGACTTGTTCATCCTCAAGACGCGCGAGGACGATCCCGAGCAATATTGGCATAACGGCCAGTGGAAGCGCTTCGAGACGGTCGAGGAGGAGATCGCGGTCAAGGACGGACCCTCCGAGCGTGTGACCTTGCGCTATTCGCAAGGCCGGCCCGTCATCTCGCAGGACCCGGCGCGCCACCGCGCCGTCGTCCAGGCCAGCGTGGCGCTGTTGCCCGGCGCGAACATGCGGTTCGCGATCATCGCGATCAACCTGGCGCACGATTGGGAGTCGCTGCGTCAGGCGCTCAAGATCCACGTCTCGCCGACCAATCATCATTACGCCGACGTGCATGGCAATACCGGATGGCAGGCGAGCGGGTTCACCCCCAAGCGGCCCAAGCATGACGGTTTGTTTCCTGCACCGGGCGACGGCAGCTACGACTGGACGGGAATCCTTAAAGTCGAGGAAATGCCCAGCAGCTATAACCCCAAAGCAGGCTGGTTCGCCTCGGCCAACCAGATGAACCTGCCGTCCGACTACCCATACCAGGATCGCAAGATCAGCTTCAGCTGGAGCGATTCCTATCGCTTCGATCGCATTGCCGAGGTGCTGAGCAGCCAGCCTAAACACCGCGTCGAGGACAGCGTCGCGCTCCAGCATGACGTGCAATCGCTCCCGGCGCGCGCGCTGGCGAAACTGTTGCCCGCGACCCTGTCGCCCGAAGCGGCGCCGGCGGCTGCGCTGTTGCGGCAATGGGATTGCGGTATCGCGGCGGATAGCGCGGCGGCGTTGCTGTACGAACAGATCATGCCGGAACTGTCTTCGGCGTTCCGCGATCTCGTCATTCCCAAGGCGGCGCGCGATCTTCTCAAGACGATGAACCTGTCGGAGATGCTGCGCCTGCTGGCCAATCCCGACCATTATCTCGGCCCCGATCCCGTCGCGGCGCGTGACGCATTGCTCGACAAGGCGTTGGCGGCGGGATGGGCCAAAGCGGTGAAGCTTGCCGGCCCCGATCCCGCGCAATGGCGCTGGGGCGACCTGCATCAGGTATCGATCGCGCACCCGCTATCGGCCTCGCCGGCGATCGCCGCCGCTTTCCCCAGGATCGATGGCGGTCGGTCGGGCGGCGACGGCTACACCGTCATGGCGCGCGGCGTGAACCTGGGGCGCAAGACCTTCAACGTCATGCACGGCGCGAGCTATCTGCTCGTGGCGGACGTCGGCGCCTGGGATAACTCGCGCGTTCTGCTGCTGCCGGGCCAATCCGGCGACCCACGTTCGCCGCATTATCGGGATTGGCATCAGGATTGGCTGACGGCCAACACGCAGCCTCTATGGTTCAGCAAGGCCGCGGTCGATGCGCATGCGGTGACACGGACGACGATAGCGCCTGCGAAGCGATAAAAATCCTCCCCAGAACGGGAGGAGTTCTTGTCAGCCCCTCTACTTCCTGCCCTTCAGCGTCCGCGCGAAGAACGCCTCGGTCGTGCGATAGCTCGCCAGCCAGTCGCCGTAGCGGAAGAATTCGTGCCGCTCGTTGGGCAGGCTCAATTCCTCGAACGGCACGCCGCGCGCGGTCAATTCGCGGGCGAGCAGCAGCGACTGGTCATGGTCGACATTCTTGTCGTCGTCGCCATGGACGATGAGCACCGGCGAGCGCCAGCGCGTGATCGATCCCATCGGCGACGACTGCCATTGCAGCTCGCGTGCCTTGATCTCGGCGTCGGGCGACAGCGATGGATCGCCCGAACGGACTAGCGTGTGAACACCGTGAAAATCGGCACCCGCGGCGAACAGGTCGCTGTCGCGCGCCAGCGCCAGCGCGGTGAGATAGCCACCCCAGCTTCCGCCCCAGATGCCGATCCTCTTGGGATCGACGTCCGGCTGCTTCGCCAACCAGCGCCCGCCGGCCAGCACGTCACGATATTCCGAGGCGCCGTCACGCCCGGTTTCGGGCGCTTCGCGGAATGCACGGCCATAATTGGTGCCGCTGCGATAATTGACCGACAGCACCGTATAGCCCAGCGCGGCGAACTGCTGATTGCGGACATAAGCGTTTGAATAATAATGCATCGGGTTGAATGCCGGCAGCATCTGGCGGCGCGGTCCGCCATGGACGAAGATCAGGGCAGGGTGGGGACCGGGGCCCTTGCCGCGAAACACTTGGCCATGGACCTTCATGCCGTCCGTGGCGGTGAAGACGATCGTCTCCGGCGTGGAATAGGAGGACGCGATCGCCACCGGGCCTAGCGGTTTCATGCCTTCGACGAGCACCACGTGCGCCGGACGCTGGGCATCGGTCGCTGTAGCCGCCAACCGGTCGCCGCCGAACACCGGGCGAAAAACGAAGGTGTCATCCTGCGTCAGCCGAGCCGGCTTGCCACCCTCAATTGCCGTGCGCCAGAGTTGGCGTGTGTCGAGATTGCCGGCATTGGCGGAATAGACGATCGCCTTGCCGTCCGGTGTCGGGGTGAAGGTCTCGACCTCGTTGGCGTCCGGCGTCAGGTCGCGCGGCGTGCCGCCGGTCGCAACCGGTAATGCATAGATGTGCATCCAGCCGGTGTGTTCCCATGGGAACAGCAGATGGCCAGACGCGGTCCAGAATAGATTGCGCCTGCGCGTCCCCGCGAATTGCCCACCTTCGCCGCCGGGCGCCGACCAGATCGTGCGGACGGCGCCGCTTGCCACGTCCGCTACGCGCACCGACCAGAACGAGGCGGTGCTGTCGGGCACGTCCGCAGGCGGATCGCGGAACTGCAGGAATGCGACTTGCCGGCCGTCGGGCGAGAAGATCGGATCGCTCGATTGACCCAAAGTCGGCCCGAGATAGCGGAGCGAGCGTCGCTCGGCGTCGAGCAGGCCGATAAAGCTGTGGCCCTTGCGCTGTTCGGTGAACAGCACTTGCCCGCCGTCCGGTGACCATTGCAAATCCTCCACCGAGCCCGCAACAGTGGCGAGCCGACGCGCCGCGGCGTCGCCGCTCCACAGCCAGATCTCACCCTTGCGCGTAAAAGCGATGCGCGTGCCGTCCGGGTCGAACGCCGCACCATGGCCGAGCCCGATCTTGACCGGCGCCTGGCCTCCCGCGACGTCGGCGACGAACAGCGTCTGCTCGGGCACTTCGAGCGCGATCCCGGTATTGGGGGTGTTCGCTTCGGGAAACTCGGCGTCGCCGCCGCGTACGAACAGCAGTCGGCGACCGTCCTGGCTCAGCTGCGGCTCGGACAGCTCGACGCCGTCGTCGCCGGTAAAGGCGGTGCGCGCGTGAGCCGGGACACCCGGTCCGGCTACCCAGACATTGCGTGAACCGGCTTCATCCTCGATCCAGGCGAACACCCGGGCCTGGCGAGCGCCGGTAAGATCGCTGGCGAACGGCAGCGCGAGGTTGGCGGCCAGCGCGTCGGCCGGCCGGCTGTCGCCGGAGCTTGGAGAGGATGGCCCGCCAAGTGCCGGCGCACCGGCTAGGGAAAAAGCGAGCAGCGCGGAGGCCAGCCAGGCGGGATGCAGCGTCATGTGCACAGGCTAGAAACAGAAAACCGCGCCGGGCAAGCATTCGATTCGGCGCTTATGCCAAGCGGTTATGGCTCTTCTTCCCCGACGCATACCCGCGATGTTGTCACCAAGCGGACTCGTTCAATCGACGAGCAGCTCGCCTCGATATCGCGGGTATTGGTGCGGTTAGGACTTTGCGTCTCCTGCCTCCTGCGGGAGCAATGTTTTGACCAGGGTCGCGCCGCCATCCATCGGCGACTCTTCATGGATCAGCAGCTGGTTCGACTTGGCGAACCAGAAACGCGCGCCGATCTTGTCCTTGTTGTAATCGGCGGTGACCAGCCAGCAGTCGATCGGACGCCCATCGGGCCCGGGGATTGTCTCCGACCCCGCCACGACGAAATTATAGCGGCCGGGCTGACCGATACCGGCATCGTAGAAGGGCATGTTGAACGTCCGTCCGTTCGCCATCGGAAGGGTCTGAAACAACTCCATGTCGGTTTCGAAATTGTACGACGGCTCGGGCAGCGCCATGACGAAGTCCTTGCGGCTGTTATTGGCGAGGTCCGCCATGCCGACCACCTGAGCGGTGTCGAACCGGTACCCGGCATAGTCGTCCTTGCCGTCCTGTACGGTGTGACGGACGTGGGTGCTCGGCGTGAAGGTGCGTGCGTCGAACCAGCTGTCCTGGATCAACACCCTGCTGCCATCGGCTCGATCCCAGCGCTGCGCGATGTGCAATGCGTTGGGCCGGCCTTGCGCGTCGGGGCCGAAGCTGACCGTGCGCTGCCAGATATCGATCGCTTTTCGACTGCCATCCGCGCCGACCATATAGCGCACGTAGCGATGCACACCGGGACGCAGCTTGGCGAAACGGGCGAGCGGCTCGCCGACCTTGAGGCGCATCGTGTCGGCGTGCGCCGGCACCGAGAAGGCCAGGCTCAGGACAAGGAGGGTGACGGCATTCATCGCGCGCATACTGGCCTTTCCGCAGTTGGGAGGGGTGTCGTATAAAGGTGGCACACCACCAAGACATTGCGTCTGTGTCAAGATATTCGCGATGAAATCGAATGGGATGAGTGAAGGCTCGCGAGGCCCGCGCGACGATGTCCAGTGCGGTTTGCGGGAAAGTGCGCTGGGCCGCTTGTCGCGATCGGCCTTGTCGCTGCTAGCGCCTAGTGCGACCGGAGCAGCGCGTTATGCAGGAGCGACAGCCCGCGCTCGATCTCGGGAAGGTCGACCACGCCATAGCCAAGCACGATCCCGCGCCGCTTGGGCTGCCCAAGGTGATAGCGGTCGAGAGTGTGCATCTTGACGTCGCTCGTCAACAGACTGGCGGTCACCGCTTCCATATCGGTGGCATCGCGCGCCAGCGCCGCGATGTGCATGCCGTAGGGTGGCGGGATGGGGTCGAGCCATTCGCCGAGATGCTCGGTCAGGAATGACATGATCAGTCGCCGCCGGCGGTCGTACACGCCGCGCATCTTGCGCACGTGGCGTGTCAGGTGCCCTTCGGCAATGAACCCTGAGACACCCAACTGGGTAGGTATCGGGCAATGCCAATCGAGACAGTTCTTGGCTGCGATGAGAGTCTGCATCGCCCAGGGAGGCGCGACGATGAAGCCCAGCCGCAGCGAGGGCAGCATGCATTTCGAAAAGGTGCCGACATAGAAGACGAGGTCGGCGGCATCGGCGGTCCTCAGCGCCTCGAGCGGGCTGCCTTCGTAGCGGAATTCGCCATCGTAGTCGTCCTCGACAATTACCGCGCCATTGGCGCGTGCAAACGCCACCAGATCCGTGCGGCGCTGTGCCGACATCGTCACGCCGATCGGGAATTGATGCGACGGGCAGACGCAGATGATGTTGGTGTTCGCCGGCAGCTGATCGACGACCAGCCCTTCGTCATCGACCTCGACCGGAACGATCGTCGCGCCGGCCGCGGCAAACGCAACGCGCATCGGCGGATAGCCGGGATCTTCGATCGCCACGACGGTCTTGCCCGGCGTGACCAGCGTCCGGGCCAGGATATCGAACGCCTGTTGTGCGCCCGACGTGACGAGCGCGTCCTGCGGTCGGCATGGCACCGCCCGGGTCAGCGCGATGTGGCGGACGATGGCTTCGCGAAGCCGGAAGTTTCCCTGGTTGCCTTGCGCGCTCTTGAAGCTCGGCGGCTGGGTCTCGAGCTGCCGCAGTTGCTTGACGCTGATTTGTCGGAACAGATCCATCGGGAAGAGCCGTGTGTCGATCATCGCAGGACGAAAATCCACGGCGATGCCCTTGCTGGCACGCTTGCCGGTGGCGGGTTGGTCGCGCCAAAATCCGATTGCCGCGCGGGTCTCCTCGCTTAGCCAGAAGCCGTTGAGCCTCGGATCGTCGGTCGGGATATCCTCGTCCTGGTCGGAGGGGACCGCCTGCGGCAAGGCGTCGACGACATAGGTTCCCGAGCCCAGCCGGCTGATCGCATAGCCATCGTTGATCAGCCGTTCGTAAATGTCGGTCGCTGTATTGCGCGAAACACCGAAAAACTCGCTCGATTGCCGGGTGCCTGGCAGCCGCGCGCCCAGCGCGAGCCGGCCCTCGACGATCGCGGTCTTCAATTGCGCGTAGATGCTGCGGGCCGAATTGCGCGTGCCGTCACCGACACGTTCGAGCCGCAGCTCAAACAATGGATTCATTGCAGCCTTTTGCCGGACTTGGCCAAGTGGACCAACCAATTTTGTCCCGACCGGCCCTCAATTCCGATGCGCCGGCGGCATAGAGGCTTGGGCGAGATACTCGAAGACAATCGATCGGAGAATTTCCGGATGTTGGTGCAAGTTGTTCGGCGAATTGGATTCGCCGCCGGACTCGCGGTGATGATCGCTTCCGCTGCTGCGGTCGACGCACGTGAAGGTGGCGGGCCGCCGGCCTATATCGCTACAGCGGTCGCCGACCCTGCGCGCCCGGCGGCCGATGTCGACCGCGACGCGAACCGCAAGCCAGGAGAGGTGCTCGCCTTTGCCGGGGTCAAGCCTGGCGATCGGGTAGCGGACTATGCCGCGGGCAATGGCTATTTCACCCGGCTGTTTTGCGGGGTCGTGGGCGCGCAGGGGCATGTATATGCGAGCGTGCCGGCCAGCCTTTTCCAATATGAAAATATCGTCAAAGGGATTGCCGATATCCAGGCCTATATCGTGACGCATCCCAACGTCTCGGTGACGGCGGGATCGGCGATCGACGTGGCGCGCTATCCAGAGAAGCTCGACCTGTACTGGATTTCGCAAAACTATCACGATCTCCACGACTCCTTCATGGGCCCCGTCGACATGAAGGCGTTCAACCGCGCGGTGTATGCCGCGCTCAAGCCCGGCGGTGTCTATATCGTGCTCGATCATGTCGCCGCGACGGGATCGCCGGCCAATGTCACCGACACGCTGCATCGTATCGAGCCATCCACGGTGCGGCGTGAAGTCGAAGGCGCCGGCTTCGAATTCGTTGGGAGCAGCGACCTGCTCGCCAATCCCGCCGATCCGCATACCGCCGGCCCGTTCAACGCGGCCATCCGCGGGCACACCGATCAGTTCATCTACAAGTTCAGGCGCCCACTGCGCTGACGGGAGCTGGTTTGGCAGCCATAGGCATCTGGGCATCCGGCATAATTTCTCCCATGATGTCAGGGATAAACGCCGAGCGAGAGCGGATTCGGTGGCGTGATCAGCGAGGAGAGGTCGATGTCGAAGGTGGGAATAGGTGTCGCCGCGATGCTCTGCGTCGCGACGCAGGGTTATGTGCCACCTGCGGATGCCACCGGCGAATCCGATGTGCGGCCGCCGGCGGTGACCGCGGCGGCGCCGACCGCGGGCGAACACGATTTCGACTTCGAGATTGGCGTGTGGAAGACGCATTTGACGCGCCGCCTTCGCCCGCTGACCGGGTCGCAGACCTGGGTCGATTATGACGGCACGACGACCGTCCGGCCGGTCTGGGGCGGCGCGGCCAATCTGGTCGAGCTGGTGGCCGATGGGCCGGCCGGCCATTTCGAGGGGCTGTCGTTGCGCCTCTACAACCCGCAGACCCGGCAATGGGGGTTGAACTTTTCCAACCGGGCAGACGGTCAGATGGTCGCACCCACGATTGGCGGTTTTCGCGACGGTCGCGGCGAATTCTACCAGCAGGACACGCTGGGCGGCCGCGCGATTTTCGTGCGCTTCGTCATCACCATAAGATCGAAGGACGCGATCCATTTCGAACAGGCTTTCTCCGCCGACGGCGGCAAGACCTGGGAAGTGAACTGGATAGCGGACGATATCCGGACGGCATCCTGACCAGACCGGTGCCAACGTGGCGGGCCAGCGCGTTCCGGCCCGCCATCCGCTGTGTCACTTGTCCGTCGGCGTCGCGCGATCGAAGGTCATGATCCAGTTGGTTTCCCAGGTCTTGCCGCCATCGGCGGAAAAGGCCTGCTCGAAGCGCGACGAGTTCGCTTTGATGTCGTAAAAGCCGTTGCGCACGAGGATCGTCCGTCCGTTGAGCGTGTCCGGCCCGTAAAACTCGCCCCGGCCGTCGCGGAATTCGCCGACCACAGGGGCGTCGAGCTTTCCGGTACTACTGTTCGTCCAGTTGAGGTTCCACTGGCGCGCGGTGGGATCATAGAGGCGGAGACCCACGCCTTCGAGATGTCCGGCCGGTCCGCTCGCCTCGAGCTCGAACAGGCTGGCCTTGCCGTTCCACACCGACCGGACCGTCGACACGCCATCATAGGCCGTCCACTCCGACGACCCGCTCAACGGATGGATCAGCCGCGAGATATGCGTCTTCCACACGCCCATGTGGAAATCGAAGTCGCGCGTTCCGTCGTGCGGTGCAGGTGGCGCGACGACAATGTCGGCAGCGCGGCCGGCGTCGATCGGCAAACCGCCGAGCGTCACGGCCAGGCCGAGGGCTAGCAGGGCGCGAATGTTCATGAAATCATCTCCCAAGTGCGAGCGCGATTACGCCGCGCCGGCCGGGATTTCGAAGAGCCGCTTGCGGGAAATCTGCCTGGGCCACCCGTCGGAAGGCTCGCGCCCACGAGTACGCCGTGTTCGCTTGGTCGCGACAGATGTCGGGATGGTGCCGGTTGCAGGAATCGAACCCGCGACCTTCGGTTTACAAAACCGCTGCTCTACCAGCTGAGCTAAACCGGCCCTCGGGGCGCGACCCCGACAAATCAGCTGCGCGCTCCCATGCGTCAGGTGATGCCGAAGGTCCAGCCCTCTGTTCGCGCGATCTCGGGAGTCAGTCCGGCGGGCGACCATAATTCCGGGCGAGGCGCGTAGGCACGCAGCCATGCAGCCGTCAGCAACGCGTCGGCACTATGGTCGTCGATCGCGCCGCTCCCCGCCACCGAAGCACTGCCGATTGCCTCCAGCGCGGTGTTGAGCGCCTCGATCGATGCCATCTTGGTACGTCCTTTGGTCCGCCCGGCGGCGATCGCGGCCAAGCTGGTATAGATTTCGACGATCAGCGATCCTTGTGCCGGTGCCGCGTCGAACGGCCAGATCGGAAGCTTTCCCGCCAGCTGGTGCATCACGCGCATCCCCGTCAGGCTCGACTTCCCGACTTGCGCCGCGCCGACCAGGTTGAGGTTGCTGTACGGGTTCAGTCCCTGAAGCCGCTGCTCGACCTCGCTGAGGCGCAGCCGGCCACGGCCGCCGCCATATTGGTCGCCCTCGCGCCCGCCATGCCGGCGGAAATGGCGCGACGCCTGGGGGTGATCGACAAAGGTCGAGGCTGCCAGATGCGGGTCGTCGGCCGATATGCGGTCGACCAATGCCCACAAAGCCCGCGCATCCGCCGGGCTTTCCTCCCAACCGGGGAAAAACGCGCCGCGATCGGCGAACGGCAGCGACAGGCCGAGATCGAGCCCGACCAGTGTCCCGTCGGGCATCTCGCCGCGCAGCCAATGGAGGACGGCGGTTCGCGACCAGCCATCCGGCGCCGCGATCAGCTCCGGGGCACCGCCGTCACGGGCGCAGATCGCCACCGCGATGCCGCGCTGCACCGGGCCGACCGCGCCCGACCAGTCGATCGCCGCATAATATTCGAAATGATCAGGGACGATCGCCAAACGCCGCTCGCTGCGCCTTGCTCGCGCGATCCCACCAGGCGCGGGTGATCACGGTGCGGACACGCTCGGGATCGTCCGAGCCATAGCGCACGAGCAGGCCCGGCCAGCCTTCGTAATGCGGCGTTTGCCAGAAGGTGTCGGGGTCGGTGTCGAGCAGCACCGCCTTTTCGTCGTGCGGGCTCATCACGTGGAAGCTGTCCGCTTCGCGCCCTGGCGAGAGGAACGCCTTCTTGTTCACCTTCGGGCAGGGAGTACCGTAGAAGCTTTCCATATAGGTCTCGGGCAGCGTCAGCGCGAAGGCGACGACCTCATCCCAGCTATTCATCGCCATCGGCTACTCCAAACCCCTCCGACCATGCGTCCCTGTCGACTGTATAGGGATCGATCACGAACCCTTTGGGATGGTCTCGAAAGCCGGGAAAGGCTGATTTGCGCACGATGGCGGCCTCCGCTCCTTCGTGGCTGCTATAGACTCCAACGAGCTTGTCGTGGCTCTCGCCGTCACTCGTCTCGCGGGAGTGCCAAAGGAGGAACACAACGCTCATTCTGCTCGCTTCCTAAGACTGTCCCAATAGTCGAGCCGCTCCTGAATCCGCTTCTCGAACCCACGATCGGTCGGCGTATAGAAGGTCTGCGGGCTCATTTCCTCGGGCCAATAGTTCGATCCCGAGAAGCCTTCTTCGGTGTCATGGTCATAGGCATAGCCTTTGCCGTACCCGATATCCTTCATCAGCTTGGTCGGCGCGTTAAGGATGTTCTGTGGCGGCATCAGCGAGCCGGTTTCCTTCGCCGAGCGCCACGCCGCACCCATCGCCTTGTACGAGGCGTTCGACTTGGGCGCGGTCGCCAGATAGAGGCACGCCTGCACCAGCGCGAGTTCGCCCTCGGGCGAGCCGAGGAAATCGTAAGTATCCTTGGCGGCGATGCATTGGACCAGCGCTTGCGGATCGGCGAGGCCGATATCCTCGATCGCCATGCGCACCAGCCGGCGCAGCAGGTAGAGCGGTTCTTCGCCCGCAGTGAGCATCCGCGCGAGATAATAAAGCGACGCCTGGGGATCGCTGCCGCGCACCGCTTTGTGCAGTGCCGAGATCAGATTGTAATGGCCCTCGCGATCCTTGTCGTACACCGCGACGCGACGCTGCAGGAACGCCGACAGCCCGGCGGGACCGAGCGGTTCGGGAAGATCGACCGAATAGAGCGTCTCTGCCTGGTTGAGCAGGAAGCGCCCGTCGCCATCGGCGCTGGCGATCATCGCGGCGCGTGCATCGGGGGTGAGGGGTAGGGGGCGCTCCATCAGCTCGTCGGCGCGGTCGAGCAATTTGCCTAGTGCTGTGGCGTCGAGGCGATGGAGGATCAGCACCTGCGCCCGGCTGAGCACGGCGGCGTTGAGTTCGAAGCTGGGATTTTCGGTGGTCGCGCCGACGAGCGTAACGGTGCCGTCCTCGACATAAGGCAGGAAACCATCCTGCTGCGCGCGATTGAAGCGGTGGATCTCGTCAACGAACAGCAAGGTGCGCTTGCCGATCCGGGCATGCTCGCGCGCTTCGGCGAAGGCTTTCTTGAGGTCGGCGACGCCAGAGAATACCGCGGAGATCGCGACGAAGCGCAAGCCGACCGCGTCCGCCAGCAACCGCGCGATCGTCGTCTTGCCGGTGCCGGGTGGCCCCCACAGGATCATCGACGACAGTCGGCCGGCGGCGACCATTCGCCCGATCGCGCCTTCTGGCCCGGTCAGATGCTCCTGGCCGACGACATCCTCAAGGCGGCGCGGGCGCAGCCGGTCGGCGAGCGGCGCGTTCTCGCTCGGAATATCCTGGGAAGAGGCTTCGGGTTCGAAGCCAGCGAAGAGATCGGCCATAACGGGAACATAGGGCGGGACGGACGGAAATCCCAGTGCTTCGGCAAGCCAGCAGGGGGATACGGCACGAGGCCGGCCTGACGATCGAGGGCGCATAAAGCCGTCGAGCAGAATAATTTCTAAGATATATCTTGACGTATTCTGCTTAAGATATATCTTGAGTTCATCATGAAACACCCAAGGAATCAAGAATCCATGTTTTTCCATCATCATCACGGCGGCCGCGGCTGCCATCCCGGACATCACGCAATGCGCGGTGGCTGGGGGCATCGCGGCTGGCATGGCCGCGGTTTCGGCGGCGGCCGTGAGGGTCGCGGCGAAGGCCGCTCGCGGCGCATGTTCGACGGCGGCGAGCTTCGTCTCGTCCTGCTCAAGCTGATCGCCGACGAGCCGCGCCATGGCTATGACCTGATCCGCCAGATCGAAGAGTTGACTGGCGGTGCCTATGCGCCGAGCCCAGGCGTGGTCTATCCGACCATCACTCTGCTCGACGATATGGGTCTGATCGAGGCGCAACAGAGCGAGGGCGCCAAGAAGCTGTTCGCGGTCACCGAGGCCGGCACTGCCGAGCTCGAGGCCAATGCCGAGCAGGTTGCGGCGCTGATCGCCCGGCTGAGCGCGATCGGCGAAGAGCGGCAGAAGGTCGACGCCACCTCGATCCGCCGCGCCATGGGCAATCTTCGCGAGGTGCTGGTCAACCGCCTCGACTCTGGCGAGGTCGATGACGAGGTCTTGCACCAGGTCGTCGCCTTGCTCGACGAGGCGGCGCAGAAGATCGAGCGGCTGTAAGGCGTGAGCGGCATTACTCGCTTGCAGATCCTCCGCCGGCGGCTGGGCATCGACCCGGCCGCCGGCCCCTTATCGAAAGACCCCCATGACCGTTTCCGCGACCGCCAAGGTGCCGACCGCGAGCGCCAGCAAATATCTCCAGCAATTGTGCAAACATTGGCAGCACAATCTGACGGTTGAGTTCACCGCCGATCACGGCACCGTGACTTTCCCCAAAGATGCTCGCGGCGCCGACTGGCCGGGCGATGCGCTGGTCACGTTCGATGCATCGGCCGATGCGCTCGACGTCCGCATCGATGCCAGCGTCGATGGCCAGCTTGAAGGGTTGAAGGGCGCCGTCGCACGCCATCTCGATCGCTTCGCCTTCCGCGAAGCGCCGTTGAGTTTCGACTGGCAGGCGGCGTGAGGTTCCAAAAATCCTCCCCGGGACGGGGAGGACTTTTTTATCAGCCCGCCAAGATCTTCTCCGCCACTTCCTCGATGCTGCCGACGACGAGTAGCGAGTCACCGCCGACCATGCCGACTTTGGTTTGGCCGTTCTCATCGGCACGCAGATAGGCAATGTTGGCCGCGACCACGAGATAGTCGCCGCCGCGTGACTTGAGCAGAATGAATTTCACGATGGATCTCCCGGGTTCCCGGGCTCCCTAGATCGTCTTCATTGAAAATCCATCACGAGAATCCCGGCGTGAGCCGACGTCGGTCTGCCGCGTTCAACCCGCGTACCGTTCCGCCGTCGCCTTGATCAGCGCGATCATGTTCGGGATCCCTTGCGTGCGATTCGAGCTGAGCTGGTTGCGCAGATCGAACGGCGCCAGCGCGGCATCGATATCGATCGCCAGGATGTCGGCGGGCTGGCGGTCCTGCACGGTCAGCAGCACCAGCGCGATGATGCCCTTGGTGATCGCCGCGTTCGAATCCGCGAGGAAGTGCAGCGCGCCATCGTCGCGGATGGTAGGATAGACCCATACCGACGCCGAACATCCCCGCACCAGCGTAGCATCCGTCTTGAGCGCGTCGGGCATCGGTTCGAGCGCGCGGCCGAGATCGATCAGCAGGCGATAGCGATCGTCGGCGTCGAGGAATTCATATTCGTCGTGCAGGTCGGAAAGACTCGGCATGGTCCGCGCTATAGCGCTCCTGCCACTCAATCCAACCGTCGCCCTGAACTTGTTTCAAGGTCCGGGTCCTTCGCCGCGACCGCGCCGCGGCGATCTCCATCGGACCCGGGCCCTGAGACAAGCTCAGGGAGCCGGCGGGGCGGACCTCAGAGATCCACCCCGGACGCGATCGCCTCGAGCTTGCGGATCCGCTCCTTGAGGTCCGCGATCTCGATCCGCGCGCTGGCATTGGGAAGCGTGGGGCCGTCATGCCCGGCATGATCGGCATAAGCGTTGATCTCGCGCTCCTTGAGCGCCAGCCACCCGCGCCAACCGGCGAGCGAGGCCATGCAGATCATACCCAGACCGGCCAGGCCGGCACCCGCCATGGTGAAATAGAGATTGGGGTCGGTCATGATTGACGTCTCCATTCGATTATCCCGGCCGCCCTCAGCGGTCGCGGTTGCGCAGCGACTCGATCTCGCGGTCGAGGTTGGCACTGCTGCTGTTGGTGTCGGTGATCACCCGCTCGAGGACGGCGATGCGGTCCTTGAGGCCAGTGATCTCGTGGCGAAGCTGGCGATTTTCCTCGCCAAGGGCTGGATCACGCAGGGTGAATTCATTCCCCATCGTGTCGCGGCCGATGCCCATCCTGGCCCGGACGATGCTGCCGATCGTGACGACCAACACGATGCCGAAGACCATCAGGGCGAGGCCCAAGACCATATCAACGAAGACCATTTGAGGGGGCTCCCGTCAGACGTTGGGTTATTCGGCGGGCTGCAGGCCGGCCTCGCGCATGGCGCGGCGGCGTGGCCGGTCGACCCGCTCGGCGAGCCAGACACCGAGGCCGGTGGGGATCGCCAGGATCACGACGAAGATTGCTAAGCCGATCATTGTTCTTATCCTATCTCTTCTGTTCAGTTCAGCGGCTGGGGCTCGTCGCCCCGCAGCTTGTCGATTTCGTCGGCGACTGCGATGCCGCGGTCGGTCACGATCCGCTCCAGCACCCGCACCCGTTGTTCCAGGCGTTCGGTCTGGGCGGCATATTGTGCTGCCTTTTCGGCCACCTTGTCGGCTTCGAGTTCGAGCTGGCGTTCGCGCAGCTTGAGCCAGGGCTTGACGAAGACACCGCCGAAGATCGCGAGCAGGCCGCAGCTGATGCCCAGGATCGGAATGAGCAGAGGGTTGATCACCGCATTGGTTCCTTAGTTCAGCGGCTGCGACGGGGCGTCGCGCAGCTTTTCGATCTCTTCCGCGACATCCAGGCCGCGGTCGGTGACGATCCGCTCCATGACGCGCATCCGCTGCTCGAGTCGCTCGGTATGGGCGGCGTATTGCGCGGCCTTCTCGGCGGCCTGGGCATTCAGTGTCTCCGCCATTTTTTCGCGGTGCTGGGCCCAGGTCTTGAGCATCTCACTGCCGATGCCGAGCGCGGCGGGGATACCCACGACCACCAGGGCAAGCATGAAGATGGTGAAGCCGTTGGTGGCAAAAAACTCGGTCATCTCGTGCTTCCTCAGTCGCGGTTGCGAAGTTCGTCGATCTCGCGAGCGACACGCTCGCCGGGATCGGTTGCGATGCGTTCGAGGACGCGCAGGCGCTCCTCCAGGCGGCCGATCTGGCTGACGAGCTTGTCATTCTCGTTCGACAGCAACTCGATCTTGCGCTGCGCTTCCAGGTCGCCGCTGGTATCCACGAAACCCCGGCGCATGGCGCGGCGGTTATTGCGGTCTTCCAGCGGATAGCCGTGCTTTGCCTTGATCGACATCTTGATGATGCCGCCGATCGTCGCGATTGCGATGATCATCAGGACGAAGATCTGACCTTTATCCACGTAAATTCTCCCCTATCGTTCGGCCGGATCAGCGCAGTGCGTCGATCTCGTCGGCCAGGCGGGTGTTGCGGCTGGTGTAGAGCGTCTCGATGTCGGCGAGCCGGCGGTCGAGGTCGCGGAACTTCGAGCGGACCTCGGAAGCCGAGCGGCTCGGGTTCGATCGCACGCCTTGCCAGAACTTGGCATCCTCGGCGTCGTCATACAGGCCGAACGGCTTGCTCGGCGCCAGCCAGGCGGTGATGAAATAAGCGGGAATGACCCAGCCCGAGGTTATCAGCGCGAGGATTACCGTGCCGACCCGGACAACGGTGACGTCGATCCCGGTATAGTCGGCGACACCGGCACAGACACCCAGGAACTTCTTGTTCTGCTTGTCCAGGTAGAATTTGGTGCGGCTTGCGGACATGTCAGTTGCTCCGTGAAGCGATTTGGTCGGCCGGTTCGGCGAGCGGCATGCTCGCTTTCCAGTCTGGGTGGTCGGCAGCGACGATGCGCTCGACCGTCGAAACGCGATCCTCGAGGCGGCGGGCGAGCGAGTAGAGCTCATCCAGCAGTTTCTCGTCCTCGTTGGTGATCTTCGGCGCCTGGCGCCATCTGGTCACGTAGTGGAGGATGATCCACGGGAGCCCGATAAAGAGCATCCCCACGATCATGATCGGGACAAGGACGTCTTCCATGTTTCAGTCCTTCCCTATTTCTTGCCGAGGCGAGCTTTGAGCGCTTCGAGTTCGGCGTCGACCTTTTCGGACGCTTTCAGTTCGGCGATCTCTTCCTCAAGCGTCTTGGGCTCGCCGCCCAGGTTGAGCGCTTCGGCGCGGCCCTCGGCCAGATCGACGCGGCGTTCGAGCACGTCGAAGCGCGAGAAGGCGTCCTGGGTGCGGCCGGCCGAATAGACCTCGCGGATCTTAAACTTGTTGTTCGCGCTTTCCAGGCGGGTGGCGATCGAGGATTGGCGGTTGCGCGCCTCGCTCAGCTTCTTTTGAAGCTTGGCGATATCCTCTTCCGAACCCCGGAGCGCCTCGTCGAGCACGCTGATCTGCTGGCTCAGCTCGACGACCATGTCGGTCGCCTTCTGGCGCTCGACCAGGGCCGCTTTGGCCAAATCCTCGCGATCCTTCGACAGCGCCAGTTCCGCCTTCTCGGTCCAGCTTTCCTCGAGCTGGCTGAGCTTGGCGATATGGCGACGCATTTCCTTCTGGTCGGCGATGGTGCGCGCGGCGGAGGCACGAACCTCGACCAGCGTCTCTTCCATCTCTAGGATAATCATGCGGATCATCTTCGCCGGATCTTCCGCCTTGTCCAAAAGGTCGGTGAAGTTGGCGGCGATGATGTCGCGGGTGCGCGAAAAAATGCCCATGTTGAAATTACTCCTCGGATTTTACGCTTTACTCGGATTGGTGGGACCGCCGGGGCGGGAAGCAAGGGGGAAACCCGCCCCGGCGGTTGGCCGTCACGCCTTCAGCGCGACGGGAACCTGCGGAGCCGGATTGGCCTGCGCCAGGCCCGGGCCAACGGCCGCGAGCATCAGCGCCGAACCGCAAACGAAGGTGCTGGCGACCACCACCAAAGTGCGACCCAGACCATTTGAAACCGACTGCATTGTTCTTACTCCCTAGTATTTCGTGCCGGACATCCGGCGATGCCAACTCAACTGCAGATGCCGTGCCAATTCCTAAAAACGGCGGAAATCTGCCGTTTCTGCTCGGAAGTGGAGGTCGTTTGGCGATTTACACTTGCCAAACATTGGCAAAATACACCAAGTCGTGGGCATGGAACGGACGACGCAGGTCATCGGGCAATCGGGACCCTTTCTCGACGCGCTGGAACGCGCTAGCCGCGCCGCCGCGCTAGACCGTCCGGTGCTGGTGATCGGTGAGCGCGGGACCGGCAAGGAGCTGGTTGCGGAGCGTCTCCATCGCCTCAGTCCGCGCTGGGACCAGGCGCTGATCATCATGAATTGCGCGGCACTGCCCGAGACGCTGATCGAAGCGGAATTGTTTGGCCATGAAGCGGGCGCGTTCACCGGCGCGACCAAGGCGAGGGCGGGGCGGTTCGAGGAAGCCGATGGCGGCACCTTGTTCCTCGACGAACTCGGCACGCTCAGCATGGCGGCCCAGGAGCGATTGCTTCGCGCGGTCGAATATGGCGAAGTCACGAGGATCGGCTCGTCGCATCCGATCCGCGTCGACGTCCGCATCGTCGCGGCGACGAACGAACATCTTCCCGAAAAGGTCGAGCGGCACCAGTTTCGCGCCGACTTGCTCGACCGGTTGAGCTTCGAAGTGGTGACCTTGCCGCCGTTGCGCGCACGGCCAGGGGACGTCCCGGTGCTCGCCGACCATTTCGGACGGCGCATGGCGGCGGAAATGAACCGTGACTGGCATGGCTTCTCGCCCGAAGCGCTAGATTCGCTGATCGACTATCGTTGGCCCGGCAACGTTCGCGAACTCCGTAACGTGATCGAGCGCGCGGTCTATCGCTGGGAACAGGATGTGCCGATCGCGCATATCGAGTTCGATCCGTTCCAGTCACCCCATCGTCCGGGCGCCGGCGCGCAGCCCGCGCCGATGGTCGACCATGTCGCGGCTCCGCCACCGCCGCCCGGCGAGAGCGAACCTGGCGATTTTAAGAGCCGGGTCGCGCGCTTCGAGCGCGACGTGCTGACCAAGGCGCTCGCCGCCAACCGCTTCAACCAGCGCCAGACCGCGGACGCTTTGGGGTTGAGTTACGACCAGTTGCGCCACGCGCTCAGGCGTCACGACCTTTTGCCGGGATAGAAAGCGCCGCGAGAGCGATGGAATCGCTTGCGCAACGACAATCGCGGACCCATTTGGCGGGCATGGGCGTTCGCTTGGCGACGTTCCCCTATAGCCGCTCAAAAGACGGAGGATCCTTATGGCTTTCGAACTCCCCCCGCTGCCCTATGCCTATGACGCGCTGGAGCCGACCATCTCCAAGGAGACGATGACGTTCCACCACGACAAGCATCACGCGGCCTATACCGCCAAGCTCAATGAGGGCGTCGCCGCCGATCCCAAGCTGGAAGGCAAGACAATCGAGGAAATCCTCGGCGTGATCTCGTCGCAGCCGCCGCTCGTCCGCAACAATGGCGGCGGGTTCTGGAACCACGCCTTCTTCTGGCGGATCATGGCGCCGGCCGGCACCACGCAGCCGTCGGGCAAGCTGGCCGCGGCGATCGATGCTTATGGCGGTCTCGACAAGCTCAAGGAAGATTTCAACACCAAGGGCGCGGGCCAATTCGGTTCGGGCTGGGCCTGGGTGATCGCGGATTCGTCGGGCGCGCTGAAGGTCGTCTCGACCCCCAACCAGGACAATCCGCTGATGGACGATGCCAAGGACAAGGGCACGCCGATCCTGGGTAACGACGTGTGGGAACACGCTTATTACCTCACCTACAAGAACGACCGTCCCGGCTATCTCAAGGCCTGGTGGGACGTGGTGAACTGGGACGAAGCCGGGCGGATCTACGACAGCGTCGCCGGCTGATCCCCGCTACGATCGAATAACGAAGGGCTCCGCGTTGGCGGGGCCCTTTTTCGTTGGGAGAACCTCAACGCAACGCCGCGACTGGCACTCGACCAACCCCGCTGCACAGATTGCGCGCGATCTCGCGATAAAAAAGACAGACATCGTCGAGATCGCTGCGCGTCACGTGCAAATCCTGGCCCACCATCACGCGATCGAGCGCCGCGCCGTATCCGGCCCGTGCGGGCCATCCCACGGTCATCGCCAGCGCGTCGCGACGATCGCCGCGACGGACGCGCCCGCCGCAGTGGAAGAGGCAGTCGCGCGATCGCCCCAGCGCGCGCAACCGCGCGTCGTCATCGTTAGGGAGCGATTTTGCAGCGCGATATGCGGATAGCTTGTTCGCCGTGTTGCGTTGGCCGGGGTGGACGGGCAGCCCCTCCGCGGTCGAAGCGGCGTCAATCAACAGGTTGAGGAAGCGGTCGAGTTCGCGCAGCCCGTTGCCGATCACCTTCGCGCGGTGGCGGCCGACGATCGCGGGCAATCCGCTTTCGACATCGTGCGCGATCGGCGTCCGCAGGCACGCGCCAAGGAAGGTCGCGCCGCGGAACAGGGTCGAGGATGCGTGCCGCATCTCTTCGGTCATCGCTCGGCCGGAGCCGGCGCGATGGTCGTACACCGTCACGTCCTGATCAGCCCACGCGCGTCCAATTTCATCCCGGCATCCTCATGGGGCCGTACATAGACTCGATGGATGCTGGGAAACTCGGCCTGCAAATCGCGTTCGATCGCATCGACGATCCGCTCGACATCGCCCGCGCTCAGCCGATTGTCGAAATCCACATTGACCGCCGCGACGATCTGGGTCGGGGCATTGTGGATCGTCATGATCTCGCCCACGCCCATGATGCCCTCGCGCGTCGCCGCACGGCGAATGCCGGCGATGAGTTCGGGATCGGCGGCTTCGCCGATCAGCAGGCCCTTCGCCTCGCGCGCGAGGAAGATCGCGACGACGCCGAGCAACAGGCCGATCAGGACCGACGCGATGCCATCGAAGCGCGGGTCGCCGGTCACTTGCGACAGCGCCAGTCCAACCGCCGCGATCAAGATACCTGCCATCGCCGCGCCATTCTCCAGCAGCACGATCACGGTGGTCGCGTCCTTGGTCGAGGTCAGCGCCCGCAGCCACGACTGACCGCCGCGCGCTGTGTTGAATTCACGGAACGCTGCGATGGTCGATCCACCCTCGAGCGCAAAAGCGATCGCCAGCACGCCATAAGCGATCAGCGGCGACACCGCCGGCTCCGGCTCGAGGAAGTGCAGCACGCCTTCGTAGACCGACACGCCCGCGCCCAGCGCGAACACCAGCAGAGCGACGACGAAACTCCAGAAATAGAGTTCGCGGCCATATCCCGCGGGATGGAGCGCGTCGGCCGGTTTGGCGGCGCGCTTCTGCCCGTACATCAGCAACAATTGGTTGGTGGAATCGACCAGGCTGTGCACGCCTTCGGTCAGCATCGCCGACGATCCGGTGATCGCCGCCGCGACGAACTTGGCGACCGCGATGCCGACATTGGCGGCCAATGCGATGATCAAGACCCGGTTGTTATCGGCTTTCATGAACTGCGCCTAAGCATGAAGTGGTCGGTCGGGCTAGTCCTGGAGAGCGCTTCTATTTCCGCGCGGAGGCATTCAATCGGCGACGATTGGCCCGGACCTTTCGGCGGTAAAGTCGCACGGCACGTTCGGCGCCCTGCAACGGAGTCATGGTCAGCCCGCCGGCGACCAAGGACGCCTGCAGTTCGATCGCAGCGGCAATCTTTTCGGACGTCATCAGCGAGGCTTCCGCCAATGTGCCGTCGCCGCGTGCGATTTCTGCGAGACGCAAGCCGACCACGGCCGACGCTTCCCAGGCCAAAGCCCAGCTATCGAACGCCAGCCCGCTCCATGCCGCTATCGGCGACCGCGCACTCAAGAGGATTTAGTCGGCAGGTTGGGGTGTATCATATCGCGTCGCGCTCCAATGGGCATGATGGCGGCTCAAGGTCGTCCTAGAACGGCGCGACGCGCGCCAACGTTCCTGCCGAAAAACACTAAATCGCCGTGATATTCATTCCGGCGGCAGTTCTTTCGCCGCCGCGTCGCCGACCTCGCTCATCAGGCCGTGTTTCATCATCATCGGCACGTTGGCGAGCGCGAAGATGAAGGTCATCGGGATCGCGCCCCACAATTTGAACGCAGTCCAGAAATCGAAGCTGGTGTTGCGCCACACCAGTTCGTTGAGGATCGCCATGCCGAGGAAGAACAGCGCCCAGTTGCGCGTCACCTTCTGCCAGCCAAGCGGCGACAGACCGGGATAAGCGGTGCCGAGCAATTGCTCGAGCAGCGGTTTGCCGGTCAGCAAGCCGAACCCCAGGATCGCGGCGAACACCGCATAGACGAAGGTCGGCTTCATCTGGATGAATTTGGGATCGTGAAAATAGATGGTCAGCCCGCCGAACACGAGCACCAATGCGCCCGAAATCCATAGCATCGGCGAGATGCTGCCCAGCTTGATCCGCGACACCACCAGCGCGATCACCGTCGCCAGCATGAAGGCGGACGTCGCGACGATGGCGCGTGACACTACCAGCGCCGACATCTGGTCGAGGTCCGACAGCGAGTGGCTGAAGCTCGATACAAGCTTCATCGTCAGCGCCTGGGGCGCGAGGAAATTGACCAGGAAAAAGATCACCAGCGGCGCATAATCTATCGCCAGGCGCAGGCCGGCGGTTCCGTTCTTGCTCGTCGCGCTCATCGCACCAGCTCCTCGACGCCCGCGATGATCCGGGCAACTTCCTTGGGGTCGAACGGGCGCAAGTCGCTCAGCGTCTCGCCCACTCCGATGGCATGGATCGGCAGGCAGAATTGCTCGGCGGCCGCGACCAGCACGCCGCCGCGCGCGGTGCCGTCGAGCTTGGTCATCACCAACCCGGTCACGCCCGCGACTTCCTTGAATACCTCGATCTGGCTGAGCGCGTTCTGGCCGGTGGTGGCGTCGAGCACCAGGATCACGTCATGCGGCGACGCCGGGTTGATGCGCCCGAGTACGCGACGGATCTTGGCGAGCTCGTCCATCAGCTCGCGCTTGTTCTGTAGGCGCCCGGCAGTGTCGACGATCAGCGCATCGATACCCTTGTCGGTCGCCTGCTTGACCCCTTCGAACACGATGCCCGCGGCGTCACCGCCCTCGGCACCTTTGACGATCGGTACCCCGACACGCTCGGCCCAGGTCGCGAGCTGGCCGATCGCCGCCGCCCGGAACGTATCGCCCGCCGCCAGCATCACGCCGTAATCCTGCTCGACCAGCCAATGCGCCAGCTTGGCGATGGTGGTGGTCTTGCCCGATCCGTTGACGCCGATGACCAGGATGACCTGGGGGCGCGGAAAGGCTTCGATCTCGAGCGGCTTGGCGACCTTTTCGAGGACCTTCTCGATCTCCTCGGCGACGACCAGGCGGATGCCGAGTTCCTCCATGCCGCGCTCGAAGCTGCCCTCGGCCAGCCGATCGCGGATGCGTTTGGCAGTGGCGGGGCCGAGGTCGGACGCGATCAGCGCCTCTTCGATATCGTCGAGCGTCGCATCGTCGAGCCGCGCGGTGCCGAGACCGGCGAGGTTGCCGACCAGGCGGTCGGACGTCCGCTTGAACCCGCCGAGCAGGCGCTGATGCCAGGATGGGGTGGTGCTCATGCGGCGCGTCCGAAAAGATGGTCCTTGGTGATGGTCACGGAGATGATGTCGCCTGTGCGATGGTTTTGGTCCAGCCGGAAGTCGGCAAAACCTGTCGAATGCCCGCGGTTCCCAGGTGCCTCGACCAAGATCTGTTGTTCGGTTCCGACTAAGCGGTCCAGCCAAACCGCCTTGCGCCGCGCCGAGGCCGAACGAAGCCTGGCCGCACGCTCGCGGCGCAACTCGAGGTCAACCTGCGGCATCCGAGCCGCCGGCGTCCCGGCGCGCGGGCTGTAAGGAAAGATATGGGCGTGGACGATGTCGCAATCGTCGATCAGCGCAAGGCTGTTCGCCGCCATTGGCTCGTCCTCGGTCGGGAAACCCGCGATCAGGTCGGCACCGATCGCGATGTCGGGCCGTGCCGTCTTGAGCCGCTCGACCAGCCGTACCGCATCCGCGCGCGAGTGGCGGCGCTTCATCCGCTTGAGGATCATGTCGTCACCGGCCTGGAGCGAGAGATGGAGATGCGGCATCACGCGCGCTTCCTGCGTCAGCAACTCGAACAGGCGGTCATCGATCTCCGGCGCATCGATCGAGGACAGGCGCAGGCGGGGAAGGGATGGAACACGCGTCAGGATACGCTCGACCAGGCTGCCCAGCGTCGGGCTGCCCGGCAGATCATGGCCGTAACTGGTCAAGTCGACCCCGGTCAGCACGACCTCGTTCTTGCCTGCCGCGACGACGCGCTCAATCGCTTCGATCACGGCTCCGGCGGGCGCCGAGCGGCTCGGTCCGCGTCCGAACGGGATCGCGCAGAAGGTGCAGCGATGGTCGCATCCGTTTTGCACCTCGACGAAGGCGCGGGCCTGATCGAGCGCAATGGCGAGGTGCGGCGCGATTTCGGTCACGCGCGCCATGTCGCCGACGATCAGCGCGGCGCTCGACGCCCAGGCTTCGGGCAGCAATTTCTCGCCATTGCCGATCACACGATCGACTTCGGGCATGGCCGCGAAACTCGCCGGGTCGATCTGCGCAGCGCAGCCAGTCACCGCGAGCATCGCCCCGGGGCGGGCACGGCGGGCGCGGCGGATCGCGGTGCGGGTCTGCTTGACCGCGCTATTGGTTACGGCGCAGCTATTGATCACGACGACATCGCGGCCGTCCAGCATGCGCTGGATCGTCTCGCTCTCTGCGATGTTGAGGCGGCACCCGAGACTGATTACCTCGGGCTGCGGAAGGGATGACATGGGCGACGATCTAGGAGCGAAGCGCGGGGAAGTCCACGACGAGGCGGCGCGCCTGTTGCACTTCTGGTTCGAGGAGTTGAGCGAGGAGCAGCATTGGGTCAAGTCGATCACGCTCGACGAGGCGATCGCCGAACGGTTCGGACCGCTAAGGCTGAAAGTGGTGGAGAGCGCGGCCTGGGGGTGGCGCAGCACGCCCGACACCTTGCTTGCAGCTACCATCCTGATCGACCAATTCTCGCGCAATATGTTCCGCGACGAGGGCGCGGCATTCGAACATGACGGGCTGGCGCGCGAACTGACCTTATACGGACTGTTACGCGGGTTCGACCGCGAGCTGCCGACGGAGCGCTGCGCGTTCCTCTATATGCCGTTGATGCATGCCGAGGATCCGGAGCTGCAGCAACTCAGCGTCGAGCGCTTCACCGCGCTCGGCGACGAGCAGAATCTGGGGTTCGCGCACGATCACGCAGCGGTGATCGAGCGATTCGGACGGTTCCCGTCGCGTAATCGTGCATTGGGTCGGCGCTCTACCGTGATCGAGCGCGAATATCTCAGCCAGCCAGGCGTCGGCTGGTAGCGGGATCGGAATCTGATAGGGCGTCAACCGCGTCGGGCGCGATCAGCAAGCGGCGCTCGGCGAGCAGGCGGCGAGCATTGCCGGCGGTCAGCGGGCGGCCATAGACATAGCCCTGGCCGCGCGCGCAACCCAGGCCACGCAGGCGCTCTTCAATTGCCTTGTCCTCGATCCCTTCTGCGGTGATCGGCAGATTGAGGCTTTCACCAAGGCCGACGATCGCGTTGACGATCGCGGCGCTCTCCGGATTCTGGTTGACCGACATGACGAAGCTGCGGTCGATCTTGATACGGTCGAACGGCAGCGCGCGAAGGTGGGCGAGGCTGGAATAGCCGGTGCCGAAATCGTCTAGCGCAAGCTTGATACCCTGGTTCTTCAGGCTGGCGACGATCGACTGCGCCATCGCCAGATTGTCGAACAGCGAGCTTTCGGTGATCTCGATTTCGAGCCGGCTCGGCGCAAAGCCGGTTTCGGTGAGCAGCTTGATGATCTTTTGCGCCAGCCAGGGATCCTTGAGCTGCCATGGCGAGATGTTGACCGACAATTGCAGCTGCGGATGCCAGTCGCGTGCCGACAGGAAGGCCTGGCGCATCAACGATAGCGACAAATCCGCGATCATGCCGGTTTCCTCGGCGATCGGGATGAACTGGTCGGGGATCATTACGCCGCGTTGCGGGTGTTCCCAGCGCGCCAGTACCTCGAACCCGGTCAGACGTCCGGTGACCAGGTCGATCTGCTGTTCGAAATAGGGAACGATCTCGCC
Source organism: Sphingomonas sp. P4_D12 (assembly GCF_056401895.1). Classification (NCBI taxonomy): domain Bacteria; kingdom Pseudomonadati; phylum Pseudomonadota; class Alphaproteobacteria; order Sphingomonadales; family Sphingomonadaceae; genus Sphingomonas; species Sphingomonas sp. P4_D12. The sequence continues at coordinate 85,420 of NZ_JBFUIL010000003.1, read as the reverse complement.
GCGCGGGATGGCGACGCGCAAGCTGCTTTCGAGCTCGTTGCGCGACTGGAGCTCGCGCTCCATCGATACGTCGAACCAGGCGTGGCGATTCCGCCCGGCATTCTTGGCCGCGTACATTGCGATATCGCCCGAGCGGAGCAAAGCGTCGATCGTTGCCGCGTCGCGATCGCTGCGGGCAATGCCGATCGAGCAGGTGACATGAAGGTTGAGCCCTTCGACGTGAAAGGGCTGACCCATCCGCGACACCAGCCGTTCGGCGACGCGCTCGACGCTGTCCGGATTTTCCGGATCGAACAGCATCGCGCAGGCGAATTCGTCGCCGCCGAACCGCGCAAGCAGCGCACTTTCGGGCAATGCGGTCGCCATTTCGTCAGCCACGGCGCGCAACAGCGCGTCACCGACGGTATGGCCATGCATGTCGTTGATCGTCTTGAAATGGTCGAGATCGAGCATCATCAGCGCCATCGCCTTATGACGGCGGTCGGCGCGAACCAGCATCGCGGCGCCTTCCTCGGCCAGGCTGCGGCGATTGAGGAAGCCGGTGAGCGGGTCCCTGGAGGCGAGGACGTTGGCACGTTCCTCGGCCGCGGTGCGCACCGTGACTTCGTTGGCCAGGTCGCGATGACGGCGCCAGCCGAACAGGATCAGGGCGACATTGAGGAGCAGGGCGATGATCAGCGTCTGGTCGGTGCCACCGTCATGGTGCATCCAATTGCTCAGGACCATCGACAGCACTTGGCTGCCGGTGCCGATGAACATCAGGATCGCGGCGACCGTGATCGCGCCGCTCAACAGATCGCGCCGGGCTGCGGCCGGTTCGCTCATGCCCCGTATCCCCTTCTTCGACACCGCGCGTCCGCGGCTCTATCCAACCCTGCTGATGGCATCGTGAGGTCAAGAAGATGTTAAGGGGCTAAGGCCGGGTTGCGTTTTTCCGGCCGAGCCGTTATCGGGCCGGCACCGTTCCCTTTGCGAACGCGACAAGGAGCACCCATGTGGTGACGCCGGCCGACGAGGTTTCGTCCGCCGGCGCTTTGTGCGTTTTAGGGTTCGGATGGGAGTGATTTGTTTATGTTCGACAGCCTGAGCGATCGTCTTGGCGGCGTATTCGACCGGTTGCGTGGCCGTGGCGCGCTGACCGAGGCGGATGTGCGCGCGGCGATGCGTGAAGTGCGCGTTGCGCTGCTTGAGGCGGACGTCGCTCTGCCGGTCGCGCGCGATTTCGTCGACAAGATCACCGAGCAGGCGGTCGGCCAGCAAGTGCTGCGCTCGATCACGCCGGGGCAGCAAGTCGTCAAGATCGTCCATGACGGCCTGGTCGAGATGCTCGGCGCCGATGAGAGCGAGCTCAATCTCGGCGTGACGCCGCCTGCCGTCGTGATGATGGTCGGCTTGCAAGGCTCGGGCAAGACCACGACCACCGCCAAGATCGCCAAGCGGCTGACCAGCGGGCAGGGCGGGCGCGATCGGAAGAAGGTGTTGATGGCGTCGCTCGACGTCAATCGCCCGGCCGCGCAGGAACAGCTCGCGATCCTGGGCGAGCAGACCGAGGTCGCGACTCTGCCGATCGTCCAGGGGCAGCAGCCGGTCGATATCGCGCGGCGCGCGATCCAGGCAGCGAAGCTCCAGGGTTTCGATGTGCTGATGCTCGACACGGCGGGCCGTCTCCACGTCGATCAGGGCCTGATGGACGAGATGAAGGCGGTCGCCGACATCGCAAAGCCGCAGGAAATCCTTCTCGTCGTCGACAGCCTGACCGGTCAGGACGCGGTCAACGTCGCGCGCGCCTTCTCCGACCAGGTGCCGCTGACCGGCGTCGTGCTGACCCGGATGGACGGCGATGCCCGTGGCGGCGCCGCTCTGTCGATGCGCGCGGTCACCGGCAAACCGATCAAGTTCGCCGGCACCGGCGAAAAGCTCGACGCGATCGAGGGTTTCCACCCGAGCCGCGTCGCCGGCCGCATCCTCGGCATGGGCGATGTCGTCAGCCTGGTCGAGCGCGCCGCCGAATCGATCCAGCAGGAAGATGCCGAGCGCATGGCGCAACGGCTGTCCAAGGGTCAGTTCGACATGAACGACCTGCGCAGCCAGTTGCAGCAGATGAAGAAGATGGGCGGCATCGGCGCGCTGGCGGGGATGATCCCCGGCATGAAGAAGGCGCAGGCCGCGATGTCGCAATCGGGCATGGACGACCGCATCCTGCTGAGGATGGACGCGATCATCACCTCGATGACTCCCAAGGAGCGGACCAAGCCCGAACTGCTCAACGCCAAGCGCAAGATCCGCGTCGCCAACGGATCGGGGACGACCGTTCAGGACGTCAACAAGCTGATCAAGATGCACCAGGAAATGGCCACCGCCATGAAGCGCATCAAGAAGATGGGCGGGCTGAAGGGCATGATGGCGATGCTTGGCAAAGGCGGCCCGGGTGGCGGCCTTGGCGGGCTCGGCAACGCGATGGGCGGGCCCGAGCTGGGTGATGCGATGAACCAGATGGGCGGGCTTCCCGGCCTGCCCGGCACGGGGGCCAAGCTGCCGCCCGGGTTCCAGAATTTCATGAACGTGAAAAAGAAGTGACGGCGAAGCCGTCATCCCGGTGCAGGCCGGGATCCAGTTATCAAAGAATCTGAAGAAGGAAGTTGAACTAAAATGGCACTGAGCATTCGTCTTTCGCGCGGCGGTTCGAAGAAGCGTCCGTATTACCGTATCGTCGTTGCCGACGCGCGCAGCCCGCGTGACGGCAAGTTCATCGAGAAGATCGGCAACTACAATCCGCTGCTGGCCAAGGACGATGAGAAGCGCGTCGTCCTCGACGCCGATCGCGCCAAGCATTGGCTGGGCGTCGGTGCGCAGCCGACCGACCGCGTCGCCCGTTTCCTCGACGTCGCCGGCGTCAAGGAGCGTGCGGCCCGCAACAATCCGAAGAAGGGTGAGCCGGGCGAGAAGGCCAAGGAGCGCGTCGAAGAGCGTGCGTCGAAGGCTGCCGAAGCTGCCGAGGCCGCGGAAACCGCCAAGCAGAACGAAGCCGAGGCCGTGATTGCCGCCGAGGTCGAAGCCGCGACCGAAGAGCCGACGCCCGAGGCCGAAGCCGTTGCCGAGGCGGTCGCCGAAGAAACGCCGCCGGTTGAAGCGCCGGTTGCCGAAGAGCCTCCTGCCGCTGAGGAAGCTCCCGCGGCGGAGGAGGCTCCCGCGGTCGAAGCCGCTGCCGAGGAAGCGCCCGCCAACGAAGCGACACCCGACAGCGACGCCGGCGATACCGGCGCCGACGAGGCCAAGAGCGCTCAGGCTCCCGCCGAGGGCTGATGCCGAAAACTCCCTCTCCCCATCGGGGAGAGGGTCGGGGAGAGGGGGAGTCGCAGGCGGCGTCCTCTCGCACTGCCCCTCTCCCAAAGCCTCTCCCCAGCGGGGAGAGGGCTTCTCAGCCCGTCACGCTCGCCGTCATCACCGGCGCGCATGGCGTGACAGGAGAAGTTCGCCTGAAGGTCTTCGCCGAGGACCTCAAGCCGCACAAAAGCTTCAACGCCGGCGCGTTGACGCTGAAGGCGCTGCGCATCACGCCGCAGGGTGCGATCGCGCGTTTCGCCGAAATCCCTGACCGCACTGCCGCCGAGAAACTGCGCGGCACCGAGCTCACCGTACCGCGGTCGGCGCTGCCGCCGCTGGGCGAGGGCGAATATTACCACGCCGATCTGCTCGGCCTGGCGGTGGTGTCCGATGCCGGAGAGCCGCTAGGGCACGTCGTGCTGATCGAGAATTTCGGTGCCGGCGATGTGATCGAGATCGAGCGGCCGGCCGAGGGCGGCAAACCCGGCAAGCGCTTCATGGTGCCGATGCGCCCCGAGGCGGTTCCCGAATGGGATAGCGAGCGGCTGGTCGTCGCCGCGGCGTTCGTCGATCAGGGCTGACGCCGGCTTGGCATTCCACGGCTCACGCTGCCCAGGCGGCGAGATCCTCCTGTTGCCCGATCAACGCCAATCCATGCGCGATCGAGGTCAGCTCGCCGCCTGACGCGATCCGCTCCTCGCCGAAACGGTCTGCGAACAAGCGCCGGATGCGCGGGGTCAATGAGGTGCCGCCGGTCAGGAAGACGCGATCGACATCGGCCGGGGCGATATCGGCGGCCGCTAGCGCGCGATCGGCGGCGGCTTCGATCCGCGCGATATCGGGTGCGATCCAGGTCTCGAACGCGTCGCGCGTGACGTCGGCCTCGATCGCAAGACCGGCGCCGGCAAAATGGAAATGGGCATGGTCGGATGCCGACAGCGCGCGCTTGAGCTGGCCGACGGCGTCGTACAATTGATAGCCGAGCTCCTGGTCGATCACGGCGATCATCCTGCCGATCGCGGCGGGGTCGAGCGCGGCGCGGCGAAGCTTTTCGAGATCCGCCAAGGTACGCCGATTGCGCATCAGCGCCAGTTTCGACCAATCCGCGAAGTCGCTGAAATAACCACCGGGAATATCGAGGATTTTGTCGAACGATCGGTAGGACCCGCCCTTGCCGAGTAATGGCATCACCAGATTGTCGATGATCCGCGCATCGAACCGGTCGCCGGCGATGCCGACACCAGCATGACCCAGCGGGGTGCAGCGGCGCGGCGCGCCCGGCGCCTCTATCCGCACTACCGAGAAATCGCTGGTGCCGCCGCCAAAATCGGCGACCAGGATCGTTGCAGCGTCCGTGATGCGCGAGGCGTAGCTGAAGGCGGCGCCCAGCGGCTCGTAGACATAATGGATATCGGTGCCGAGGGCGGCGAACATCAAGTCGTAACGCTGCCTGGCGAGTGCCTCGTCGGGGCGGCTGCCGGCGAATTCGACCGGACGCCCGACGACGATGCGCGACGCGGTCTGCCCCAGCCGCCCGCCCGACCGGGCAGTCAGCTTGCGCAGGAACAATTGCCCCAGGTCCTCAAACCGCATGCGGCGTTCGAAGATAGTGGCGTGCTCGAAGCTCGAGCTGGCGGCGACCGACTTGAAAGATTGGATGAAGCGGCTGCCCTGCGGGAAATCGAGATAGTCGCGGATCGCCCAGGGGCCGGCATCGGCGCCGAGCGCGACCCGAGCATCGCCTTCCTCCCAAAAGCACAAGGCGGAGCGGAACACAGCGTCGCTGTCTTCGGGCCCTTCGATCATGACGAGGTTGGCGGTATCGCCGCTCGCCGCGGCGACCACGGTATTGGTGGTGCCGAAATCGAATCCCAGCGCGGAAGAGGCAGCGTCACTCATGGCGCGCGCGCCTCTAGCCGGGATGACGGCGAGCGGCAAAAGGGAAGACGTGATCGCGCATTTCTGTACGCAGCCCTTTTCGTGCCGGCGGATGAGGCGCCCCTTGCCGTCTCGGACGGCGCAGGCAATGGTCGATAGATGACGCTCGCCGATTTTCCTCTCTTTACGCCTGCTACCTTCGGTTACGCGAGGTGCGCATGACCCGGCTGGCGGTGCTGACTGATATCCATGGCAATCTGGCCGCATTGGAGGCTGTGATCGCCGATGCCGAGGCGCAAGGCTGCACCGGATTCGTCAATCTCGGCGACTCTCTGTCCGGGCCGCTCTGGCCAGCGGAAACCGCCGATCTCCTGATCGAGCGTGTCTGGCCGACGATCGCAGGCAATCATGAGCGCCAATTGCTGACCATCGACCGCGCGCGGATGGGCGCGAGCGACGCTTTTGCCAGCGATGCCTTGAACGATCGTCACTTCCAATGGCTGGCGAGCCTGCCGCCGACGCTGGAACTGTCGCCGGACGTGCTGCTGTGTCACGGCACGCCGGCTGATGACCTCGAACATTTCCTCCATACCGTCGATGGCGGCACGGTTCGCGAGGCGACCGAGGCTGAGACGTTGGAACGGGCGGGAGATTGCAGCGAGGCGCTGATCCTGTGCGGGCATACGCATCTGCCACGAATCGTGACCTTGGAGGACGGCCGGACCATTGCCAATCCCGGCTCGGTCGGGCTGCAGGCCTATGATGATGATCATCCGGTCGCCTATCGCGTGGAGGTAGGCGATCCTTGCGTGCGCTATGCCATTGTCGATGGCATGGCGGTAACGCTCCGGGCGATTGACTATGATCACGAGGCCGCCGCCCGGCGCGCGGAAATGAACGGCAGTTACGATTGGGCGATCGCGCTCAGGACGGGGCGGATGGCATGACGTTCGCCGCCACCGTCCTCACTCTCTATCCTGACATGTTCCCGGGCCCGCTCGGCACGTCGCTGGCGGGGCGCGCGCTGGGCGAGGGAAAATGGAGCCTCGACGCGGTCAACATTCGCGACTTCGCAATCGACAAGCATCGTACGGTGGACGAAACGCCGGCCGGTGGCGGTGCGGGGATGGTGCTCCGCGTCGATGTGGTGGCGAGCGCGTTGGACAGCGTGGCGGACGGGCGGCCGATCCTGGCGATGACGCCGCGGGGGAGGCCGCTCACTCAAGAGCGTGTTCGCGATCTTGCGGCCGGTCCCGGCGCCATCGTGCTGTGCGGGCGGTTCGAGGGATTCGACGAACGATTGTTCGATGCACGGCCAGTCGAACAAGTGTCGATCGGCGACTATGTCCTGTCGGGCGGAGAGATGGGCGCGCTGGTGTTGCTGGACGCTTGCATTCGGCTGCTTCCCGGCGTAATGGGCGCGCCTTCCAGCGGAGATGAAGAGAGCTTCGAAAGCGGCCTTCTCGAATATCCGCATTATACCCGTCCTGTTGAATGGGAAGGGCGCACGATCCCCGAAGTGCTGCGATCGGGGGATCATGCGAAGATCGCGGCCTGGCGAAAGTCGATGGCCGAGGCAGATACACGGTTACGGAGACCGGATCTTTGGGAGCGCCACGAGGGCGCTCGGGTCCAGCCTCCCTCTGGCGCGCGGCGACGAAAGAAGGACGACTGAGATGAACATCATCCAGCAACTCGAGGCCGAGAACATTGCGAAGTTCGTAGAGGCCAAGAAGATCCCCGAATTCCGCCCCGGCGACACGCTGCGCGTCGGCGTGAAGGTGGTCGAAGGCGAACGCACCCGCGTCCAGAATTACGAAGGCGTGTGCATCGCGCGTTCGAACAAGGGCATGGGCAGCAACTTCACCGTGCGCAAGATTTCGTTCGGTGAGGGCGTCGAGCGCGTCTTCCCGCTCTATTCGCCGAACATCGACAGCATCGAAGTGGTCCGCAAGGGCGCGGTGCGTCGTGCCAAGCTCTATTATCTGCGTGGCCGCACCGGCAAGTCGGCGCGCATCGCCGAGCGCCGCGACACGCGTGGCGATAACGCCGCGTAAGCGACGCCGTCTCGCGAGAATAGAAAGGGCGCGGAGGTCATCCTCCGCGCCCTTTTTCGGCTGGCGCGCCGCGAGGCGGTCTAACGCCTATGCCGGCCGTCTATGGCTGCTCCCTTTCAATCTATGGCGGGAACGAGCGGATCGCGATTAGTCTGCCCTCTCGGGATCGAGAATGAGAAAGGGAGGGCCCATGTCCCAGCGCCTGACGCGGCGGCAGCTGATCTGTGGAGCGGCCGCGGCCGGAGGACTGGCGAGCTGGGCGGTTCGCGCCGCAGCGCTGGACGAACCCTCGACATTGTTTCGCGAGGTCATGCTGGTCGATGGGACCGGGGCACCGGGGCGGCTCGCCAATGTGCTCGTAACCGGCGACCGGATCGCGCGGATCCTGCCGGCGAGCGGCAAAGCGCTTGGGTCGAAAGCGCGGGTTGTCGCGGGCGAGGGCAGGGTGCTCGCCCCAGGGTTCATCGACATGCACAGCCATGGCGATCCGTTGCACGATTCCTACGAGACGTTCCTGGCGATGGGCGTCACCACCGCCACGCTCGGCCAGGACGGCGAGGGTCCCAGGATCGGCAAGGACCTCGATCCCAAAAGCTGGATGCAGGCGGTCGATCGCGCGCGGATCGATATCAACGTCGCTTTGCTGGCCGGCCATGGCACATTACGACGCGCGGCCGGTGTGGCGGATTCGGTGCGCCGTCCCGACGCGGCCGGGCTCGAGCGGATGGCGGCGCAGCTCGATTCCGAACTGCGGATGGGTGCGTTCGGAATCTCCTACGGCCTTGAATATGTGCCCGGAATCTATTCGGAGACGCCCGAGCTAAGCAATCTCGGCAAGGTCGTGGCGCGCTATGGCGGCGTTTGCATGAGCCATATGCGGTCGGAGAATGACGACGAGATCGAGGCGTCGATCAACGAACTGGTTGCCTCGTCGCTGCCCGCGCGGCCACATATCTCGCACTTCAAGTCGGTGTTCGGCAAAGGCGAGAAGCGCGGCCGCGAGTTGCTCGCGTTCGTCGCCGATTTCCGCCGCCGCGGGATCGATCTCACCGCCGACGAATATCCTTATGAGGCCGGCTATACCGGGATCGCGATCCTGTTTCCGAAATGGGCGCTGCCGCCGACCGATTATGCCGCTGTTCTGGCACAGCGACGGCAGGAATTGCGTGATTATCTGATCGCTCGGATGACGCGGCGCGGCGGACCGGAGGCGTTGCTGATCGGCACCGCGCCATATGCCGGCAGGACCCTGGCCCAGGCGGCGCAGCGGGAGGGGATGCACTACGCCGACCTGCTCATCAAACTCGGGCCGGACGGCGGATCAGGCGCGCATTTCACGATGGACAAGGTGTTGCAGGATACCTTGCTGGTCGATCCTAACGTCTCGTTCTCGACCGATGGCGGCCCTGGCATGCGGCACCCGCGCGCGACCGGCACCTACGCCAAATTGGTCGAGGAATATGTCGTTCGCGACAAGAAACTGACGATCGAGGAAATGGTCCGCAAGGCAACCGGCTTTCCCGCCCAGACGCTGCGCCTGTCAGATCGCGGCGTGGTGCGGGCTGGGGCGAAGGCCGATCTCGTCCTGTTCGATCCGAATAAGGTCAAAGCGCGATCGACCTATGTCGATCCCTTCGCGATGGCCGAGGGGTTCGACCTGGTGATGGTGAACGGCCAGCGGGCGTTCGAGGGCGGGAAAAGGGTTGGGTTTTCGGGGAAGCTGTTGAGGGCGAGGTAGACAAAATCCTCCCCGGCACGGGGAGGAATTAGCGACCCATCGCCGCCACCGCCTTGCACAAGCCATCCGTGGCCAGCGCGATCCGCGATTCCGGCATGTCACGATTGCCGGGATCGTTCTCCACCTCACGCGTCTCAGTATTGAACGTGAGCAAGCTTCCCATGTGCTGGTCGGGGCACAGGCTCAGATAAGCGCGAAACCCATTCTGGTCGCCATTATGGCCGACGATGCGGATACCGTCGGTCTGGTCGAGAAAGAAGGACAGCCCGCTCCAGGTCGTCTTGGCCATCCGCCCCTGGGTATAATCCTCGCCCGCCGAGATTTGCGGCTTCCACATTTCCTCGAGCGAGGACCGCTTGAGCACCACATCATATTCGCCCTGGCGCGCCGGATCGCCGAGCAGGAAGGCGACATATTTCGCCATATCGGGCAGCGGCGAATTGAGCCCGCCATTGGATACGGTCACGCCGGTATCGACGTCGAACGGCGCCTCGACCCGCTTGCCATTGCGGATGTAATAACTGTGCGTCCGGTGCGGCAGCAGATAAAGCGGCGTGCGGTCGAAATAGCTCGAAAACATGCCGAGCGGCCGGAGGATGTTCTTGTCGATATAGACTTCGAAATCCTCGCCCGAGAGCCGCTCGATCACCTGGCCGAGATAGACGATGCCGGGATTGGAATAGCTGAACCGGCTGCCGGGTTTGAACTTCACCTCGGTATAGGGGATCATCGCCTTGAGTTGTTCCCAGCGCGGCGGCTCGAACGGCTGCCAGTCGCGGTCGCGCCAGCGCCAGGTCGCGCCGCCGAACCCGGCGCTGTGGCTCATCAGCTCGCGGATGGTGATCGCGCCGGTATCGCCGAACGGATTGTGCACGCCGGCAAGCTCGGGGACGTAGCGGACGATCGGGTCGTCGAGCCTGAGCAAGCCGCGATCGCGCAATTGCATAATCGCGATTCCGGTCATCGTTTTGGTGATCGACGCCCAATGATAGATGGTCTGCGCGTCCACCGGTACCTTGGCATCGGCGTCCTGATCGCCGAGATGATCGGCAACGACGACACGACCGTCGCGCACGACGTAGAAGCTGCTGCCGACGATGCCCGCGCGCTTGATTTCGGCTCGGTGGAGCGCACGAAAGTCGGTCAACGCCTTGTCGAACGCGCGCTCGCTAGCCGCCGCCGGGCTGACGGCCGCGGAGATGGCGAGCAGTAGACAAGCGGGGATCCAGCGGGACATGGCGATCTTCCTTGCTCTTTCGCGCGAACGACGCCGATCCTGCTGGCCGGTTTTCGATAGCGCAATGCAAATGGGTTGCGGCCGGTATAGCTTGCGGGATCGCTAAGCGCGTCGTCGCGCGCTATCTCGCGTGAATGACCAACCGTTGTCCCTGGGCGGGCGCCGACCCGCAGATGCAAGCCTATCATGACACCGAATGGGGCGTGCCCGAACGCGACGGTCGGGCCTTATGGGAAAAGCTGCAGCTCGACGGCTTCCAGGCGGGCCTGTCCTGGTCGACCATCCTCAAGAAGCGCGAGGCGTTTCGCGAGGTGTTCGCCGGCTTCGACCCGGAGAAGGTCGCCCGGTTCGACGCATCCGATGTCGAGCGGCTGCTCGGCGACGCCCGGATCATCCGCTCGCGCGCCAAGATCGAGGCGACGATCGGCAATGCGCGCGCCTATCTGGCGATGCGCGACGCCGGCGAGGACTTCGCCGACTTCTGCTGGTCGTTCGTCGATGGCGTGCCGCTCAAGGGCGATGGTGTGCACCTGCCGGCGAAGACCGAATTATCCGAGGAAGTCTCGAAGCAACTCCGCAAACGCGGGTTCAAGTTCGTCGGCCCGGTGATCGTCTATGCCTGGATGCAAGCCTGTGGGCTGGTCGACGACCATTTGAAGGGCTGTTTCCGCTGGAGCGCTTCGTAATTTTCCCACCTCCGCGGCGAAGACCGGGGAGGCGGGAGGCGCGTCGGCGTCAGCCGTAGCTGACCAACTCGAACTCGGTGCCGTCGAAATCGAAGAAATAGAACCGCCGGCCGGGATCGTAATCGCCGTGATTGAACGGCTCGAGCCCTGCGGCGACGACGCGGCGTTCGGCATCGTCGAGATCGTCGACGACGATGCCGACATGGTTGAGCGGGCGGCCCTTGCGAAAGGCGTCGTCGGGCGTTTCCGCGCCCTGGCTGGTGTATAACGCCAGGTAGAATTGGTCGTCGCCGACATGGATCGTGTGGCCGCCATTGAGCGACGGGCCCTGCCAGCGAATGTTCCAGCCGAACAGATCGTGCATCAGCTTCGCGCTGCGCGCCGGATCCCGAACGGTGATGTTGACGTGCTCGATGAAAGCGCCGGGCATGGATATGTCCTTTCGACTGAATTTGCTCCCTGCGCGGAGAGATAGTTCCTCAACTATAGTTGAGGTCAAGAGGGATATCGATCGACGCGCAGCCCTTTACGGAACGTTCCGGTCCCGCGATAAGCCGCGGCAACGCCCGCGATCAGCCGGGTGATGCGGGAGTCGCGAAGGACATGCGGACATGGTTGACCGGTGGAATGATCGGGCTGGCGGCGGCGCTCGCGATCGGGACGCATGCCATGGCTGCTGACGATGCGCAGCGCACGCTGACGCTCGATCGGGTGTTCGCTAGCCCCGATCTGTCCGGATCGCAGCCGCGTGCGATGAAGCTCTCGCCCGACGGCAAATTGCTGACGTTGCTCAAGCCCAGGGCCGACGAGAAGAACCGTTTCGACCTCTGGGCGCGTGATACCACGACCGGCGAGGAACGGATGCTGGTCGATTCGAAGAAAGTCGGCACCGGTGCGGAATTGTCCGAGGCGGAGAAGATGCAGCGCGAACGCGCGCGCATCGCCGGCGACAAGGGCATCGTCGCTTATGACTGGGCGCCCGACGGCAAGTCGATCCTGGTCCCGCTCGACGGCGACCTCTATCTCGCGCACCTGGATGGCAAGGTCGAGCGCCTGACCAACACCCCGGGCGGCGAGCTCAACCCGGTGATCAGCCCGGCGGGCGGTTTCGTCAGCTTTGTCCGCGACCAGAATCTGTTCGCCCAGCCGCTCGGTGGCGGTGCGGCCAAGGCGTTGACCTCGGACGGCGGCGGTACCGTCCATTGGGGCGAAGCCGAGTTCGTCGCGCAGGAGGAAATGGACCGCGACACCGGCTATTGGTGGGCGCCGGGCGACCGGCTGGTGGCGGTCGAACGGTTCGATGAGGCGCCGGTCGGCGTCGTCACCCGTGCCGCGATCGGCGCCGAGGGCACCAAGGTGTTCGACCAGCGCTACCCGTCTGCCGGCACGCCCAACGTCACGGTCGAGCTCTATGTCATCGACCCGGCAACGGGTGGCAAGGTCAAGGTCGACCTGGGCAGCGATCCAGACATTTATCTCACCCGGGTAGACTGGACGCCCGACGGCAAGACCCTGCTCGTCCAGCGCCAGAACCGCGCACAGACCGAGCTCGACATGCTCGCGGTCGATCCGGCGACGGGCAAAGCCAAAACCTGGTTCAGCGAGAAGTCCGGCCCGGACTCCTGGGTCAATCTCAGCGACAATTACCACGCGATGAAGGACGGCAGCCTGATCTGGTGGTCCGAGCGCGACGGCTTCGGCCATCTCTATCGCTTCGCCAAGGGCAAGTGGACGCAGCTGACCAAGGGGGCGTGGCAAGTCACCGACCTGGTCGGCGTCGATGAAGCGCGCGGGCGGCTCTATTTCATGGCGAACAAGGACGATGTGCTGGAGCAACAGCTCTATGCGGTCGATATCGCCCATCCCAATGCGGTGACACGGCTGACCGAACGCGGCTGGACCAACAAGGCGGTGATGGATGACGCCGCGACGCGGCTGATCGTCACACGCTCCAACCCGAACCAGCCGCCGCAGTCCTATCTCGCCGACACCAGCGGCAAGAGGCTCGGCTGGATCAACGAAAATGCGGTCAAGCCGGGGCATCCTTATTACCCCTATCTCGGCGCACATCGGCAGCGCACGTTCGGCACGATCAAGGCGGCCGACGGCACCGATCTCTATTACGAGATGATCACTCCGCAGATGGAACCGGGCAAACGCTATCCCGTGTTCTTCCAGCATTATGGCGGGCCGCACAGCCAGACCGTGACGCGTGGCTGGGAAAGCCCGCTCGAGCAATTGATCGTCGGCAAGGGCTATATCTTCTTCCAGCTCGACAATCGCGGCTCGCCCAATCGCGGCAAGGCGTTCGAGGACAAGATCTATCGCGCGATGGGATCGATCGAGGTGCAGGATCAACTGGCTGGGGCCAAATGGCTCAAGCAGCAGGCCTATGTCGATCCCGACCGGATCGGCATCTATGGCTGGTCCTATGGCGGTTACATGACGCTCAAAATGCTGGAGGCCAATCCCGGCGTCTATGCTGGCGGTGTCGCCGGCGCGCCGGTGACTAAGTGGGAACTCTACGACACGCACTATACCGAGCGTTACATGGGCAACCCCAAGGCGGACGCCAAAGCCTATGCGACCTCGGACGCGATCGACGATGCGCCGAAGATCAACGACCCGCTGTTGCTGGTCCACGGAATGTCCGACGATAATGTCGTGTTCGAAAACTCGACTGCGTTCGCCGCGAGGATGCAGGCGACCAATCGCCCGTTCGAAATGATGTTCTACCCCGGCAAGACCCATGCCGCGGGCAAGGATATCCATGTCTGGACGACGATCTTCAATTATTTCGATCGCGTGGTGAAGAACCGGCCGGCCCAGTAGGCGGCCGGTTTACCGGTCGATAAGCTCGATCAGGCCGAGCGCATAGAGCAAGGCGCGGCGCGCGGTGCGAATGCGATCGAGCAATGCCGGCTCGCCGATCTCGGCGATCGCGATTTCCTCGGGCCAATGGGCTTCGATCACGGCGGCGATGCGATCGAGCTTCGCCTCGTCGACCAGGAAACGGGGATCGACCGTCGCGGGGTCGCAGACCACGCGCAGCCTGAGGCAGGCCGGGCCACCGCCGTTGCGCATCGACTGGCGGACATCGACTACTTCGAGGCGCCGGATCGGCCCGTTGCCGGCGATCATCTCGCCGAGCCAGGACCAGACCGCGGCATTGCCACGCGCCTCGCCGGGCAGGATCAGCGCCATCGTGCCATCGGGCAGCGTCACCAGCTGCGCGTTGAACAGATAGGATTGGATCGCGTCGGAAAGGCTGACACGATGCGCCGGCACCTCGACGATCTCGGCCCAGGGCGCTTTTGAGGCGATCTCCGCATATAGGCCGGCTTTGTCTTCGAACGCGAGTTCGTGCGCGAACAGCACGCGTTGATTGGCGACCGCGACGACGTCGTTGTGAAAGGCGCCGGCGGCGATCGCTTCGACCGATTGCTGGGCGAAGATGGTCCGCGCCGGATCGAGGCGATGCGCGCGCGCAACCGCCTCCGACGCTTCGCGGCGCTGGCGAGCGGGAAAGGGTCCGCCGCTTTCGCCGTAGACGAAGATCTCGACGCCCGGCGCGCCATGTTGCTCGCACAGCCGCACATGGTTGGCCGCGCCCTCGTCGCCGAACGGAGCGGGGACGGGCGGGTGCACCGAGAATGCCGGATCGGCGAAGGCGAGGCGGAGCTGCGCCAGTGTCTCTGGCCATTCATGGCTGCGATGCGCCATCGTCACCAGATTGGCGACGGTCAGATGGCATAGGCCATCAGCCGCGTCGGGGGCAGGGGACACGGTTGCCGCATTCGCCGCCCACATCGGCGAGGCCGATAAGGCCTGCGCCTTCAAATGGGTTGCCGCCGCGGCATAATCGGTCGCCAGCGCGGCTAGCCAGCGATCGTCGGGCCGGTCGTGCGGCGGCAGAAGCCCCTGGGTCAAACCGAGCCGGAGATTGGCGCGCATTTTCTCCACGCCTTCGAGCGCCGCCTCGCGCGGGCGCGAAGTCAGGCCGGCATTGCCGGTCGCGGCGAGATTGCCCAGGCTCAAGCCGGCATAATTGTGGCTCGGGCCGACCACGCCATCGAAATTGATCTCGACCAGCGGCATCAGAAGCGGCCGATATGCGTGACGTTGTCGCCCTCGCCGACGCCGAGCGCGGCGGCCCCGGCGCGGTCGATCACGATTCCGCCGGCGGCGGTGCGCAATTGAGCGAAGGCGCAGCGGAAGCTCGACAAATGCCCGGCGGCCGCGAGCGCGCGTTCGCCGCCATCGTCATCGATCGCGACCACCTTGCTCGTCACCGCTTCGGCGATGCTTCGCACCTTGTCGGTACGCGCGGTCATGGTCGGCCCTCCATCGAAGATGTCGATGTAATTCTCGAATGCAAACCCTTCATTTTCCAGCATTCGCATCGCCGCACGGCCCGACGGGTGGGGCAGCCCGATCACGCTTCGCGCGCTCTCGGTCAGCATCGCGACATAGATCGGATGCTTGGGGAAGAGGTCGGCGATGAATTGGTGACCATGGGTGGCGTTGAAGCGGTCGGCATCCTGGAAATTCATTCCGAAGAAACGACCCGCCAGCCCGTCCCAGAAGGGCGATCCGCCGGCTTCGTCGATGATCCCGCGCAATTCGGCCAGGATGCGGTCGGCGAAGCGCGGGCGGTGCATCGCGATGAACAGATAACGGCTGCGTGCGAGCAGCATGCCCAGGCCCCCGGCACGTTCGCCGGGATGAAGGAACAGCCCGCCGACTTCGCTTGCACCTTCCAGGTCGGTCGACAGCGTCAGCATCTCGGCGCGGAAGGTGCGGTCGAGCTCCTCGCTCTTCTGCGACAGCGTGCCGATACGATAGCTGTAAAAGGGGTGATGCTGCCCGACTTGGCTGAACATCTGGCACGTGCCACGGACCTCGCCGGTCTCGACATTTTCGAGCATCAACACGAAGATATCGTCGCCTAGCGTCTCATCGGCGCGGCCAAAAGCGGTGCTGCTCTGGGCAAGGCGGCGGCGCAGCGCGCGGCGGTCGGCGGGCAGGTTGGTGAACCCGCCGCCGGTCAGTTTCGCCATCTCATAGAGATGGTCGAGATCCTCGTCGTTCGCGGCTCGGATACGGAAATTCACAATCCCCCCTTTTCGGCGATGCGCATGATGGTGAGCGCGGACAAGGCCGCGCGTTCGGCCAGGCTGTCGACCAGCAGGAATTCGTCCGCCGAATGGATCGCGCCGCCGCGTGCGCCCATCGTATCGACCACGGGCACGCCGGCGGCGGCGATGTTATTGCCGTCGCACACGCCACCGGTCGCTTTCCAACCGATCGCGAGCCCGAGCCCGGCGCCGACCTGCTTGACCAGGTCGAACAATTTGGCGGCGCCGTCGTCGATCGGTTTGGGCGGGCGGTTGAAGCTGCCATGCGCCTCGATCCTCACGTCGCGCGCAGTGCCGACCTCGGCGACGGCGGCGTCGATCGCGGCCTGCGCGCGGGCGATCGCCTCGGGCGAGGACGGCCGGAAATTGATCCGCAGGATGGCGAGGTCGGGAACGACATTGTTGGGGCCGCCGCCCTCGATCCGCGCGGGATTGACCGCCAACCCTTCTTCCTTCGCCGCGAATAGGCGCACCGCGAGGTCGCTCGCCGCGACGATCGCATTGCGGCCATCGTCGGGATTGCGCCCGGCATGCGCGCTCTTGCCATGGACGACGAGCGAGAAATTGCCGGTGCCACCGCGCGCGCCGGCCAGCGTGCCGTCAGCCAGCGCGGGCTCATAGGTCAAGGCGGCGACCTTGCCGTGCGCCAGATCGGCGATCAGCGCGGAGGACGAGAACGACCCGGTCTCCTCGTCCGAATTGATCATCACGTCATAGCCGATCCGGCTCGCCAGCGGCGATATCTCGACCGCCTTCAACGCCGCGAGCAGCAACGCCAACCCACCCTTCATATCGGCGACGCCGGGGCCGTTGAGCGTATTGGGATCGAGGAACGTCTGATTCTGGAATGGGTGATCGACCGGATAGACCGTATCCATATGCCCGGTGAACAGCATCCTGACCGGGGCGTCAGGCCGTACGCGGACGACGAGATGCCGGCCATGGTCGAGCGTGCTGACATTGCCGTCCGAAGCGACGCTGGTGGCGGGAGCGGGGTCGATCAACGCCACCTCTCCGGGCAGCGCCGAATATGCATCAGCCAGCGTCGCTGCCATCGTCTTCAGGCCTGCGAGATTGCGCGTCCCGCTATTGATCGCGGCCCAGGCACTTGTGTGATCGAGCATCGGCTCGTCGCGCACGCGCTCGAGGATCGCGGCCTCTGTCGTCTCCGTCATGCCACCGCTCTAGGCGGTCGCGATCGATTGGTGAAGCCGTGACCCGGGAACGGATCAGAAAGCGTAGACCAATCCGGCCCGGCTGATCTGGTCGGTCGTCACGCGGCCTTCCGGCGGCATGCTTTCATATTGGACGTTGTAGGAAAACTGCGCCGATAGCGGGCCCAGCACCTTGGCATTGAGCGCGGTCGTCCCAGTAACCGTCGAATTGTAGCGCTCGACATAGGCCGACGCATTCTGCGTCAATTGCAGCCCGTGCGAGAGTTTCCAGGCGAAATCGACACTGCCGCGGGCTGCGATGCTGCGTTCGGTTTCGCCGTCGGTGAAGCTGGTCGAGCGATAGGCCGGGCCGAGTTCGAGATCGAGCTTCAGCCTGTTGCCCTTGAGCGCGCTATAGCCCGCTCCGGTCGATACGGAATAGCGAGTAGTGTAACCGAGGAAGCGGTCACTTTCGAACTGTGCCGATCCGTAAATGTATGACCGGTCGTCGAGTTTCCAATTGGGCTCCCACGCCGCCAGATAATGTTCGCGCGAGGTGACGCCCAGGCTGCGCTGATAATCGAGCTGAGCCTTGAATTTCTGACGCCAATCGAGCCCATCGCGGGTCAGCGCAAGCGAAGCCGAAATGCCTTCGCTATTGCTGTTGCCGGTGGAGATGTACCCGCCAAGCTCGGCGCGCCCCGACCATAAGTCGAAGAAGCTGGCATTCTGCAGTTTCGCAGTCTTTTCGTCGCTACGCTTTCTTTTCCAGTCATCGACCAGCTTGGCGATCGCTTCCTTGCTGTCGGGCGCGGCGGTGCCGGCATATTTGACGATCGTCGCCACTTCGCTTTCGTTGCCAGACGCGATCGCCGCGTCGATCATCGTCTTGATCTGCGGGGGAATAGAGGCCGGGTCGGTATTGGCGAGCAGCATCGGCGCTGCTGTGGCGAGAAGCAGGGGGAGGCGCATGGCGCGGCCCATAATACAGCGATCCTGCCATTAAAACCGTTACGCGACGATCCGTTGAGGGATTGTTGCGAAACGGTTCCTAGCGCTTCAGATAGGGCGAGAATGCGGCGATTACGTCCTCGTACAGCTTGCGCTTGAACGGCACGATCAGCGCGGGAAGCTCATATGGGTCGACCCAGCGCCAGGTGCTGAACTCGGGATGCTCGGTCGCCAGGTTGATATCCAGATCCTCGCCCAGGAAGCGATACAGGAACCAGGTTTGGCGTTGCCCGCGCCATTTGCCTTTCCATACCTTACCAACCAGATCTTCGGGCAGATCGTAATAGAATTCGCCCGGCGCCTGGGCGATCAGCTCGACATTGTCGCGCCCGACGCCGATCTCCTCGCCGAGTTCGCGAATCGCTGCCTGCCCCTCGGTCTCGCCGGGATCGATCCCGCCTTGCGGCATCTGCCAGGCTTCCATCGTCGTATCGATCCGTTGCCCCGCGAACGCCAGCCCGTCGCGGTTGAGCAGCATGACACCCGCGCAGGGGCGGTAGGGGAGGTCGGCCTTTGTGGTCATCAAAAAATCCTCCCCGGAACGGGGAGGGGGACCATTCGCAAAGCGAATGGTGGAGGGGGCCCGCGACGCCTTGGCCCCTTTCCTTGCTGCTCGTTGGTCGTGGGCCCCCTCCACCAAGCCGCTTCGCGGCTCGGTCCCCCTCCCCGTGCCGGGGAGGAATTGCTCATCGCACGATCTCCGCCATTCATTCCGCCGCCTGCGCCATCGTGCGTTCGCCTTCAGCTTCCGTGATAATGTCCTTCAGTGCTGCGAATGCGCCCATCACGTCGCCGACGCTCGACGGAATCGCTTTCCTCAGGGTGATGAAGCCGTGGATGTTGCCCTTGGCCTCGCGGAACACCACCGGCACTCCGGCCAGCGCCAGTGCGGCGGCATAAGCGCGGCCCTGGTCGCGGATCGGATCGAGGCTGGCAGTCACCACCACGGCGGGCGGCATGCCGGCCAGATCGCCGAGCAACGGCGAGCTGCGGATATGGTCGGCCTCGCTCTTATACGCCGCCATGAACCATTCCATACTGTCCCGCGTCAGCAGATAGCCTTCGGAGAATTCGGAATAGGACGGATATTCCTTGCTGGCGTCGGTCGCGGGATAGAAGGGCAATTGCGCGATTACCGGGACCTTGGCGGCCTGGTCGCGCAGCGCGGCGGCGGTGACGATGGTCAGATTGCCGCCGGCGCTGTCGCCAGACAAGATCAGCGACGTGATCGAGCGGCCCAGCTCGGTTGGGCTGCCCGCGACCCATCGCGCCGCCGCTTCGCAATCGTCCGGCGCGGCGGGCCAGGGGAATTCGGGGGCGAGGCGATAGTCGACCGCGATCACCGGCAAATCGAGCACACGCGCCATTTCGGCCGTAAAGCTGCCATGACTATCGAGATCGCCGATCACGAACCCGCCGCCATGGAAGAACACCACCGCCGGCCCCGGCTCGCGGCTGGCGCGCGGGTCATAGAGGCGCGCCGGGATATCGCCGGCCGGGCCGGGGATGGAGAGGTCGAGCAGCGTGCCGAGTTCGCCCACGGCCGGATCGCCGACATCCTTCATTGCCAGGAACATCTGGCGCGCGGTCGCCGCGTCGAGCTCATGCATCTTCGGCCCGGGCATATTGTTGAGAAAATCGAGGAATCCGCGAACGTCGGGGCGGACGAAAGGCTCGGTCATTCAGTTATTCCTCTCACTGGTCTCTGTCGATTTCAGTCCTTAACTAAAACCTATGATCGCGGTCGTCCATCATCCCGACTATGTTGCGCCGGGACAGCCCAAATCGGGCTATCAGTGGAACAAGAACGGCGCGATCCGCGACTTGCTCCATCAATCCGGCGATGCGATCGCCTGGTTCGAGCCGGAAGCGATGCCGCGGCACTGGATCGAGGCGGCGCACGATCCCGATTATGTCGCCGAGGTGATCGAGGCACGCGTACCGCGCGCCAAGGAGCGGCGGATCGGGTTCCCGGTCAATGCGACTGTCGCACGTCGCGCCCAGATCGTGCCCGGCGGCACCTATCTTGCGGCGCAACTCGCGCTAGAGCGCGGGTTCGCCGCCAACAGCGCGGGCGGCAGCCATCATGCGCTGGCGGATACCGGCGCGGGCTATTGCGTGTTCAACGATCTCGCCATTGCGGCGATCAGGCTGGCGGACGAGGGTCGCCGCGTGCTGATCGTCGATTGCGACGTGCACCAGGGCGACGGCACCGCCGCGCTGACCGCCGGTCACCCGGATATCGCGACCTATTCGATCCATGCCGAGAAGAATTTTCCGGCACGCAAAGCGCGCTCGACGCTCGACCTGGCACTGCCCGACGGCGTGGGCGACGATGCCTATCTCGCGGCGCTGGAGGAGACGCTGGCGCCGATGCTCGATACCGAGCGGCCCGATATGATCCTTTATCAGGCAGGCGTCGATCCGTTCGGTGGCGACCGGCTCGGCCGGCTCGACCTAAGCGATGAGGGCCTGATGCGTCGCGAACAGCTCGTCGCGCGACTGGCGATCGAGCGCGGCCTGCCGCTCGCGAGCACGGTCGGCGGCGGCTATGGCGACGATGTGCTGGCGATCGCGCGCCGCCACGTCGCCGCGATTATCACCTTGGGCAGGGCGTTTGCGGGCGCGGCCCGTGAGAGTGAGGCTTTCGGGCAACGCTGAGCGGCTTTTCGACCGGCGCCGCGATTACGCGACCGGCAGGGGGTGCTTTCGTCACAAAGGCGAAATAATGCGCCCGTACCGGCGCGGGAGTCGGACACTCAGCCCGCACCAATAATCACCCTCGGCACGGCCTCCACTGCGAGCGCCGCGTGTTGCCGTGCGTCCGACGGGGAGGAATCCAATTTTCAGCATGGGGATATGCTCGTGAATCGATTGACCAAGACCACAATGTTGCTGGCCGGCGTTGCGCTGGGCGCGATGTGGAGCGGCGCCGCCGCGGCACAGGAAACGCCCGCCGCGCCGACCGCGGCGAGCGCTTCCCAGGATGACGGGCTCGGCGAGATCGTCGTCACCGCCAACCGCCGCCAGGAAAACCAGCTCAAGGTCCCGGTCTCGGTCGCCGTGGTCGATGGCGATGCGTTCCGCTCGGTCCAGGCTGGCGGCGACGACATCCTGTCGATCTCTGGCCGTGTGCCCGGCGTCTACGCCGAAAGCACGACGGGCCGCATCTTCCCGCGTTTCTATATCCGCGGTCTCGGCAATATCGATTTCTATCTCGGCGCGTCGCAGCCGGTGTCGATCATCCAGGACGACATCGTGCTCGAGCATGTCGTGATGAAGTCGAACCCGGTGTTCGACAACGCGCAGATCGAAGTGCTGCGCGGTCCGCAGGGCACCTTGTTCGGACGTAATACCCCGGCGGGTATCATCAAGTTCGACTCGATCAAGCCGTCGTTCGATTTCAACGGCCGCGCCTCGGCGTCATATGGCAGCTACAACACCGTCACGTTCGACGGCGGCGTGGGCGGTCCGCTGATCGGTGACAAGGTCGCGTTCCGCTTGTCGGCGCTGTACCAGCACCGCGACGATTGGGTCGACAATACCTTTGCCGGCACCAGCGCCGACGGCACGATCACGCCCAAGAAGAAGGCGATGGGTGGCTTTAACGAGCGCGACGTCCGCGCGCAGTTGCTGTTCCAGCCGTCGAGCAACTTCTCGATCCTGACCTCGGCTCATGTCCGCGCCTATGACGGCACCGCGACCCTGTTCCGCCGCGCCGCTCTGGTGAAGGGATCGAACCAGATCATCGACAGCGTGAAGCGCAGCCAGGTTGCGTATGACGAGGGCGCCAACAACCCGCAGGAATACACCACCTATGGCGGGTCGGTGAACATGGCCTATGATTTCGGGGGCGTCACGCTGACCTCGATCTCCGGCTATGAATCGCTGTTCGGCTATAGCCGGGGCGAGACCGACGGCGGCGCCGCGGCCAATTTCCCGGTCAACGGCGTTCCCAACGGATTCGGCGAATCGCAAGGTCAGGTCCGCGACCTCGATCAGTTCACCGAGGAACTTCGCCTGGCCAGCGCCAATAGCGGCGATTTCAAGTGGCAGGTCGGTGGCCTCTATTTCAACTCGGCCGATACGACCGATTTCTACCAGCGCGCCTTCTTCTTGAAGACCGCGGCGCAGAACCCGAACAACTGGGTCCGCTTGCGCAATCTCAACACCTCCTGGGGCGTGTTCGGGCAAGTCAGCTACAAGGTCGCGCCGAAGCTGACCTTCACGCTGGGCGGCCGCCTGAGCAACGATACCAAGACGACCCGCCTGCTCAAGACCGCCAACACGATCGCGAACGTGAGCACCTATACCGGTCGCCGCCGCGTCCGCCTATCGGACACGCAGCCGAGCTTCGATGTGTCGGCTCTATACGAAGCCAGCAACGACGTGAGCTTCTACGCCCGCGTCGCGACCGGCTTCCGTGGCCCGACCATCCAGGGCCGCTCAGCGGTGTTCAACTCGGACTTCACCACGGCGAACTCGGAGAAGATCCTTTCGGGCGAAGTCGGCTTCAAGACCAGCCTGTTCAACGACACTTTGCGCTTCAACGGCTCGGTGTTCGCCTGGCGGATGCATGACATCCAGCTCAACGGCAACGACTCGAACGGCAACGGCGTGCTGTTCAACGCTGACAAGGCGGTCGCCTATGGCGCCGAGTTCGAGGCCGATTGGCGCCCGGTGCGCAACCTGACGCTCTCGGCGGGCCTCAGCCTGCTGCACAGCGAGATCAAGGACAAGCGCGTCTATGCACAGGTCTGCGCGCTCAACGGCGTGGTGGTCTGCACGGTCGAGGATCCGCTGACCAAGATCGGAGCGAACTATTTCGCGCAGATCAACGGTGAGCCGCTGCCGAACGCCCCGCAGTACAATATCAACCTGACCGCGCGCTACGACCAGCCGGTCGGCGACGGCAAGGTGTTTCTGGCGGGCGATTTCAACATCCAGGGCTACACTCAGTATGTGCTCTATCGGACCAAGGAATTCACTTCGAACGGTAATTTCGAACTTGGCGCCAAGCTCGGCTATGCCGCGCCCGGCGACAAATGGGAGATTGCGGTGTTCGCGCGCAACCTGACCGACGAGCGTAATCTGAAGGGCGTGATCGAGAACTATATGGCGGCGGTGTTCAACGAACCGCGCATCGTCGGCATCCAGCTGAGCGGCAAATTCCGTTAAGCCATTCCCGATCCGATACGATACGACCCGGCTGCCAAGGGCACGCCGGGCCGTTTTCGCATCGCGGGTATGCTAAAGAACGGTTTTCACGGAAGCGTAACCGATCTACGTTGGTCATAAGGGGTCCCCGAGCCTAGAGAGACCTCCGAACAAGACCGCAGGATTTAGTGCTGACATGGCGACCGCCGTCCACGAAGTGACGCCCACCGAGGCGTCGGCCCACCCACAAGCAGAATCGATCGTTGTCCGTTTCGCCGGGGATTCCGGCGACGGCATGCAGCTGACCGGGGGACAGTTCACGCTGTCGACCGCGCTGGCCGGCAACGATCTGTCGACTTTTCCCGATTTCCCGGCTGAGATCCGCGCGCCCTTGGGCACGCTGTTCGGCGTGTCGGCGTTCCAGATCAATTTCGGGTCGACCTCGATCGAGACCGCGGGCGACGCGCTCGACGTGCTGGTCGCGATGAACCCGGCGGCGCTCAAGACCAATGTCAACGAGCTCAAGACCGGCGGGCTGATCATAGCTGACACCGGCGAATTCACCGAGCGCAACCTCGCCAAGGCGAAGTACGAGTCCAACCCGATCGAGGATGGCAGCCTCGCCAAATGGCAAGTGCTGGCCTTCGACATTTCCGCGCTGACAGTGGCGGCGGTGAAACCGTTCGGGCTGGGCAACAAGGAAGCTTTGCGCTGCAAGAACATGTGGACCCTGGGCCTCGCGCTCTGGATGTTCGACCGCGACCGCCAGCCGCTGGTCGATTGGCTCAAGAACAAGTTCGCCAAGGCTCCGGCACTGGCGGAAGCCAATATCGCCGCGCTCAACGCGGGGCATGCTTACGGCGAGACCGCGGAGATTTCGGGTCCGCTCAAGCAGCATCATGTCCCCGCAGCCCCAGCCGAACCGGGCCTGTACCGCACCGTGACAGGTGCGGAGGCGATTTCGATGGGCCTGGTCGCGGGTGCGCAGCTCGCCAACATTCCGATGTTCTTCGGCGGCTATCCGATCACGCCCGCCTCGGCGATCCTGCACCATCTCAGTCGGCTCAAGGAGTTCGGCATCACCACCTTCCAGGCCGAGGATGAGATCGCCGCGATCGCCAGCGCGATCGGCGCGTCTTATGCCGGCCAGCTTGGTGTCACTTCCTCGTCGGGGCCGGGCATCGCGCTCAAGGGAGAGGCGATGGGGCTTGCGATCATGACCGAGCTGCCGCTGGTGATCATCAATTCTCAGCGCGGCGGACCCTCGACCGGACTGCCGACCAAAACCGAGCAATCGGACCTCTATCAGGCGGTCTATGGCCGCAATGGCGACGCGCCGATGCCGGTGATCGCCGCGCGCAGCCCGTCGGACGCGTTCGAGGTCGCGATCGAGGCGGTGCGGATCGCCACGCAATATATGACGCCGGTGATGGTGCTGACCGACGGCTATATCGCCAATGCCGCCGAGCCGTGGAAAGTGCCCGAGGTCAGCGACTATGCGCCGTTCCCGGTCGAATATCTCGATACGGTGCCGGAGGGCGGGTTCCAGGCCTATGCCCGCGACGAAAAGCTCGCGCGTCCCTGGGTCAAGCCGGGCACGCCGGGCTTGCTCCACCGCATCGGCGGGATCGAGAAGCAGCAGGGCACCGGCAATATCGATTACGGCCCCGCCAACCACCAGGCGATGACCGACATCCGCAAGGCCAAGGTCGACGGGATTAAAATCCCCGACCAGGCGATCGAGCTGGGCAATCCGGGCGGCAAGCTGGTCGTGGTCGGCTGGGGATCGACCTTTGGCCCGATCCACCAGGCGGTGAGGCGCGCGCGCCGCAAGGGGCTCGACGTCAGCCACATTCATCTGCGCCACATCTGGCCGATGCCAGCAAATCTTGGTGCGTTGCTCAAGGGTTACGAAAAGATCCTCGTACCAGAGATGAACACCGGCCAGCTCAAGACGGTGCTGCGCGACCAGTATCTGGTCGATGCCAAGCCGCTCAACAAAGTGTCGGGCCAGCCCTTCCGTATCGCGGAGATCGAGGCGGCGATCGAAGGAATTCTCGCATGAACGACATGACGCCCCCAGTGGTGAAGAGCTCGCCCAAAGACTGGGAAACCGACCAGGAAGTGCGCTGGTGCCCAGGCTGCGGCGACTATGCGATCCTCAAAGCCGTGCAGCGGACCATGCCGGAAATCGGCGCGCGGCCCGAAAACACCGTGTTCGTCAGTGGCATCGGCTGCTCGTCGCGTTTTCCCTATTACATGGAAACCTATGGCTTCCACACGATCCACGGCCGTGCGCCGGCGGTGGCGACAGGGGTCAAGCTCGCCAATCCCGAGCTCGACGTGTGGATCATCACCGGCGACGGTGATGCGCTGTCGATCGGCGGCAACCACACGATGCACTTGCTGCGCCGTAACCTGAATTGCCAGGTGCTGCTGTTCAACAACGAGATCTACGGCCTGACCAAGGGCCAATATTCGCCGACCAGCCGAGTCGGGACGCGCAGCCCCTCGACGCCGTTCGGCTCGGTCGACCGCCCGGCGCAGCCGTGCGCCTTCGCGCTGGGATCGGGCGCGCGGTTCGTTGCACGCGGGATCGACGTGCACAAGAACCTGCCGTCGGTGTTCAAGGCGGCTTATGCGCATCAGGGCGCGGCATTCGTCGAAATCTTCCAGAATTGCATCGTCTACAATGACGACGTGTTCGCGTCGTTCACCGAAAAGGCTAACGCCTCGGGCAACCAATTGTGGGTCGAGCACGGCCAGCCGCTACTGTTCGCGGGCGGGACCAAGGGCCTGACCATGGATATCGACCGGCTGGTGCTCAAGGTGGTCGATGTCGTCGATGGCGACTGGCAAGGCGCGCATGTCGCGGTCCATGATCAGACCAATCGCGGCCTGGCTCACATGTTGGTCGAGATGCCGTTCGGCCCGTTCCCGATGGCGCTTGGCGTGCTCTACGACGATCCCGCCCCGACCTTCGACAGCGCGGTGATCGCGCAGAACAAGCAAGCGAGCGAGGGCAAGAAGCCTGACCTGCAGAAGCTGCTCAGCCAGGGGCAAACCTGGCAGGTCGAGAAAGAGCCGCGACCGGAGTGATTTGTTGATTCGCGCGGAAGTGCGGAGGCGCGAAGAAGGGGTGCGGTCGCGCGCTCCTAGCTGGTTACTTCGGCACGGCTGGAACGATGGCGTTGTTGGATCATGCTACGCCGTAAAACGCACTTCGCGCCTCCGCGCCTCCGCGTGAACAACCACATCCTGACTTGGCTGCGGTGACCACGCCAACGATCCTTTGGTTTCGCCGGGACCTCAGGCTCACAGATCAGCCAGCGCTGTTAGCTGCGGTGCGCGATGGGCCGGTCATCCCCGTCTATGTGCTCGATGATGAAACCCCCAAGCATCGCAGGATGGGCGCGGCCTCGCGCTGGTGGCTGCATCACAGTTTGAAGTCGCTTGACGAAGCGTTGCGCGAGAAGGGGTCGCGACTGATCCTGCGGCGCGGGAAATGCGATGAGGAGCTGGCCAAGGTCGCGCAAGAAGTCGGCGCCGGCACCGTCCATGCTATTCGCCATTACGAGCCATGGTGGCGCAACGCCGAGCGCGCGGTGGCGAAGCGGCTCGATCTCGTCTGCCACGACGGCAATTATCTCGCGCCGCCCGGATCGATCACGAGCGGGAGCGGCGCGCCTTACAAGATCTACACGCCGTTCTGGCGCGCATTGCGTGACGTCATGCCGCCACCACATCCGCTGCCCCGACCGCATGAGATTCCGGCGCCTGCTTCCTGGCCGGCAAGCGAGGCGCTGGCCGACCGGGATTTGCTGCCGACCAAGCCCGATTGGGCAACGGGTTTTGCGAAGGAATGGACACCGGGCGAGGCTGGCGCGCACGATCGGGTCGACGATTTCGCCGATGACGTCGCGCGCTATGGCGACACGCGCAACCTGCCGTCGATTGAGGGCAGTTCGCGGCTGTCGCCGTACCTGCATTTCGGTGAGGTGTCGCCGGGCTATGTCTGGCATCGTATGGCAGGGAAGGGTGGGTCGACCCAGGTCTTCCTCAGCGAGCTTGCCTGGCGCGATTATGCCCAGAACGTGATCCTGCAATTGCCCGATTACGGTGCCAGGAACGGGCGTGAGCGGTTCGATGACCTTCCCTGGCGCTCGGGAAGGGCGGCCAAGGAGGACCTGCGGGCATGGCAGCGCGGCGAAACCGGCTATCCGATCGTCGATGCCGGGACGCGTCAGCTTTGGGCAACTGGGTGGATGCACAATCGCGTGCGGATGATCGCGGCCTCATTCCTGATCAAACATCTGCTGGTCGACTGGCGGGAGGGCGAGCGCTGGTTCTGGGACACGCTGGTCGACGCCGATTACGGCAACAATTCGGTCAATTGGCAATGGGTCGCCGGCACCGGAATCGACGCCAATATGTGGGGCCGGATCATGGCGCCGCTCGTACAATCGGAGAAGTTCGACGCGGGTGCCTATATCCGCCAATGGGTGCCCGAATTGACCGGCATCCCCGATCCTGCGATCCACGATCCCGAGGCGGCGGGCTGCCGCCCCAACGGCTATCCCCTAAAGCTGATCGGTCATCGCGAGGCGCGCGATCGGGCCCTGGCGGCGGGAAAAAAGGTGCGATGATCTGCCCGAATCGCTTGGCGAACCGCGCATGACGTGCTTTGAGATAGCCTATGGATGCGCCGACAATTGACCGGGGGCAGCGCAGCCGCAGGGAACCGTTCTCTTTGATCGGACGGCCCTTGCTGGCGCATATCGACAAGTGCCTCGATCAGGGCGCGATCACCGTTTCGCTGCCCGAAGGCGGGGCGCCCACGCGACTTGGCGGCCGCAGGCCGGGGCCCGAGGCGGTCGTCATCCTCACGAGCTGGCGGGCGCTGTGGCGGCTGGTGACCGGCGGGTCGTCGGGCTGGTACGAGGCCTGGGCGGCCGGCGAATGGGAAAGCCCCGACCCGGTGGCGCTATTCGAGGTCTTTTCGCTCAATCGCCATGGCCTTGCCGGCACAGGGCGCGCGCACGGTCTGTCGCGGCTGCTCCGCCGGTTGTGGCATAAGGCGCATCGCAACGATCGCGCCGGCGCGCGGCGCAACATCCACGAGCATTACGATCTGGGCAACGAGTTCTACGAATTGTGGCTCGACCCGACGATGACCTATTCGAGCGCGATGTTCGACGCGCCTGGCCAAAGCCTCGAGGACGCACAACACGTCAAGCTCAAGGCGATTCTCGATCGCACCGCGACCAATCCCGGCGACCGCATCCTTGAGATCGGGTGCGGCTGGGGATCGTTCGCCGAGACCGCGGCGAAAGCGGGTATCGGCGTCCACGGCATCACGCTGTCAACCGAGCAGAAAACCTATGCCGAGGCGCGGATGGCGCAGCAGAAACTCGACGGGGTCGAGATCGAACTGATCGACTATCGCGACGTCAGCGGCACGTTCGACGGGGTTGCGAGCATCGAGATGGTCGAGGCGGTCGGCGAGGAATATTGGCCCGACTATCTCGCCGCGATCGCGCGTGCGTTGAAGACCGGTGGTCGGGCCGCGATCCAGTATATCGCGATCGACGATGCGATGTACGAAGGCTATGCGCGCAACGTCGATTTCATCCAGCGCTACATCTTCCCAGGCGGGATGTTGCTGTCGGAGAGCCGGTTTCGCGCCGTGGCGGAGAAGCTCGGGCTGGCATGGCGCGACCGCCATGCGTTTCGGCTGGATTATGCCGAGACCTTGAAGCGCTGGCGTGAAGCGTTTGATGCGGTCGTCGCGGCGGGCAAATTGCCGGACAGGTTCGATAAGCATTTCATCAGCTTGTGGCGTTTTTATCTGATGTACTGTGAGGGAGGGTTCCGCGGCGGTGGGATTGATGTAGCGCAGGTGACATTGATCAAGGAGGGGTGATGAGAGGATTCGGTCTGTTTGCTGCGTTCGCACTGGCGGGGGTGGCGTCGGCGCAATCGGTCATCGTCACTCCCGACAATAATGCGAAACTCCGCCAGGTCGGTGCCGCGGTGCTGTTCTGGAGCCAGCAGCAGCGCGACCAGAATTTCCGCGAGATGGAGAAGATCTTTCCCGGCCACGTGGTCAAGGCCGGTACCAAGGTCCGTCCGCTTCCCAACGGCAAGTC
This sequence comes from Sphingomonas sp. P4_D12, assembly GCF_056401895.1. Classification (NCBI taxonomy): domain Bacteria; kingdom Pseudomonadati; phylum Pseudomonadota; class Alphaproteobacteria; order Sphingomonadales; family Sphingomonadaceae; genus Sphingomonas; species Sphingomonas sp. P4_D12. Next base: position 55,891 of record NZ_JBFUIL010000003.1, on the reverse strand, counting down.
GCTGCCAATCGCGGAGGCGGACGTCAAAGCAGGCATGGCCGATTTGAATATCTCTGGGCTGATTGTCGTGCAGGACGGCAAGGTCCGGCTCGAACGCTATGGCCTCGGATTTGGTCCCCAGGGACGCTGGACGAGCTTCTCGGTCGCCAAGTCGTTCACTTCGACCCTGGTCGGTGCGGCGATCCGCGACGGTTATATCAAGTCGATCGACGACCCGGTCACGAGATACATTCCCGACCTGGCCGGCGGTGGCTATGACGGCGTGACGGTGCGTCAGCTGCTGACCATGACCTCGGGCGTGAAATGGAACGAGGATTATACCGACCCCAAGTCCGACGTGGCGCGGATGTTCTCCGATGCGGTGCCGGCGGGGCAGGACCCCACAATCTGGTACATGAAGAAGCTGCCGCGCGAGAGCTCGCCGGGCTCCAAATGGGTCTACAAGACCGGCGAAACCAATTTGATCGGCGTGCTGGTCGAGCGCGCCACCAAGAAGAGCCTGGCGGAATATCTGACCGAAAAGGTCTGGAAGCCATGGGGAATGGAGCGCGACGCCTTCTGGATGACCAACCCGGCCGGTAGCGAGGTCAGCGGGTGCTGCCTGTCGGTGAGCTTGCGCGACTATGCCCGGATGGGAATGTTCGCGCTGTCGGGCGGCAAGGGCGTCGTCCCCGACGACTGGTTCGCGCATGCGACGAGTAACCAGGTGCCGATCCCCAAGGACGAAGGTGGTTTCGGCTATGGCTATCAATGGTGGACATTGCCCGGCGGCCGTTTCGCCGCGATCGGCATTTTTGGACAGAGCATCCTGGTCGATCCGGCGAAGAAGCTGGTCGTCGTCATGTCGGGATCGTGGCCGACCGCTACCGGTGAGAAATTGTCGGCGGCGCGTGCTGCGTTTTGGAAGAAGATCGAGGCGGCGGCAGGCTAGTTCGTCGTGAAGTCAAAACGAGGCGTTTTGGCGACCCTGGTAGGATTACGGGGGTCGGTTAACAGGCGGTTTTAAAGGCCGTCGGCGCAGTCCTGGGCGATGGCTGCCAGTCACTCCATCGATGTCGATCCGCGCCACGTGGTTCCAACCATGCCCAACGTCCGCTGGTTTGGCGATTTGCCGAGCGCCGAGGCGTGGCTGGAGGAAGCGGATTCGGCATGACCGGCTATCCAAGCAGTTACGGAACGCGCGGCGATCGCTCTCAGGCGGATCGGCTGGACAGGCCGATGCACAATGGCGGCCCCTTGTCGTCTGTCGACCATGAGCTTTGGGCCCGATTGCTCACCGGCGAACTCAATCCGAATATCAAGACGCTTGCCACGCGCCTGATCATCACACGCCTCCGCATCGACGTCGCGAACAACCCGGCCGTTCTGCCAAGGGCCGTCCAAGAGCTTCGGCGCTTTTTCGCCGACAACAAGTTCGCACACCGCGACCTCACTGCGATCACGGGATTCTGAACGATGAAGAACGCCTTTCTTTCGGTAGAAGACACGGTCGCGCTCATCGCGTCTCGCGCCATTCTGTTCGTATCGGGCCCCGAGTGCCTGCTACGATCGCTCCCGCGCGGCAACTGGGTCGGCGGGACCACATCCTATTTCATGACGCCCGAAGGAGGCGCATCGCGGGAAGATCGGCTGTTCTGCACCATCTTTGACGATGCCGTGAATGCGCGAATGGCCATCCTGCCGCCCGACGGCTTGTCCGGGTTGACGGAGCACCGCTTCGCGCACGGTTTTACCTGCATCGTCACGCCGGCATTCAGTACGACACTGCAGCGCTACGCCATGGATGGGCCGTCCTTGCAGGGATTGTACAATCAGCCCGTATTCGGTTGGGTCGCGGGTGTTCATCTCGACCGCCTCGGTCAGGATGTGCCGATGGTGTTCGACGGCGCGACCGGCGCGGCGTCGGTCGATGGACTGGCCGCTTTGTGGGTAGCATTGCCGGAAACCTCCGAGGTCGATCTCGACATCGTCAATTTATTCGCTCCCGGTGAAGGCGAAAGCATCACCTTCCCGCAAGGCGGTTTCGATGTGACCGATTGCCTGATCGGCGGCGTTCCGACCAACCTCGCGCGCTACATCGTCGAACGCGGCATAGACACCACCTTGCCGCTCGTCGCCGATTATGCCGGCGCGATGATCAATGTTTCCTTCCAGACGGTCGATGCGAAAAGTGGCAGCGTCCGCTTCTATGCGCCGGTCATGCCGGGCACGATCTATCGCCTGGCACGGTCCGTGGAGGATTATGATGCGGCCTATGCCGACGCCACGAGGGAAGGCAGCGCCGCGGACATGCTATCGTGCAATTGCATCCTGAATTACCGCTATGCCGGGCTGGAAGGCCGCCCGACCGGCAGTTTCGTCGGTCCGGTCACGTTCGGCGAGTTCGCCTATATCCTGCTCAACCAGACGCTCTCGCGCTTGTCGGTCCGCCCCGCGCCAGCCGCCTGAACGGGATGCGCCGTCAGGCAATGTGCTCGAAATGCCCCGACGCGACATCACTCGCGATCAGCTCGACGATCTTGTCCGCCACCATTTCGGGCGGCTTGACGCTGGCCGGATCTTCACCGGGATAGGCCCGCTCGCGCATCGCGGTGCGGGTAGCGCCGGGGTCGAGCAGGGCGACGCGAATGGCGCTGATTCCCTCGACCTCCTCGCCATAGGCCTGGACCAGCGTCTCGAATGCCGCCTTGGACGCGCCGTACGCGCCCCAGAAGGCACGGGGCTGGCGGCCCACCTTCGATGTGATTCCGACCACGCGCGCGCGCGCCGATTTGCGCAGCGCCGCATCGAACGCGGCGATCAGCGCCTGTTGCGCGCTGACATTGAGCGTCATCACCTTGGCGAATTCCTTGGCGTCGATCGCCTGAACCGCCGATAGTGAGCCCAATGTCGCGGCGTTGAGGACGAGAATGTCGAGCGTTCCCCAGCGTTCCGCCACAGCGCTCGCCAGCCGGGCGATGCTGTCGGTCTCGATCAGATCGAGCGGCGCGATCGTCGCGGTCCCGCCGGCGGCGTGGATAGCTTCCTCGACCTGTTCCAGAGCGCCGGCGGTCCGCGCGGTCAGGATCACGTGGGCGCCTTCTGCGGCGAGTGCCGTGGCGGTGGCGGCGCCGATCCCACGGCTCGCGCCGGTCACCAGCGCGAGCTGGCCCTCTAATCTCTTGGTCATGACGCTTATTCCGCGGCTTCGGGGTGAAGAGCGAGTTGCTCGTCCATATGGGCGTCGCTGTAATCGGTCAGCACGGTCGGATAATCGCCGGTGAAACAGGCGTCGCAATATTTAGGGGCGGGGCCGTTACGTCCGGCTTCGCCCAGCGCCTTGTACAGGCCGTCGATCGACACGAACGCCAGGCTGTCGGCATGGATGAAGTCGGTCATGCCGGGGACCGAATAGCGCGATGCGAGCAATTTCTCGCGCTCGGGCGTGTCGACGCCGTAGAAGCACGAATGCGTGGTCGGCGGCGAGGCGATGCGCATATGCACTTCGCGCGCGCCGGCCTCACGCATCATCTCGACGATCTTCAGGCTGGTGGTGCCGCGGACGATCGAATCGTCGACCAGGATGACTGACTTGTCCTTGATCAGCGCGCGATTGGCGTTGTGCTTGAGCTTCACGCCGAGGCGGCGGACTTCGGCGCCCGGCTGGATGAAGGTGCGACCGACATAATGCGAGCGGATGATGCCGAGCTCGAACGGGATGCCCGATTGCTGGGCATAGCCGATCGCCGCGGGCACGCCCGAATCGGGCACGGGGATGACCAGATCGGCCTCAACCGGCGATTCGATCGCCAGCTGCGCGCCGATCGCCTTCCTGACCGAATAGACCGACTGGTCGCCGGCGATCGAATCGGGGCGAGAGAAATAGACCCATTCGAAGATGCACGGCCGTGGCGCGGTCTGGCCGAACGGGCGCAGCGAGCGCAGTTTGCCGTCCTCGATGATGATCAGCTCGCCCGGATCGACCGAGCGGACGAATTCCGCCCCGACCACGTCGAGTGCGACGGTTTCGGACGCGAAGATGATCGACTCGCCCAATTTGCCCATCACGAGCGGACGGATGCCAAGCGGATCGCGGCACGCCATCATCCCGGTCGGGGTCAGCACGATCAGCGAATAGGCGCCCTCGACCCGGCGCAACGCGTCGACGAACTTGTCGAGCGGATCGCGATACGAGCTGGTCGCGACCAGGTGGATGATGACTTCGGTATCGCTGGTCGACTGGAAGATCGCGCCGCGCTGGACGAGATCGTTGCGCAGCCGGAAAGCGTTGGAAATGTTGCCATTATGCGCAACCGCGAACCCGCCGGTGGCAAGCTCGGCATAAAGCGGCTGGACGTTCCTGAGCGAGGTTTCGCCGGTGGTCGAATAGCGGACATGGCCGCAGGCGGTCTGCCCGCGCAGCCCGCCCATGATCTCGTCCTTGTCGAAATTGCCCGCGACATGGCCCATCGCACGGTGGCTATGGAAATGCTTGCCGTCCCAGCTAGTGATGCCGGCAGCTTCCTGCCCGCGATGCTGGAGCGCGTGGAGGCCGAGCGCGACGAGCGCGGCCGCGCCGTCCGCATCGGACACGCCGAAAATGCCGCACTCCTCGCGGAGCTTGTCGTCGTCGAAAGGATTCGTGGTCAGCATGGTGTCCGTACTCAGTGCGGACCCTAGGATCCGTGCTGCTGTGGCGCTCGGGCATATAGTGACGCCTGCCGGGTTTGTCGCGTATTTGTCATACGCCTTGTGCCGATTTTGTCGGATCGCGGCGCCGCGCTAGGGGAGGGGCATGACCGACTCGCGCGAAACCGGGCTGACGCTCGATCCGAAATGGGGTGCCGATGGGCTGATCACCGCCGTGGTCACCAATGGCGATTCGGGCGAGGTGCTGATGCTGGCGCATATGAACGCGGAGGCGCTGGCGGCAACGATCGAGAGTGGCGAAGCGGTGTTCTGGTCGCGCAGCCGCGGCGAATTGTGGCGCAAGGGCGCGACGTCGGGGAACGTGATGCGGGTGCGCGACGTCCGGATCGACTGCGATCAGGATGCGGTGTGGCTGATCGTCGATCCTGCGGGGCCCGCTTGTCATACCGGCGAGCGGTCGTGCTTTTATCGGCGGGTTACGAAGACTGGGCTGGAACGGGTTGACTGAGGTGAGGCCGGAACGAGCTTCTTTTCGCTCATGCCTCCCCGGCGTGATAACTCGCCACCGCGGAATGATCTTGGCCCTGCTAGCCCTCGCAGCCTGCCACGGCAGCCAGCCTGCTCCACAGGCAACCGCAACCCCGACCAGCCTCGAAGCCGCCGCGATCGAGGCCGGGATCATCGCCGATCCTGCCAATGCCGATCCCACCGGCCTCTACACGCGCGATCGTGACCGCATCTGCGTGGTACCGAGCGCGACCACGTTCCGCATCGGCATCTATGTCGATTATGGCGACACTTATTATTGCAGCGGGCAGGGCGAGGCGACCCGGGCCGGCGAGACGTTGCACGTCGACCTCGCCAATGCTCCCGGCTGCAATTTCGACGCGAGGTTCGAGGGCGATCGCATCCTCTTCCCCGGCCGCTTGCCCGATGCCTGCCAGAAAGCGTGCTCCTCCCGCGCCTCGCTGACGGGCCTCACCGTCGTACGGATGAGCGATTCGCCATCCGAGGCGGGCGCCCTACGCGATGGCAGGGGCAGAATGCTCTGCGCGCCCGGCAAATGACCGCACGACCCCTTTGACGTTAACGTCAAGCGAGCGTAAAAAGGGTCATGCCCTGGGTCCCTTCTTATGCCCCGATCGAGCCGCTCCACGACCGGCACAGCTTTACCATTTCCGATCTGTCCGCCGAATTCGGCGTCACCGCTCGCGCGCTGCGTTTCTATGAGGATGAAGGGCTGATCTCGCCCGAACGGCGCGGCACCCAGCGCATCTATTCGCATCGCGACCGCGCCCGGCTGGCCTGGATCCTGCGCGGCAAGCGGGTCGGCTTTTCGCTGACCGAGATCCGCGAACTGATCGATCTGTACGATGTCGGCGACGGCCGCCGCACTCAGCGCGAGCGCACGATCGACCGCTGCAGGGACCGTGTTGGCCTGCTCCACCAGCAAAAGCGCGACATCGACGCCGCCATCGCCGAACTCAACGATTTCATCGCATTGCTCGAGCAAGGCTCGCGCGCCGATCACCAGAAGGACTGACCATGCCGCAATACACGCCCCCGGTGCGCGATACGCGCTTCGTGCTCGATCACGTGCTCGGGATCGAGCGTTATGCCAACCTGCCCGGGTTTGAGAATGCGACGCCGGAAACGGTCGACGCGGTGCTCGAAGAAGGCGGTCGGTTCGTCGCCGAAGTGCTGTTCCCGCTCAACCAATCGGGTGACCTGGAGGGTTGCACGCGCCACGACGACGGCAGCGTGACGACGCCCAAGGGGTTCAAGGAAGCCTATCAACAGTTCGTCGAATCGGGCTGGGGCACGCTCAGCGCGCCGGCGGCGTTTGGCGGGCAGGAAATGCCGCATGTCGTGTCGACCGCTTTCCAGGAATTCATGATCTCGTCGAACATGGCGTTCGCCATGTATCCCGGCCTGACCCACGGCGCGATCGCTGCCCTCCTGACGAAGGGAAGCCCCGAACAGCAGCAGAAATATCTGCCCAAGATGGTGTCGGGAGAGTGGGGCGCCACGATGAACCTGACCGAGCCGCAATGCGGTACCGACCTCGGGCTGATCCGGACCAAGGCGGAACCGCAGGCCGACGGATCCTATGCGATCACCGGGACAAAGATCTTCATTTCGGGTGGCGAGCACGACCTGACCAGCAACATCATCCATCTGGTGCTGGCCAAGACGCCGGGCGCGCCCGACAGTTCGAAGGGCATTTCGCTGTTCGTCGTGCCGAAGATCTTCGTCAACGAGGATGGCTCGCTCGGCGAGCGCAACGCGGTGAGCTGCGGATCGATCGAACACAAGATGGGCATTCACGGCAATTCGACCTGCGTGATGAATTATGACGGCGCTAAGGGCTGGCTGGTCGGCGACGAGATGAAGGGCCTAGCGGCGATGTTCATCATGATGAACGCCGCCCGGCTCGGCGTTGGGTTGCAGGGCCTTGCCGTCGCAGAGACAGCCTATCAGAACGCCGTCCAATACGCGCACGACCGTCGCCAGGGCCGCGCTCTGACCGGTCCGGCCGAGCCCGGCGAAAAGGCCGATCCGTTGTTCGTCCATCCCGACGTTCGCCGCATGCTGATGGACGCCAAGGCGCTGACCGAGGGATTGCGCGCGCTCTGTTTGTGGGGCGCGCTCCAGGTCGACCTCGAACATGCCGCGTCGAGCGAGGAGGAACGGCTGCTCGCCGCCGATCTGGTCGGGCTGCTGACCCCGGTGATCAAAGGCTATGGCACCGACAAGGGCTATGACATCGCGACCAATGCCCAGCAGGTCTATGGCGGCCACGGCTATATACGCGAATGGGGCATGGAGCAGTACGTCCGCGATGCCCGCATTTCGATGATCTACGAAGGCACCAACGGCGTGCAGGCGATGGATCTGGTCGGCCGCAAGCTCGCTGCCAATGGCGGTCGCGCGGTGCAGACGCTGTTCAAGGTGGTCGGCGAGGAAGTCGCGGCGGCGAAGGGCGATCCGGCGACCGCCGATTTCGCCGCGCGGCTGGAAAAGGCCAATGGCGAACTCCAGGCTGCGACGATGTGGTTCCTGCAGAACGGCATGACCAATCCCAACAATGTCGGCGCCGGCGCGCACAGCTATATGCACTTGATGGGCATCGTCGCGGTCGGGCTGATGTGGCTGCGGATGGCCGCCGCCGCGGCGAAGCTCAAGGCGGCGGGCGAAGGCGATGCCGCGTTCCTCGACGCGAAGCTGACCACTGCACGCTATTACGCCGAGCGCATCATGCCCGATGCCGGCGCGCTGCGCCGCAAGATCGAAAGCGGGGCCGAAGCACTGATGGCTTTGCCGCCGGAGATGTTCGCCGCGGCTTGACTGGCCGCTCTGCGACGCGTCAGGCGGTTCGGTCCCATCGCAGCGTCAGCGCCGAATAGGGTGGGACCGTCGGCAGGAACGCACTGTTCGGCACGATCGGCTCGATCCGAATATGCACCTTGTCGTCGAGTGCAGGCGCCGACAGCAGGTGTCCGGAGCTCGGCGGGGTCGAGAGACCGAGCCTGTCCGCGAGCCGGATCGTCAGCGGTGTGCCGGACTTGTTGATGATCGCCAGCAGCCGCGTCCGGCCGTTGTCGGCTAGATAGGAAGTCGCATTTAGCGTTTCGGCGATCGGGCACACTCTGAGGCGAGTGCCGAGGAACAGCGCGAACGACGCCATGCCGTAATGTAATGGGCGCAGCACTTGGCCGGCGGGGCTCGACGCGATCGGTGTATAGAAACCTTCGCCGCCACCATGCAGATTGATGCCGAGATAGCCCGCGCTCGCGGTCTGTAGCGCGTAATCGAATCCCCACAATGCCGAGGCGAAGGCGTCGCTGACGCCTGCTTTGCCGCCGCCGAAACACGAATTGCCCTCGGTCATGCGGAACCGCATTCCTGTCCGCGTCGCGATCTCCTCCACCGCGGCCATCTCCTGCGCCAGCTTCTCATTGCCGTTCGCGAGCAGCTTTCGAGCGTCCATCCGCGGATCCGATGCCGGACCCATGCCGTAATAATGGCCGCTGCAGAACAGCGCATCGCCACGCGCACGCTCGGCGAACCGCGCCAGCCAATCGAGATTGATCGCCACGTCGGGGCCGGCGAATGGTGCCTTCGGAACCCGTGCACGGACCGCCCGGACAAAGGATCGATACTCGTCCCAGTAAAGGTCGAAGGAATAATCCTTGCCGCGCAGGAGCGGGTTGCCGGCCCAGAAATCAGCCTCGTTGCCGAGCTGGAAACATAACAAGCGCGGGCCGAGAATGCGATGGACATAGTCGGCTTCGTCGACGGCGCGCGCGATCGTGCCGGAGCCGAAATTTAGGCCGTAGATGCACCGCCAACCGGTCGCATCGAGAAAGCCGCGCAGCGACCGCAACGCCTCGGGCGTGATCGCGCCGGCGATGGGGTGTGTCAGCGGCGGATCGAGCAGCTTCCACTCCCAATTGCGTTGCGTGGCGATCGCGCTTTCCTCTTTCACGCTCCCGAAATCCGCGCCTGGCCGCCGCCATCGGCTATAGGCGCTGAGCGATCCGCCGAAGCGCAGCACGCCATGCGGCGCGATCCCGCGAAACGCCTCGATCAGCTGCTGATTGTGAGGTGAGAAGAACGCGTGGTTGTAGAGTTGCGGCGTCTCGTAGCTCAGGCCCAGGAAATCTTCCGGAACCGTTACGCCGCCGGTTCCGGGCGCGCCGATGGTGATCGTCGATAGCGGCTCGGCCCACGCCCGGGCAGGGAGCGCTAACATTCCTGTCATTGCGATAAAGGATCGCCGATCGAATTTCGTCTGCACGAAGGTGTCCATGTTAGGTGGCGGGCGGGAGACGCGCCCAATGGCAGCATGATCGACGCGACTTGTCCAGCGATGGCTGCATTGCTTCCAAGCTCCTCTCCCGCTTGCGGGAGAGGTTGGGTGAGGGTCTTCTTTCTTCTTCCGCACGGCTAAAAACCAAGAAGAAGTAAGAAGACCCTCACCCCCCCCCGCTTCGCGGCGGGCCCCTCCCACTCCCGCAAGCGGGAGAGGGTAATTCTCTCTAACGTATCCGCTGCTCGACCAGGATACCGGTGCGGAAATGCGGGCGCACCAGCAACAGCAGCCCTGGCGAGGGGCGGTCGAGATAGGTGATCTCTCGATAATCGGGATCGTGCGGGAATGGTGCCGAGCCGTTGAACATCGCGCTGCTGATCAGGCGGAAACGATAGTCTCCCACCGCCGGCTCGGCCGTGGTCAATTTGCCTGCCATGCCCAGCCGTGCGAGCGGATAGGATGCCCGCCCGACGACGTGATCCTCCGCGCTATATTGCCCGGGATGCGCCGCCATATAGGGCACGACCAGCTTCGCTTGCCAGCCTTGGTCGGGCGCGACGGCAATGGTGATGCTACCACCCAGCAGCACTAGGCCGAGTAATATCGATACGCGCCGCTTCAGCCTGGGGATCGCCAGCGCCGCGTCGAGATAGAGTGCGAAGCCGATCGTCGCGGCGGCGACGACGAACAGATAATAACGTGGCTGTGGTCTGAGCGTGAACACCCAGGTGACGGTCATATAGCTGGCGACCGCGAACAGCAGCAGCAACAGCGTCGATATTCTCGGCCGGGGAATCGTGCGATCGCGGAAGAATGGCAGCGCGCTCAGCGCCCATCCCAGGATGACGAAGCCGAACGCCGGATCGATCAGGAAATCGCCCAGCGGATTGATCGCCCAATGCAGGCGCGTCGGCCCCGCCGGGATCCACCGGCTGGCCAGATCGGGATTGAGGAAGGGGCTGCCGGCATAGGTTTTGCCGATCATATGATCGCTGGCGATGAGGACGTGATGCTTGTCGACGTGCAGGCGATAGAGCGGGTCGCCAGTCATCGCCCATAACCAGCCATTGTCCACCAACAGCGGCAAAGCGAAGCCGAGGCCGAGCAAGAGATAGGCCCTGCGCGGCATTGCCGGATCCCGCAGGAATGCCCAGCCGTAGAAAAGCAGCACAAAGGCCGCCGTCTCTCGCGTCAGCACTGCGCAGCCGAGCATCAGGCCTGAGAACAGCGACCAACCTATGCCGGCGCCACCGCTCGAGCGCCGGGCATTGAGGAACGCCCAGATCGACGTTGCGCTGAACGCGAGTTCGAGCATTTCGGGAAAGCAGCTGGTAGCCATTGCGTGGATCACGGGCGACAGGATGACCAGCACCAGCCAGAGCGCTGCTGCGCGACGCCCGCCCAGCCGCAGAATCGTCGCCACCGTCACGCCGACGAACAAGGCGTAGAACAGGCGCGGCACCAGCAGCAGCGAGTCGATCGACGGGCCGAACAGGTGGAAGATGGCGGTGATCGACAGGATCAACGGGTGGCGCAAAGCCCAATGCGACGTGCCGATCTGTGGGCCGTGCGCATACCAGCCCAGCGCTATGTCGAGATATTGCTGATCGTCGCTCGGACCGCCGGCGAACCCCGCCGGATGATAGAATAACGACAATTGGGCGAGGACGACGGAGAAAGCGATGAACAGGGCCGTGTGGCTTCGATCGGCTCGTACGTGCCGCACGCGCAACGACCCGATGTTCGACGTTAGATCATGCATTCCCAATGGGCCCTGACATAAGCAACTCGCGCCCACGGCGATGCCTGCTCCATCGCCGCGTCGTTCATGACGCCCCAAAAGGAATGACGTTGCAGATCGCGTCCAACATCATTCTCGCGATGAAATGACTGGAAAACGCCCGAGGTTCCAGGTGCGGAGCCGTCAGGGCCCGCGCAAATCGAACGGTTCGGACGGTTTCAGCCGTGCTCACCCATTGCTGCGCGAGGAGATCCCGACGCGCGGCGCAATGGCCGGCGCTGTTCGCGAGTGGATGACGGTTAGGGCCGCTCGGGAAGCGATGCGGTTGGGCGCGGTGCCGGCGTGGCGGCGGCCTTGGGCGCGGGAGCGGCATCGGCCGGTTTGCGGCGCACCCCATTGAGCCCGTCAGGCACGGTCGCCGCGGTCGGTTTCACCGAGAAGGTCATGGTCGACGGCGCCGCGCCAGGCTTGCCCGGTGTTGTGCCGGTCACCGGAGGCGGGGTGAGGGGGCGCGTGCCCGGCGCTGGCGTCGTCGTCTGGGGCAGGCCGAGCACCTGGAGCTTCATGCATTCGCCCTTGGACGCGCGCTTGAATTGCGCGCAGTTCCACAGCGCTTTTTCATAGCCATGCGCCTTGTCGCGCAGATAGCTGAACGACATCGTCGCGATCTGCGCCTGGCCAAGCGGCAAATTGGCCGGGGTGTGCGCCTTGTCGGTCCAGGCCATCAACTTGCAATAATCGCGCGCGCCGCACGCCTTGGTCGCCACCGTTGGGAACGAATCCGCACCGGTGCGGGCATCGAGCGTGACGAGGAAGCTGTTGGGATCGATCGACAAGGGCGAGCCGGCAGCTTCGCCTACGGTCGGGGCGCCGTTGATCTCGGCGGGACTAACGTTGGCGACGTCGACCTCGCCGATATGCGCGCTCGACAAGCCGCCAAGAGCGGCGATGTTCGGCTCGGATCCCGAAACCCTCTTGAGGAAGGCGGCGGGCGTTCCCCACCAACCGGTCCAGCGGAAGAACAGATGCGTCTTTACTGCCGCGATCTTGTCGAGGCTCGCGCTCCAATAGGGCACCACCCAGTCAGTGTGGTAATGCGTCGCGTAGCCGACCTTGGCGTCGACCGAGCCGTTCAAGGCCGCGATCGCCACGTCACGCGCGCGCTTCCAGGCTGTAGGGCTGGGCCGCCAGCGCGTCAGCGCACCGTCGCACGAAAAACTGAACTGACACCCGGTGCTGCGGTCCGACCCCTGGAACACCACGCCGCACACCGATTTGGGGAAGGCCGGATGGCGGACGCGGTTGAGCACGACCTGTGCCACCGCTCGCTCACCGTCGGTATCGTCGCCCGCTTCGTAGAGTTGGGCAACGGCCAGACAGTCGATCGCGCGCAGCCGCGCATCGGTCGAGCCCGAAAAGATGAACGGACGGGCGGCGGGATTGGGCAGGGTCGAGAAGGGGACGTTGGCGTTGAAGGCCTTGGCGTCATTGGGATCGACCGACTGGAACTGGACGGGCTCGACCGGTGGCAATTCGGTCGGGGGGACGACACGCTGCGGCAGGACAGTCACGCCTTTCGGAACCGGGCGCACGTGGGGCATCAACGTGATGATCGCGACAGGAACCGCGACCAGCAGGATCGCCACCACACCCAGGATCAGGCACAGCGCGAGCGAGGGGGAGCGGGTCGGCGAGTCGATCAAATTTCTACCTGTGGAGGAGGCGCGCACGCACCTGCGCGATATCGCGCGCGCGCAAGCCCTTAGCGCAAAGCGTCCGCTGCCAAAACCCCGAAGGCCGGATTTGTTCCCTCGAAACGGGTCTTTCCTATGCCGGACTGCTCAGCTTTCGGGCAGGAAGTCGGGCACTGACAGATAGCGTTCGCCGGTATCGTAATTGAATCCAAGCACGCGCGTGCCGGCAGGAAGGTCGGGGAGTTTTTGCAGAATCGCTGCGAGCGTCGCGCCCGAGCTGATCCCGATCAGCATGCCTTCCTCCCGCGCCGCGCGACGCGCCATGTCCTTGGCGACCCCGGCGTCGACCTTGATCACGCCGTCGAGTGCCTGAGTGTGGAGATTGGCCGGAATGAAGCCCGCGCCGATGCCCTGGATCGGGTGCGGACCTGGCTGGCCGCCCGAAATGACCGGCGAGGCGTCGGGCTCGACCGCATAGACTTTGAGGTTCGGCCAGCTCTTCTTGAGTGTCTCCGCGACGCCAGTGATATGTCCGCCCGTGCCGACGCCGGTGATCAGCACGTCGATTGGAGAATCGGCGAAATCAGCGAGGATTTCCTGTGCGGTCGTCTGCACATGCACGTCGATGTTCGCAGGATTTTCGAACTGTTGCGGCATCCAGGAATTGGGCGTCTGCTCAATCAGTTCGAGCGCGCGCTCGATCGCGCCCTTCATGCCTTTCTCGCGCGGCGTGAGGTCGAAGGTCGCGCCATAAGCGAGCATCAGGCGGCGGCGCTCGATCGACATCGATTCGGGCATCACCAGGACGATCTTGTAGCCTTTGACCGCGGCGACCATTGCCAGGCCGACACCGGTATTGCCGCTGGTCGGCTCGATGATCGTGCCGCCGGGCTTGAGCTTGCCGTCGCGCTCGGCCGCCTCGACCATGCTCAGCGCGATACGATCCTTGATCGAGCCGCCGGGGTTGGAGCGCTCGGACTTGATCCACACCTCGCTGTCTGGAAACAGCCGCTGGACGCGGATGTGCGGGGTGTTGCCGATCGTTTCCAGGATGGTGTTGGCCTTCATGGCTGGATCACTCCGTGTTCGGGGGCAGTTTCTAGGATGTCGGGCGGGTCGAAAGACTTTGCAAGCCGAAGTTCGGGGTATAGCCGTGCCCAGAGCAACGTGATGACAATCGCGCCGACACCGCCGAACACGACTGCGCCGACCGGCCCCAAAATCGAGCCGAGCAGGCCGCTTTCGGCCTCGCCTAGCTCGTTCGACGCCGAAATCGTCAGCTGCGACACCGCGGAGACGCGGCCACGCATGGCGTCGGGCGTGTGCAGCTGGATCAACGACGAGCGGACATAGACCGACACCATGTCGGCGCAACCCGCGACGATCAGCGCGATCAGGCTCAGCCAAAAGGCCGGCGCTACGTCCACGCGGCTGGAGGCGAGATGCAGGGTTTTCGCAACTGCCTTGGGCAGTGTGACGGTAAGGTCGGTGATTCCCAACACGTCGGTGATCGTGTGCGCGAGACCGAAGGTCAGAATACCGGCGCCGAACACGATGACTGCGATCAACATTTTGATGCCGACATTCGACTTCATCGGGCGGAACGAGAAGAACAAGGCGGTGGTCGTGGCACCTATTCCCATGCCCGCTGCCAGCAGGCCCAAGCCTTGTGCCCCAACATGCAGAATATCGCGCGCGAACACAGGCAGCAACGCAGTCGAACCTGCGAGCAGGACGGCGAACAGGTCAAGAGTGATCGCTGCCAGCACCAGGCGGTTGTTGCGGACATAGCGGAACCCCTCGACAATGCGATGGAGCGGGCGATGATCGGCCTGCGCCTGCGGCTGAGGCACCTTGCCGATCAGGAAAATCATCCCCAGCGCGATGAGGAAGAGCGCGGTCGACGTGCCGTAGGCCGCATCGGGATGGATCGCGTAAAGGAAGCCGCCCAGGCTGGGGCCGATGATCACGCCGACCTGCCAGGCGATCGAACTGACCGCGATCGCCGTCGGCAGCACCTCGCGCGGGACCAGGTTCGGGGCGAGCGCGGAATAGGCCGGACCCGAAAAGGCGCGCGCCAAGCCGATCATCACGGCGGCGAGGAACAGCATCGGCAGGCTCAGCGCGTGCAGCCAGGTGAGGGTGCCGAGCATCACCGTCGTCGCCACCAGCAGCGCGGTGGTGAACCGCACGATCCAGCGGCGGTCGAATGTATCCGCGACCAACCCGACGATCGGCGTCAGCAGGAACAGCGGCACGAACTGCGCCACCCCGATCATGCCGAGCAGGAAAGTTGCTTCCTTGATGCTGAGGTGATGAACGTCCCGCGCGAGACTATAGACTTGCCAGCCGATGATGATCGACATGGCGGAAAGCGCGACGGTGCCAGCAAAACGCGACAGCCAATAGGCGCGAAAATTGGCGATACGGAACGGATGGTCGGCGGGGAACATCTGGCTCGCCTTAGGCGGTGCCGCCCGCATTCCGCAACCATCGCGTTGCTTGTCCGTTGCGAAGTTGATCTCCGTTTCGGCCCTGTCGCAGCGCACGATTGAAAACCGCAACAGGTCCGGCCTATAGGCCGCCCTTTCTCCCCCAAGGAAACGAGGTTTCCCCATCGTGGCAAAAGCCCCAGCGCGCGCCAAAAGCGAGCCCCCAGTTACCAACCGTCCGCGGCCCGATGAGCCGCAGCCCTATCAGGCGTCGAAGGAGGAACTGCTCGAACTCTACAAGCAGATGCTGCTGATTCGCCGCTTCGAGGAAAAAGCGGGCCAGCTTTACGGCCTGGGTTTCATCGGTGGCTTCTGCCACCTCTATATTGGCCAGGAAGCGGTCGCGGTCGGGCTCCAGTCGGCGCTCGATGGCGAAAAGGACAGCGTGATCACGGGGTATCGCGATCACGGCCACATGCTCGCTTATGGCATCGACCCCAAGCTGATCATGGCCGAGCTGACCGGCCGTGCCGCCGGCATCTCGAAGGGCAAGGGCGGGTCGATGCATATGTTCTCGACCGAGAAGAAGTTCTACGGCGGGCACGGCATCGTCGGCGCGCAGGTGTCGTTGGGCACCGGGCTTGCCTTCAAACACAAATATTCGAACGACGGCGGCGTCTGCCTCGCTTATTTCGGCGATGGCGCGGCCAATCAGGGCCAGGTCTACGAATCGTTCAACATGGCCGAGCTGTGGAAGCTCCCGATCATCTACGTGATCGAGAACAACC
This sequence comes from Sphingomonas sp. P4_D12, assembly GCF_056401895.1. Taxonomy (NCBI): domain Bacteria; kingdom Pseudomonadati; phylum Pseudomonadota; class Alphaproteobacteria; order Sphingomonadales; family Sphingomonadaceae; genus Sphingomonas; species Sphingomonas sp. P4_D12. The sequence continues at coordinate 39,791 of NZ_JBFUIL010000003.1, read as the reverse complement.
AATATGCCATGGGCACCAGCGTCAACCGCGCTTCGTCCGAGGACCAGCTCTATCGCCGCGGTGAGAGCTTCCGCATTCCCGGCATCCAGGTCGACGGCATGGACGTGCTGGCGTGCCGCGGGGCAGCCGAGGAAGCGCTCGCCTGGGTCCGCGCGGGCAAGGGTCCGCTCATCCTCGAGATGAAGACCTATCGCTATCGCGGCCACTCGATGTCGGACCCGGCCAAATATCGCAGCCGCGAGGAAGTCCAGGCGGTCCGCGACAAGTCCGACCCGATCGAGCACGCCAAGCAATTGCTCGAGAAACTGGGCGTGAAGGAAGACGAGCTGAAAGCCGCCGAGGCAGCGATCAGGAAGCAGGTGAACGAGGCGGCGGACTTCGCCGAGCAGACGCCGGAGCCCGCGCTGGGCGAGCTTTATACCGACGTGCTGGTGGAGTCGTACTGAGATGGCGATCGAGATCAAGATGCCGGCGCTGTCGCCGACGATGGAAGAAGGCACGCTCGCCAAGTGGCTCGTCAAGGAAGGCGACACGGTCAAGTCGGGCGACATCATGGCCGAGATCGAGACCGACAAGGCGACGATGGAGTTCGAGGCGGTCGACGAAGGTACGATCGCGCAGATCCTGGTTGCCGAGGGTACCGACAATGTGAAGGTCGGCACCGTCATCGCGACCCTGGCGGCAGAGGGGGAGGAAGTGTCGAAGGCGACGCCTGCACCCGCGCCCGCAGCAAAGGTTGTAGACCCCGAGGTCGCCCAGGAAGCGGCCGAGAGCGGCACGCCCGAACCTCACCTCGTCGAGACCGGCGCGCGTCAAATGTTCGAAGCGGCCAAACACGACGCCGAAGTCGCCGACCCCGAAGTTCCCGCCGGTACCGAGATGGTCAAGCTGACGCTGCGCGAGGCGCTGCGCGACGCGATGGCCGAGGAAATGCGCAAGGACGAGCGCGTCTTCGTGATGGGCGAGGAAGTCGCGCAATATCAGGGCGCGTACAAGGTCACCCAGGGCCTGCTCGACGAGTTCGGCGAGAAGCGTGTGATCGACACGCCGATCACCGAATATGGCTTTGCCGGTGTCGGCACTGGTGCTGCGATGGGCGGTCTGCGTCCGATCGTCGAGTTCATGACGTTCAACTTCGCGATGCAGGCGATCGACCACATCATCAATTCGGCGGCCAAGACCAATTACATGTCGGGCGGCCAGATGCGCTGCCCGATCGTGTTCCGCGGCCCCAACGGTGCGGCGAGCCGTGTCGGCGCACAGCATTCGCAGAATTATGGTCCCTGGTACGCCAGCGTCCCTGGCCTGATCGTGATCGCTCCCTACGATGCGGCGGACGCCAAAGGCCTGCTCAAGGCGGCGATCCGCAGCGAGGATCCGGTTGTCTTCCTTGAGAACGAATTGCTCTACGGCCGCTCGTTCGAGGTGCCGCAGGTCGAGGATTGGGTCCTCCCGATCGGCAAGGCGCGGATCATGCGCGAGGGCAAGGATGTGACGATCGTCAGCTATTCGATCGGCGTCGGGATCAGCCTGGAAGCCGCCGACGAGCTCGCCAAGGAAGGCATCGAGGCCGAAGTGGTCGATCTGCGCACCCTGCGCCCGCTCGACCGCAAGACGGTGCTCAAGAGCCTGGCCAAGACCAACCGTATCGTCGTGGTCGAGGAAGGCTGGCCGACTTGTTCGATCGCGTCCGAAGTCGCCGCGTTCGTGATGGAGGAAGGGTTTGACGACCTCGACGCCCCGGTGTTGCGCGTGGCCAATGAGGACGTGCCGCTCCCTTATGCTGCGAACCTGGAAAAGCTCGCGCTGATTTCGGCCGCCAAGGTCGTCGAGACGGTCAAGAAGGTCTGTTATCGCTGATATTGCTGTGATCGGCCCGATCCCGTTCGGGTCCCGCTTGTCGAATGCCTGCATCTCTCTCTACGAAGATGCAGGCGCTCGATGGGTGAAGCGCGAACGGGATTAGTTGACTGGTGATGATCGGGGGCCGTTTCTGATGGTGTCGACGACGACCCTCGGCCTTGTCGGGGCGGCACTCGCTCTGGCGATCGTAGCGATGTGCTGGATTCTGTACACCGGATTGCGCGCCCGCGCCGCCGCCGCGGCGACGCTGGCGGGCAACGATAAGCTGAACGCGCTATTGGCGTCAGCCCCGGCACTGGCGATGGTAGTGCGCGCCGATGGCCGGCTTGAATTGCCCGATCGGCTGGCCGACTGGCTCGGTCTGGTGCCCCCGCCCAAATATCTGGCGGAATTGGTGTCGCCAGGCACCGGTCTGACCAGCGAGGACGCGGTACTGCTGGGCGATGCGGTCACCGCGGCGCAGAAGGCTGGCGAGCCATTCACGCTGACCATCCGCCCGCAAGGATCGACCCGCATGCTCGCGGTGCGCGGCCAGCGTGCGTCGCGCGAAGTGGGGTCGCCCGGTGGCGTGGTCGTCTGGTTTTTCGATTCGACCGAAAGCCAGGCGCAGATCGGGCAGTTGCGTGACGAAGCCGCCGACCGGGGCCAGGCCTTCGCCGCGTTGCGCGGGCTGATCGAGGCCGCGCCGCTGCCGATGTGGTATCGCGGACCCGACATGCGGCTGGCGATGGTCAATTCGGCCTATGTCCGCGCGGTCGAAGCGAGCGACGCCAAGGATGTCGTGGCGCGCCAGGTCGAATTGATCGAGGGGTCGGGGATCGGCGGGCCACTGGCGAGCGCGCTTGTCGCTCGCGATACCGATCGCCCCAACGTCCAATCGATGCCCGCGACGATCGGCGGCGCGCGGCGCATGCTCCGCATCCATGACGTGCCGCTGCCGGCGCCCCCCGGCGGTGTCGCCGGGTTCGCCATCGATATCGAGGATCTCGAGCAAGCGCGCGGCGGGATGAAGCGATTCTCCGACGCCCAGCGCGCGATGCTCGATCGGCTGTCCGCCGGCGTCGCGCAATTCGCGGCGGACCGCAGCCTCGCTTTCTGCAACCAGTCGTTCCAGCGTATGTTCGCGATGCGCAGCGAATGGCTCGCCGACCGTCCCGAATTCGATCGCGTGCTCGAACGGATGCGCGAGGCGAACCGGCTTCCCGAGGTGCGCGATTTCCCCGGCTGGAAGGCGGAGCGCCGCGACTGGTTCCTGGCGGCGACCGGCGCGATCGAAGAGACCTGGACGCTGCCTGGCGGGGTGCACCTGCGGCTGGTCGGCAATCCGTTGCCCGACGGCGGGCTATTGCTGATTTTCGAGGATCGCACCGAGCAGGTCCAGCTTGCCAGCGCGCGCGATACCTTGCTCCGCGTCCGCACCGCGACGTTCGATAATCTGTTCGAGGCGCTGGGCGTGTTCGCGGGCGACGGCCGGTTGCAGATCTGGAACAACAAATTCCGCCAGCTGTGGGAATTCGACGAGGAGTTCCTGACCAGCCATCCCCGGATCGACGCGCTGGTCGAAAAGGGCGCCGCGCGGCTCGCGCAGCCAGGCCGGGCAAGCGTGATTGCCGAGATCGTGCGTTCGGCGGCGGTTGGCCGGCAACAGCGCGGCGGCCGCGTGGCGTTCGCCGACGGGCGCCATTTCGAATTCGCCGGCGTGCCACTCCCCGACGGCAACGCGCTATTCACGATGCTCGACATTTCCGACAGCCGGCACATCGAACAGGCGCTGCGCGATCGCAACGAGGCGCTGGAGGCGGCCGATCAGGTCAAGACCGCGTTCGTCGCGAACATGAGCTATGAATTGCGCACCCCGCTGACCTCGATCCAGGGCTTCGCCGAAATGCTCGGCGAGGGCTATGCCGGCAAGCTTACCAAACAAGCCGACGGCTATGTCGACGCGATCCTCGAATCGGTCGCGCGGCTGGCGGCGTTGGTCGACGACGTGCTCGATCTGACCGAGGCCGATCAGAACAAGATCGAACGCCTCAGCGTCGATCTGGAAACCACCGCCTACAACGCCGCGGAGACAATCGCGCCGAGCGCCAAGCGCAAGAAAGTCGATTTCGCCATCGAGGTCGCGCCGTCGACCGGCATGGTGAAGGGCGATGCCAAGAAGTTGCGCCAGATGATCGAGCATCTACTGCGCCACGCGGTGGGCGGGATTGGCGAGGGCGGACGCGTGCTGCTCCACACCGATGGTGACGTGCGGACGGCGCGGATCGTTGTGTCGGACGATGGTCCGGGAATGACGCCGGACGCGATCGAGCATGCGTTCGATCGCTTTGGCGGACACCAGGCGCGCGATGACGACCGCGCGCTTGGGCTCGGCCTGCCGATCGCGCGGCAATTCGCCGAGGCGCATGGCGGCACGATCCAGTTATTGTCCGAACCCGGCGCGGGGGCAGTGCTGATCGTCGAGCTGCCGCGATAGCTTGCGTCGCGATTTCGATGCGCATAATCTATGCGCATAGGAGATTGTGATGGCGAGAGTGCGTGAAGATCGGGCGCCGTTCCGCCGGCCAACCAACGTGTCGCTCGACGCGCGCCTGGTTGAAGAGGCCAAGCAACTCGGCATCAACGTTTCCCGCGCGAGTGAGGAAGGTTTGGCGCGCGAAGTGAAGGCTGAGCGGGAACGCCGGTTCAAGGAAGAGAATGCCGAGGCTTTCGAGGAATATAACCGATTTATCGAGGAGAACGGCTTGCCGCTCGAACGGTATCGCACGTTCTGATGGCACGATTTGATGTGCATCGCGGTGAGGGCGGGCCGCTTCTGCTCGATTGCCAAACCGATTTGCTCGACGGGATCAACTCGCGGCTGATGGTCCCTTTGTATCGCGCAGACCGAGTCGAGCGAAAGATCCCGCGCCTCAATCCCGTCTTCAGCGTTGCCGGAAACGATATGGTCATGTTGACCCAATCGATGGGCGCGGTGCCAATCAAGCGGATTGGGGTGCGCGTCGATTCACTTACGGCTGAACAGGACGCAATCATGAACGCCATCGACATGCTGTTGAGCGGCTATTGATGCTGCTCGCCGATGCTGCCGCCAGCGAGGAATTCGGCGCCCTTCTCGCCGCTGCGGTCCGTCCCGGCGATGTCGTCACGCTATCCGGCTCTCTCGGCGCCGGTAAGACCAGTATCGCTCGTGGCCTGCTCGCGGCTTTGGGACTCGAAGAGGAAGCGCCGTCGCCGACCTTTGCGATCGTGCAGCCATATGCGCCACCCGAGACGCGGCTGCCGGTGATGCATGTCGACCTCTACCGGATCGAGCATGTCGACGAACTCGACGAACTCGGGCTGGACGAAGCGCGAGAGGACTCGGTCCTGCTGATCGAATGGCCCGAGCGTGCGCCCGGCCGATGGCCGGACGCCTTGGCATTGACCTTGGACTTCGCACCCGATGGCGGACGCCGCTTGACAGCAACCGTGCCCGCGGCATGGGAGGGGCGATGGCCCTTGACATGAATCCACCGGCGGGGACCGCCGATTTCCTTGCCAAACTGGGCTGGGGAGAGGGCGACGTGCTGCCGCTCGCCGGCGACGCCTCGTTCCGGCGCTATTTCCGCGTCGCCGACCACGGCCGCAGCGCGATCCTGATGGATGCGCCGCCACCGCATGAGGACCCGCGCCCGTTCATCCAAGTCGCGCAATGGCTGGTCGCGCGCGGTTTCCCCGCGCCGGTGATCTTCGGCACGGACCTTGAGCAGGGACTGGTGCTGATCGAGGATTTCGGTGACGCCCGGATGCGCGAGACGGTCGATGCCGCGCCGGAAAGCCTGTTGCGGATGTACGAGGCGGCGGTCGATATCCTGATCCGCTTGCGCGGGGAACCCGCCGGCCCGTGGCGTCCCTATGACCGCAAGGAATTGCAGCGCGAAGCCGATTTGCTGACCGAATGGTATTGCCCGGCAATCGGCGTGACGGTCGATACCGACGGCTACGCCAAAGCCTGGGGCGAGGTGTTCGACCATGCGCTGGCGGCCGAGCCGGTGACGGTGCTGCGCGATTATCATGCCGAGAATCTGATGCTGATCGGCGGCACCGAAGCGCTCGGCCTGCTCGATTTCCAGGACGCTTTGGCGGGCCATCCGGCCTATGATTTGGTGTCGCTGCTGCAGGACGCTCGCCGCGATGTCGAGCCCGAGATCGAGGCGGCGATGCTCGACCGCTATCGCCGCGTGACCGGTGCGGGCGACGATTTCGATGCGGCCTATCACATCCTCGGCGCGCAGCGGAACGCCAAGATCGTCGGCATCTTCACCCGGCTATGGCGGCGCGACGGCAAGCCGCGCTATCCGGCGATGTGCCCGCGCGTCTGGCGTTATCTGAACCGCGATCTTGATCACCCGGCACTGGCGCCGGTCAAGGCCTGGTTCGACGCCAATATCCCGGCCGACCTGCGCGGCGACCCGATGGAGATCGCCCGCGCATGACCGCGAAACGCACCTTGTCGCTGCGGCCCGATCCGGGCGGCACGGTTCCGGAAACCGCGATGGTGATGGCGGCGGGAATCGGCAAACGCATGCGTCCGCTCACCGCGACGCGACCCAAGCCGCTGATCCAGGTCGCCGGTCAGCCCTTGCTCGATCACGTATTCGACCGCCTCCGCGCGGCGGGGATCAAGCGTGCGGTGGTCAACGTCCATTATCTCGCCGATGCGCTCGAAGCGCACCTCAAGAACCGGGTGAAGGGCGTCGACATCATCGTCTCCGACGAGCGCGATCAGTTGATGGAAACCGGGGGCGGCATCGTCAAAGCGCGCGACCTGATCGGCGACAAGCCGTTCGTCGTCGCCAATGCCGACAATCTGTGGGTCGACGGACCGGCGGACACGATCAAGCTGCTCGCGTCGCGCTGGGACGACGAGGCGATGGACGCGCTGTTGCTGATGGTGCCGTTGGCGCGCGCGCATAATCATGGCGGCTTGGGCGATTTTCACCTCGACGCCAACGGCCGCATCACCGGGCGCCGCAAGCCTGGGAGGGTGGCGCCGTTCGTCTATACCGGCGTCCAGATCCTCTCGCCGCGCGTGATCCACGATTGGCCGGAAGGGCCGTTCTCGACCAACCTGTTCTGGAACCGCGCGATCGAGGCCGGGCGTGCTTACGGCTTCGTCCATCAGGGGTTGTGGTTCGACGTCGGCACGCCGCCGGCCATTGCCAAGACGGAAGCGCTTCTGATCGATGCTTAGGGTGCGGCCTTGCCGCTCAAGCTCGTGTCGTCATGCGGGCTTGTCCCGGCATCCAACGTGCACCAACGGCTGACTTCCCAGGAGGCGCGTTGGACCCCGGCACAAGGCCGGGGTAACGTTTGAATTATCAGGCGCAGGCGCGGCTATTTTACGGTCGGGGTATTCCCGGTTGTGATAGTTGATTGGCGATCATGAATTCGACCTCTCAACGCGGCCTCGCGCTTTATACGATTCCGGCACAGCGAGCCTTTGCCGATGCGCTCGTCGCTGGGCTGATGAAGCGCTTCGGCGACGATCCGATGCGGCTCGCGCGTGGCCTCGTCCTTCTTCCCAATAATCGCGGGCGGCGCGCGGTCCAGGACGCGTTCGTGCGTGCGAGCGGCGGTGGGCTGTTGTTGCCGCGACTAGTGACGATCGGCGATCCGGCGCTCGATGAAGCGGCGGGGGCGATGCTCGATCCGGCTGACGATCTCGAGCCTTTGCCGCCACCGGTCGATCCGCTGGCGCGACGGATGATCCTGGCGAGGTTGGTCAGCGAGGAGCGCGCCCGCCAAGGGGAGCCGGTCGCCGCCGACGAAGCCGTACGCCTGGCCGGAGCATTGGCGCGGACGCTTGACCAACTGCTGGTCGAGGAAGTCGCGGCGACGAAACTCGCCGAGCTCGACGTCGGGCGCGAATTGACCAGCCATTGGGAGCGCGCGCTCGAGCTGTTCCGTATCGTGATCGATCGGTGGCCGGCGGAGCTGGCGCGGCTGGGCGCGATGGACGCAGCAACGCGCCGTGCGATCATGCTGCGTCGGTTGGCGGCGCGCTGGAAGGAGATGCCGCCCGCGGGTTTCGTCTGTGCAGCGGGGATCACCGATCCGGCGCCGGCAGTGGCGGCCTTGTTGCGCCGTGTCGCGGAGCTCGACCAAGGCTTGGTCGTGTTCCAGGACCTCGCCACTGCGATGCCGGCCGAGGAATGGGACGCGCTTGGGCCGCACGAGGCAGATGCCAGCTGCTTCAAGGCGCGCTCGATCGAGACCCACCCGCAATTTCAGCTGAAGCTGTTGCTCGAACGGATGAGCGCGGGACGCGGCGAGGTGCGCGCTTGGCGCGAGGGAAGCGATCACGATGCCTCGGCGGCGCGCGGCAAGGCGATCGCCAACGCCTTCGCGCCTGCTGATTTCACCGGCAAGTGGACCGATTTGGAAGCGCCCGACCGGCGATTGACCGGGATTCGCGCGGTCGAGCTGGCAACCCCAGCCGATGAGGCGCAGGCGATTGCGCTGGCATTGCGCGGCGCGCTGGAAGTCGAGGGGCGTACCGCTGCCCTGGTCACGCCCGACCGCACGCTGGCCGAGCGCGTCGCGGCCCATTGCGCGCGTTGGGGGATCGATGTCGACGATACTGCCGGCCGTCCGCTCGCGACGCGCGCGCCAGGCACACTGCTGACGATGCTGGCCGAGGCTGCGGCACAGGACTTCGCGCCGCTCGCATTGCTGGCGCTGCTCAAGCACCCGCTCGTCCAGAGCGGGGAGCCGCGGACCTTGTGGCTCGACGGCGTCCGCGCGCTCGACCGTGCGTTGCGCGGGCCCCGCCCGGCTCCGGGGCTCGCGGGCATCGATTCGCATCTGCTCGACGGCGACGAGCGCGAGGCGTCGATCCGCGCGGCGGCGCGCCAGGTCTGGCCGGAAATGCGCGGATTGCTCGAACCGCTGGCGCACTGCTTCGGCAATGGCGAGCAACCGCTGGCGGCGATGATTGCGACGTTGCGCGAGACGGCCGAAGCCCTGTGCGGTTTCGCGGTATGGGCTGGACCGGCGGGTCGCGCGGCGGCTGAACTGCTCGCCGATCTCGAACTGCGCGCGGCGGACGGGCCGGCCTTGGTCGACCCGGCCAGCGTCGCGCCACTGCTGCGCACCTTGATGGAGGAAGTCGCGGTTCGTCCTCCCCAGGGCGGCCATCCGCGCCTGGCGATCTATGGCCTGATCGAGGCGCGGTTGCAGACCGCCGACTTGACCATCCTGGGAAGCCTTAATGAAGGTACCTGGCCGGCGATCGCTGCACCCGATCCGTGGCTGGCGCCGCGCATCCGGGCGGAACTGGGGTTGCCCGGGCTCGATCGCGGCGTCGGCGTCGCGGCGCACGATTTCGCCAATGCTTTGGGCGCGCCCGAAGTGCTGATCACGCGCGCGCGCCGCGACGGACGGTCGCCGACGCTGGCCTCACGCTTCTGGCTGCGGCTCGAAGCCCTGGCGGGGGATCGCTTCGTCCGCGACCCCGATCTGGCCGCATGGGCCGCCGCGATCGACAATCCGGGCGTGCACGAACCGGCAACGCGGCCTGAGCCGTCGCCGGCAATCGAGGACCGGCCGCGCCAGATTTCGGTGACCGAAGTCGACCGCCTCAAGGCCGACCCCTTTGCTTTTTACGCGCGCCGGATGCTGCGGCTGGGCGCTATCGATCCGGTTGATGCCGAACCGAGCCCGGCGTGGCGCGGCAATCAGGTCCATGCGATCCTGGAAACCTGGTTTCGCGAGGATAGCGCGAATCCCGAAACCTTGCGCCCGCGTGCCGAGGCCTTGCTGGGCGACGTCCGCACGCATCCGATGATCCGAGCCTTATGGGGACCGCGGCTGATCGAGGCGGTCGACTGGATCGCGCGCGAAGTGTCCGATCGCGCGGGTGAACGAACCATCCTCGCGGTTGAGGGTAAAGGAACGCTGCAGCTTGCGGGCGTCGAATTGTCCGGACGATTCGACCGCATCGATCGGCTCAACGATGGCGGGTTGGTGGTGGTCGACTACAAAACGGGACAGCCGCCCTCGACCGCGGCGGTGCGCGCGGGGTTCAGCCTGCAACTCGGCTTGCTCGGGATGATCGCCGAAGCGGGCAAGTTCGCCGGCGTCGCCGGCAAGGCCGAAGGGTTCGAATATTGGTCGCTAGCCCGCAATCGCGCCGGCGGGTTCGGTTATGTCGATTCGCCGTGCGATCCGAAGAAGAAGGAGCCGATCCCGGCCGACGAATTCGTCGCTGAGGCGCGGCGCAACTTCACTGAGGCGGCGGAAGCCTGGTTGACCGGCGCGGCGCCGTTTACCGCCAAATTGAAACCCGAATTCGCGCCGTTCGGCGATTACGACCAGCTGATGCGCCGCGACGAATGGTATGGCCGTGAGCGGCGCTGACGCGATCCTGCCGCGTCTGGTCGACGAGCAGGCGCGCGCGAGCGATCCCTCGTCGCATGTCTGGCTCGCAGCGTCGGCTGGGACCGGCAAGACCCAGGTGCTGGCGGCGCGAGTCTATAGGTTGCTGCTCGGCGGCACCGATCCCGGTGCGATCCTCTGCCTGACGTTCACCAAGGCAGGTGCTGCGGAAATGGCGGGGCGGATCAACCAGCGACTGGCGCGCTGGGTGCGCGCGTCCGAGGCCGATATCCGGGCCGATCTCGCCTCGCTGGGCGAGCGCGCCACCCCGGCGCTGATCGCGCGGGCGCGAACCTTGTTCGCCAAGGTGCTCGACGCGCCGGGCGGGGGGCTGCGCATCCAGACCATCCACGGTTTCTGTCAGTCGTTGCTCGCCGCTTTCCCGGTCGAAGCGGGGCTGACTCCCGGTTTTCGTCCACTAGAAGCGCGCGAGGAATCTGCGCTGGCGCGCGAGACGCTGGCGCAATTGTTGGTCGATGCCGAGCGCGAGGGGCGCGACGGCGCGGTGCGCGCGGTTGGTGCGTTGAGCCTCAGGCTAGGTGAAGAGGGCGCGGAAGCCTTTCTGCGTGCCTGCGCCCGTGCTCCGGCGGCAATGGCGGCGCTGCCGATGGGCGAGGGGGTCGGCCCGTATGTCCGGCGCGCGTTGATCGGGGTGGACGATGTCGAGGCGGCGATCGCCGACGGCTGTGCCCAGCTCGACGACGACCTGCTCGAGCATTTGCGCGACCTCAACCAGGCGTGGGGCACCAAAAGCGGTCTGTCGCGTGCCGAGATCATCGGTACCTGGCTGACGAGGAGCGTGGAGCGGCGGACGGCGACACTCGACGAACTCCACAGCGTGTGGGCACGCCAGGACGGTGAGCTGCGGTCGTTTGCCAAGGGGCAGGCGCCGCAGGACGAGGATTACGCGCCGATCGCGACCGACTTCCATGAACAAGTCTCGCGCCTGATCCAGATGCGTCATCTGGCGGATTATGCCGATCTGCTGGCTGCCGGTCTCGCGGTCGGACGCGATTATGCTTTTGCCTATCGCGCCGCCAAGCGCCGGATCGGCGCGGTCGATTTCGACGATCTGATCGACGCCGCGGTCGCATTGCTGCGCCAGGACGGGATGGGGGATTGGGTTCGCTTCAAACTCGACCAGTCGACCGATCATGTCCTCATCGACGAGGCGCAGGATACCAATTTGCGGCAATGGGAAATCGTCGACGCAATCGCGAGCGACTTCTTCTCGGGTCAGGGAAGCCGCGGCGACCGGCGGCGCACGTTGTTCACCGTCGGCGACTATAAACAGGCGATCTTCGGCTTTCAGGGCACCGACCCGCTCAATTTCCGCTGGGCCGAACGGCATTTCCGCGACCTTGCCGAGGTGACGAGCGATATCAGCGAGATCGAGCCGACGCCGTTCGAGCAGCTCGCGCTGACGTCGTCGTTCCGCTCGACCCAGCCGATCCTCGACTTCGTCGACGCGGCGATCGGCGTGCTGCCCGGTAGCGGGCTGGGGGTGGACGACAACCAGCGGCATTCGAGCAAGGTCGAGGGGCCGGGTCAGGTCAATCTCTGGGCACCGACCCTGGCCGGCGAAGAGGATGAAGGCGAGGAGGGCTGGATCACCGATGCGGTGCGCGCGCACGCGACGCGGATCGCCGCCCAGGTCAAGGCCTGGCTTGATCCCAACGACCCGCTGATCCTGGAGAGCAAGGGCCGGCCGCTGCGCCCCGAAGACATTATGATCCTGGTCAAGCGGCGCGGCGAGCTCGCCTCGCTGATCGTCGCGCGGCTCTATGCCGAGGGCGTACCGGTGGCGGGCGTCGACCGCTTGCGGCTGACCGCGCCGCTGGCGGTGCAGGATCTGCTCGCGGCGATCCGCTTCGTACTCCAGCCTCAGGACGATCTTGCCCTCGCCAGCCTGCTGGTGTCGCCGTTAATCGGCTGGAGCCAGGACGAGTTGATGCGCGCGGCAATGAAGCGCCGCGGCGGCTTATGGGCGCACCTCCAGGCTACGCAACCAATCGAGCGGATCGCGCCGCTCAGCGCAATGCTGCGACGCGCGGATTTCACCACGCCCTATGTCTTCCTCGAGGAGATGCTAACTGGGCCGCTCGACGGGCGGCGCAAGCTGATCCGGCGATTGGGGCAGGAAGCACGCGACCCGATCGACGAATTGCTCAATGCCGCGCTCGAGTTCGAACGCGTCGCGATCCCCTCGTTGCAACGCTTCCTCGACTGGTTCGACCGCGGCGATGTCGAGATCGTGCGCGATCCGTCGCAGCCGCTCGACGCGGTTCGGGTGATGACCGCGCATGGCGCCAAGGGATTGCAGGCACCGCTGGTGATCCTGGCCGACGCCACCGCCGATCCGGAGGCGCGGCCGCGTTCGACGCTTGATTGGCAGGCAGATCAGGATACCAAACTGCCCGTCTTCCGCCCACGCAAGGAGCAACGGTCGGGAGTATTGGCCGAGGCGATCACGACCGCCGACGCGCGCGAACTCGCTGAGCATTGGCGATTATTCTATGTCGCCGCGACGCGCGCCGAGGAAAGATTGGAGATAGCGGGATCTTTGGGGCCGCGGGCGAAAGGCGTGCCGTCCGAGAATAGTTGGTATGCGGCGGCGGAAGCGGCGCTCACGGCGTTGGGCACGGCGCAGCGCGAGGAGGGGCCACGCCGCTCGTTCGCCGGCCACGATCCGCAGCCGCCGGTGCGGCCGCGACCGGCACGGAACGCCGAGGCGCAGACCGTCGCTTTGCCCGATTGGGCATTCCAGCCCGCCCCGAAGGAGGCGCGGCCGCCACGGCCGCTCGCGCCTTCGTCGGTCGGCGAGGACGATGTGTCCGATCCTCCACCCTCGGCGGCGATGCGGACGGCGGCCGAGCGCGGCCGGTTGATCCACGCTCTGTTCGAGCGATTGCCGGCCCTGGCGCCGGATCGCCGCGCGGCAGCGGCCGATCGCTGGCTGTCGGCCGTGGGCCTGGTCGCCGATGCCGGGCTTAGGAGCGAGCTGATCGCGACGGTATCGGCAGTGCTCGACGATCCCGCGCACGGTGATCTGTTCGGGCCGAATTCGCTAGGGGAGGCACCGATCTCGGCGGTCGTGCCCGGCGGCTATGTCATCGCGGGAACCGTCGACCGCTTGCTGGTCGAGCCCGACCGCGTTCGCGTGATCGATTTCAAGACCGGGCGACGCGTGCCGCTGGGGCTCGACGAAGTGCCGCTATTCCACCTGCGCCAGATGGCGGCCTATGCCGAAGCCTTGCGGGTGATCTTCCCGGGGCGGCGGATCGAGGCGGCGTTGCTCTACACGGCCGCGCCGCGCCTGTTCGATCTGCCCGAAGACGTGCTCGCTCCTCACAAGCCGGGCTTTGCCGCGATGGAGCAAAGCTAGGGCCAGAGCCGTTGAGCAAGTGCCTCGCCGCGCCTACATTCGGGGTCAAAGGAGATTCTCTCATGGCAACCAAACATATCAGCGACGACAGTTTCCAGGCGGATGTGCTCGATTCCGACAAGCCGGTGCTGGTCGATTTCTGGGCGGAATGGTGCGGGCCGTGCAAGATGATCGGGCCGAGCCTCGAGGAAATCTCGGAAGAGCTGGGCGAGCAGGTGACGATCGCCAAGCTCAATATCGACGATCATCCCGATGCGCCCGCGCGTTATGGCGTGCGCGGCATCCCGACGATGATCCTGTTCAAGGGCGGCAGCCCGGCGGCGACCAAGATCGGCGCCGAACCCAAAGGCCGGATCAAGGCGTGGCTCGAGGGTGAACTCGGAACGGCGACCAGTTCGGCCGCCTGAGTTCGAAGTCGAGGTGAACAAAAGGCCGCATCCTGTTGGGTGCGGCCTTTTTTTTAGCCCTCTCCCGCTTGCGGGTGCACCGGGTCGGTCATGCCCCCGGCATGACCTGAACAGCGCGGGGCGCTGTTCAGCCGGTGCAGGTTGGGTGAGGGTCTTCTTTCTTCTTCCATGCAGATAAAACGACAAAAGAAGTAAGAAGATCCTCACCCTCCCACCGCCTTTGGCGGCGGGGCCCGCCCTCTCCCGCAAGCGGAAGAGGGATCGCGTTCTACGTCAGCGGGATCATCACCTGGCTGGCATAACCGGGGCGCGATTGCAGGCGGCGGTACCAATCGGCGACATTAGGCAGATCGGGTCGCTCGATGTCGAGCGTGAACCAGGTATAGGCGTAAACGCCCATAGGCACGTCGCCGACGCCGAAATCGTCGCCTGATAGCCAGGGTGTTTCGGCGAGGTACCGGTCGAGGATCGCCATCCGCTCGCCGCAACGCTGCGCCGAGCGGGCGACGGCCGCCATATCGCGTTTGTCGGGCACGACGCGCACCAGGTTGACGAACGCGTCGAGTTGCACCGGCGCATAGCCATTCTGCCACTCCATCCAGCGGTCGCCGAGCGCGCGCAATTGCGGCTCGTCAGGCCACCAGCGCACGCCGCCATGGTGGGCAGCGAGGTAGCGCAGGATCGCGTTCGATTCCCACAGGATGAAGCCGTCATCGTCGATCGTCGGGATCAGCGCATTGGGGTTCATCGCCAGATAGGCGTCGCTCATGCCGAACTGACCGCCGATATCGTGGCGGACATAGGAGAGTCCCAGTTCTTCGGCGAACCAGGCGACTTTCTTGACGTTGTGCGAGTTGAGCCGGCCCCAGATCGTCAGCATCGTGTTTCAGCTCCGGTAATCGGCGTTGATCGAGATATAGCCGTGGGTCAGGTCGCAGGTCCAAACCGTGGCGCGGCCGTCACCCAATCCCAGATCGACGCCGATATCGATCTCGCGGCCCTTGAGGTGCGCGGCGACCGGCGCTTCGTCATATCCCTCGACCGCGAGGCCATTGAGTGCCACCTGGGTCTCACCGAAGCGGATCGCCACGCGGTCACGCTCGGCGGGCTCGCCGGCCTTGCCCACCGCCATGACGACGCGGCCCCAATTGGCGTCCTCGCCAGCGATGGCGGTCTTGACCAAAGGCGAGTTGGCGATGCTCATGCCGATACGATGCGCGCTGGCGTCGCTTTCGGCGCCGGTCACCTCGACCGCGATGAACTTGGTCGCGCCTTCGCCGTCGCGCACGACAAGGTGCGCCAATTGCAGGCAAAGATCGTTGAGCGCCGCGGCAAAGGCGTCGGCGCCGGGATCGTCGTCATGCGCGATCGCGACATTACCCGCAGCGCCGGTCGCGAAGGCGAGTACGGTGTCGCTGGTCGAGGTGTCGCTATCGACCGTGATGCACGAGAAGCTGCGCGTATTGGCACGCGCGAGTGCCGCCTGCAGCCAGGCGGGATCGACTGCTGCGTCGGTGAAGATGAATCCCAGCATCGTCGCCATGTCGGGCGCGATCATGCCCGATCCCTTGATGATCCCGACCAGGCTGACCGGCTTGCTGTCGACCACTGCGCGCGTCACCACCGCCTTGGGGAAGGTGTCGGTGGTCATGATCGTTGCGGCCGCCTCTTCCCAACTGCAAGGCTCGGCAGCGAAGGCGGAGGCGAGTCCGGCTTCTGCCTTGTCGAGTGGCAACGGCACCCCAATCACGCCGGTCGAGGCGACGAACACGTCCGACGGCTGGCAATCGAGATGCCGCGCGACAGCGGCGACGAGCCCTTCGACCGCGTGGCGGCCACGATCGCCGGTAAAGGCATTCGAATTGCCGGCGTTGACGACCAGCGCGCGCGCGCGGCCCAGGACGAGCGCGGCGCGGCACCAATCTACCTCGGGCGAAGCGCAACGGCTCTTGGTCAGCACGCCCGCTACCGCGGTGCCGGGCGCCAGCTCGACATAGGTCAGGTCGCAACGGTCCCAGGTCTTGTACTGTGCCTTGGCGACGCGGCGAGTCATGCCGGCAATGTCCGGCAGATCGGGAAAGGCGGTGGGGGCGAGGGGGGAGCGGTCGGTCATGGCGGCTCTCATAGAGCCGTGTGCCGGACAGGCAAAGGCGGCGGTGACAAGTCGGGTCGGGTTGGGCTAGCGTGACGCCAATTGGGGAGAAAAAAACATGCGTATTGCCATCGTTCTGGCATTGGCCGCCTTTGCGTTTCCGGGCGTCGCTCAGGCGCAGGATGACGACGAGCCGATCCCGACCGCGAAGCCGATCGGCAGTCCGGGCAGCTGGATTCCCCAGGATGGCTACCCGCCGGCGGCGCGCGCGAGTGGAGAGCAGGGGCGCGTCAGCTTCACCCTCTCTATCGACGACACCGGACGCGTGACCGATTGCAAGGTCATCAAGAGCTCCGAATCGCCGCTGCTCGATGAGACGACGTGCAATTTCATGACCGCCAATGGCCGGTTCGAAGTGGCGCGCAACAAGAAGAACAAGCCGACCGCGAGCAAGTGGAGCTCGTCGATGATGTGGAAGCTCGAAAATCCGCCACCTCCACCGCCTCCGCCGGCCGCCGTTAGCGTACCGGTGCCTGCGGTGACTCCCGCAAAAAATGCACCAGCTCCGGCTAAAGTCGCACCGACGCCTGCCAAGAAACGCTGAGGCCTTCCCGAAGCCCAAAGCCGGCAAGTAATGAGTATTTGATAGACCTTTGCCGGACGCGACCCTATGTCACCGTCCGTCATAATCGATGAAGTAGCGCTCGCTTGAACCTGATCCTGCTCCTGTCTGCCTTGTTGTCCGCGTTCAGCGGCACGGCCGGCGCGCGCGGGGCGCAGGTGCCGACCACGCTCAGCAGCGCGGTGGTAGCGACGGCGGTCAAAGCGACGGCCGAGGTGCGGCGTCAGGTGGCGGCGCGGCCGATCCAGGCGATCGCCGGGCCGGCTCAAGCGGCGATTTCGGCGCTGCCGGCTTTCGTCCTTTCGAACGCGATCCCCGCCTTTGCGAGCCGCCGGCGCGAATAGCGCCCGCGCGACCACGTCCTTTTTCTACCCGATCAGCGCGGCCCCGTGGGGCCCGCGCGCATTCATATAACAGGAAATCATCATGCTCGGCGGACTCGCCAAATCCATTTTCGGGTCGTCCAACGACCGGTATGTCAAATCGCTCGGCGGCATCGTCAACACGATCGCGAGCTTCGAGCCCGCGCTCCAGGCGATGGACGACGCGACGCTCGCCAACCAGACGGTGCTGTTCCGTGAGCGCCTGGCCAATGGCGAGAAGCTCGACGACCTCTTGCCCGAGGCCTTCGCGACGGTGCGCGAGGCCGCCAGCCGGGTGCTCGGCCAGCGCCATTACGATGTTCAGATGGTCGGTGGTATCGTCCTCCATCGCGGCGAGATCGCCGAGATGCGGACGGGTGAGGGCAAGACGCTGGTGGCGACGCTGGCGGTGTATCTCAACGCGCTGCCGGGCACCGGCGTCCATGTCATCACGGTCAACGACTATCTCGCCAAGCGCGACGCCGAGTGGATGGGGCAGGTGTACACGTTCCTGGGCCTGACGGTCGGGGTGATCATCCCCAATTTGACCGACCATCAGCGCAAGGAAGCCTACGCCGCCGACATCACCTACGGCACCAACAACGAATTCGGCTTCGACTATCTGCGCGACAACATGAAATATGAGCGCGATCAGATGGTCCAGCGTCCATTCTCGATGGCGATCGTCGACGAGGTCGATTCGGTGCTGATCGACGAGGCGCGCACGCCGCTGATCATCTCCGGCCCGACCGACGACAAGTCCGAGCTCTACAAGAGCGTCGATGCAGTGGTGAAGCAGCTCGCGCCCGACCTGTACGAAAAGGACGAGAAGCAGAAGTCGATCATCCTGACCGAGGAGGGTACCGAGACGGTCGAGCGGATGCTCGAAACCGCCGGATTGCTCGAAGGCACCAACC
Organism: Sphingomonas sp. P4_D12; assembly: GCF_056401895.1. Lineage (NCBI taxonomy): Bacteria > Pseudomonadati > Pseudomonadota > Alphaproteobacteria > Sphingomonadales > Sphingomonadaceae > Sphingomonas > Sphingomonas sp. P4_D12. The sequence goes on along the minus strand of NZ_JBFUIL010000003.1, from coordinate 21,722 downwards.
TCTACGATTTCGAGAATACCCAGGTGGTCCACCACCTGAACCAGTCGCTGCGCGCCAACATGATGTTCAAGCGCGACATCGATTACATCGTCAAGGACGGCAAGGTCATCATCATCGACGAGTTCACCGGTCGCATGATGGACGGCCGGCGCTGGTCGGACGGCCTGCACCAGGCGGTCGAGGCCAAGGAAGGGGTCGAGATCGAGCCCGAGAACCAGACGATGGCGTCGATCACCTTCCAGAATTATTTCCGCATGTATCCCAAGCTGTCGGGCATGACCGGCACCGCGGCGACCGAGGCGGCGGAATTCTACGACATCTACAAGATGAACGTCGTGTCGATCCCGACCAATGTACCGGTGCGGCGCATCGATGAGGAAGACACGTTCTACAAGGATATCCAGGACAAGTTCCGCGGTATCGCCAAGGCGATCAAGGTCCAGGCTGAGTTGGGCCAGCCCGTGCTGGTCGGCACGGTGTCGATCGAAAAATCCGAAATGCTGTCCGAATTCCTTCATGAGGAAAAGGTCGAGCACAAGGTGCTGAACGCGCGCTATCACGAAATGGAAGCGCATATCGTCGCGCAGGCGGGCCGCAAGGGCGCGGTCACGATCGCGACCAACATGGCCGGCCGCGGCACCGACATCCAGCTCGGCGGCAACCTCGATTTCCGGATCGCGGATGAATTGAGCGACATGCCCGAAGGGCCCGAGCGCGATGCCGCGATCGAGCGCATTCGTCAGGAGATCGCGGTCGAGAAGCAGGAAGTGCTGGCGGCGGGCGGCTTGTTCGTGCTCGGCACCGAGCGGCACGAGAGCCGGCGCATCGACAACCAGCTGCGCGGCCGTTCGGGCCGTCAGGGTGACCCCGGCCTGTCGCGTTTCTACCTCAGTCTCGACGATGATCTGCTGCGCATCTTCGGGCCGAACACGTTGTTCGCCAAGATGATGCGGTCGAGCCTGGAGGATGGCGAGGCATTGCCGCCGTCGCGCTGGATGTCGAAGGCGATCGAGACCGCGCAGAAGAAGGTCGAGGCGCGCAACTACGACGTCCGCAAGCAGGTCGTCGAATATGACGACGTCATGAACGACCAGCGCAAGGTCATTTACGAGCAGCGCAACGACATCATGGACGCCGAAACGGTCGGCGACGTGGTGGTCGACATGCGGACCGAGACGATCAATACGATCGTCAGCGACCATTGCCCGCCCAATTCCTATCCCGAGCAATGGAATGTCGAAGGGATGAAGGCCAAAGTCTCCGAGATGCTGGGGATCGAGCCGCCGATCGACGACTGGCTCAAGGAAGAAGCGGTCGATGTCGAGATGGTCGAGGAGCGGCTGAACGAGGCGGCGTCGGCTTTGGTCGACGCCAAGGCGGCCGAGATCGAGCCCGAAACCTGGACGACGATCGAAAAGTCGATCCTGATCCAGAATCTCGACCATCACTGGAAAGAGCATCTCGCGACGCTCGACGCGCTGCGCCAGGTCATCCACTTGCGCGCTTATGCCCAGAAGACGCCGATCAACGAGTATAAGCAGGAAGCGTTCGCGCTGTTCGAGCGCATGCTGGGATCGATCCGCGAGGATGTGACCAAGGTGCTGGCCACCGCCGAATTCCGCTTCCAACCGCCGCCCGAGCTTCCCGAACTGCCCGACTTCATCACCCAGCATTTCGATCCGTTCTCGGGCGATGACGACAGCGCCGATATCGATGGCGGGTCGCGCGCGCCGGGCGATCTCGGCCTGCCGCCGCTGTCGATCGTTCGGCCCGAACAGCCCGATTTGGGCGAGGATCCGAAGGATTGGGAAGGCAAGGTCAGCCGCAACGCACCGTGCCCGTGCGGCTCGGGGCTCAAGTACAAGCACTGCCACGGCCAGATCGCGTAGTGGTCAGCTAGCCCTCTCCCGCAAGCGGGAGAGGGTTGGGTGAGGGTCTTCTGTCTTCTTCCAGGCGTTTACCGAGACAGAAGAAGACAGAAGACCCTCACCCTCCCACCGCTTCGCGGCGGGCCCCTCCCTCTCCCGCAAGCGGGAGAGGGTATGAATAAAGAAAAAGGCCGGGGATTGCGCCCCGGCCTTTTCGTTTCAGTCCGATCGCCCAGCCTATTTCGGCATGACGATGGTCGGTCCGATATTGGCGATCACCGACTTGGCATCGAATGCGCGGACATTGCCCGCAGGCTTGGGGCCCTTGCCCATCACGATCTCGGCAATGGCCTCGTATTTTTCGACCGTATTCACATCGATATTGCGGTCGAAGAAGGGATCACCCCAGAACGGGTCCCAGCTCCGCCAGCCGAAGCCGCGGCCATAATAGCGCCAGCGCGGGCCCCATAGCCCGCCGCCATAGGGACCGCCGAAGTCGTTGACATAGGTCCGCGTCTTCTTGTCGGTGTCGCGATCGGCCATGACGAAATAGTCATAACCCTGCTGCTCGGTCAGTTCCGCGGCACGGAACAACAGGTAGCGCTCGACCGTATCGCGCGAGGTCATGGTATTGCCTGAGAAGGTAACCTGGAAGCGGTTCGCCTCGATCTGGCGATCGCTATAGCCTTCGCGCGAGAAGCCGGCGCCGGTCGCCGGGCGGTAGGTGGTTTCGGTCATGCAGCCTGCGAGCATCAACGATGTCGCGGCGACTGCGCCCATCAGGGCAACGCGACCTAAGGAAGACGTCATTTTCAAATCTCCGTTCACCGGGAGGAAGCAACGCTCCATCCTACCCCGCCCTCTTGGAACGCAGAATGAACGGATTTTGCTCCATATGCCAGCGGCGTAACGATCGGTTGGTCGCATCTCCTTTGATCGGCTGACGGAATGAACCTGCAGGAAGGTGTTCGAGCCTTTGCCAATCGCAGTGGCAGTTTCGGATCGGCGTCAGGATAAGATGTATTATAACATACGATAATGCATTGATCTCCGCAACGCATCCCGATACGCGCGGCGGGTCGGAGGGACCGACGGCAACGATCGGTGCAATCTCGTGCAAAGGTTCTTACGTCTGGCCTGTGGCGTGATCGCTCTTGTCGTACCGGCGGCGGCGAGAGCCGACGACACGCCGTCGGCCGATTTGCGTTACACGACCGACATCGTTGGCGTGGCCGCCGGCGGCGAACGGCGCGGCGTGCGCTGGATGGGGCGGCTGGACCTCGATCTCGATAGTGGTACCGATCTGTTCGGGGTAGCAGGCGCGCGTGCCCATGCTGATATCTTCCTTCTCCATGGCGGCGGCTTTTCGGCACGCGATGCCGGCGATGCCCAGGTCGTCAGCAATATCGATGCGCCTTATGCCATCCGTCCGTTCGAAGCCTGGGTCGAAGCGCCGTTGGGCGCCAGCGTCAGGGCCAAAGCCGGGCTGATCGACCTCAACAGCGAATTCGACGTGCAGTCGGTCGGGGCGTTGTTCCTCAACAGCTCGTTCGGCATCGCGCCCGATTATTCGCAATCCGGACTGAACGGCCCGTCGATCTTTCCGGTGACGTCGCCGGGCGTGGTCGTCGCGATCGAACGGCCGCGCTGGACGATCCGCGCTGCAATGTTCGACGCGCTGCCGGGAGACCCGGGCCACCCGCATCGGACGTTCCCTGGCCCGTTTGGTCGCAGCGGAGCGTTGCTGTCGGCCGAAGGGGAGGTGAAGATCGGTGGCGGTGGCGAACTGCAGCTGGGCGCCTGGTATTATACCGATCGATTCGCGCGGCTCGATGGCACCGGCCGCGGGCGAAGCGCGGGCGGCTATGTGCAGTATGAGCAGGTCCTTGCCGGCGATGAGAAGACCGGGGCGCTCAAGGGATGGCTTCGGGCCGGACGTGCGGCGGCCGAGGTCAACCAGATCGGTGTCTATGTCGGGGGAGGATTCTCCTGGGGAACCGACGATCGGTCGTACGGCATCGCGGTCGCCCACGCTCGGTTGGGCGATCCGGCCCTGCGTGCGTTCGCCGCCGAGTTTACGCCGCGGCGGCGTGCCGAGACCACGATCGAAGTCACCGCGACTCGTCGGTTGAGCAAGTGGCTACAGGTGCAGCCCGACGTGCAATATGTCCGCCATCCGAGCTGGGGCGCTGCCGCCGACGCGCTGGTTTTGGGATTGCGCCTGCATTTCGCGGTCAAGTGAACCGCTTCGTGGCGCGTAACGAGGCTTACCTACCGCCAGCTCGGGCGGCGATCTGGCGCGCCTCGGCAAATTGCCAGCACAATAAGGTCGGCAGACCGATTGCCACGTCCCGCGCGCGCTTGGCGAGCGACAGCGCGAGCGCGCTTTCAGGCGGCAGACCGAATAATGGCGCAGCCAGCGCATAGGCGACTTCCTGCACCCCCAGCGCTCCGGGAATGAAGAAGGCGACGCTGCGCAGGGTGAAAATCAGGCTTTCGAGCGACAGCACGTCCCATAGCGAGATCCGCGCGCCCATCAGGTGAAGCGCCAGCCAGCCACCGAGACCGCTCGCCACCCAGGCGGCGAGGTTGAAGCCGAAGGCAATCGCCACCCGGTCTCGCCGGAGATAGATTCGCGTGAGTTCGGCCCGGATATCGCCGAAGGCGACTTGCGACCCCGGAATGAAGCGCTCCCCGATGCGCCCGGTAATGTCGAGCGCCGAGCGTTGCGCGACGAAGAAGAACAGGATGATCACGACCATGATCGCGGTCCCGCCGAGAATGGCGGGGCGCAGCGATACCGCCGTGCCATCGCCGATCAGCAGCGACGCCATCAGCGCCAGCCCGAACAACGTGTAGACCAATTGCGCGGCCATTTCGGTCGTCAGGTCCACGACCAGCGATCCATAGACGCGCGGAGTGGGAATACCGGCGACCGTGAGTGAGCGCGCGGCGACCACGATACCGCCGAGTTGCGAGAAGGGCAGCAGGTCAGACACCGCCTCGCGCAGCATTCTTGCCCAGGTGAATCGGCCGATCCGTGCGGTCCGCTCGCCGGGCGCGGCGGCGAGCCACGCGGCACCAAGCAGCAGGAACGTCCCGAGCGACCAGCTGCAGAACAGCAGGAAGCCGCCCAGCCCGAGCCGGCGCGCCACGGCGGCGATATCGGCGAACCCGGTGGCGCCGAACGTCCAGATCGTGACAATCAGTCCCGCGATGGTGGCCAGCAGCAAGCCGGCGCTGGCGGAAATCTTCAGGCGGTGTCTCCCGCCGGGCGGGGCGCGCGCACGAATTTCAGCGCGAGGCGGATCATCGCCGGCACGAAGCGCGGACGGATCAGCCGTGAATCATACCCCGCCAACCGCCGGTCGTTCTCCGCCAGGCAGATCCGCGCCAGTTCGGCAAAGCTGACCTCGACGCCCAGCTCCTTCGAGCCATTGAGCGTGAAGTTGTTCTCCTGCGCCTTGCTATTATCCCCCATGCCCTTGGCCATATCGATCCGTTCCCAGATCAGGAAGAGCCAAACGACAATGACCTTGGCCTCGAAATAGGGCCGCCGCCACCACGGCATGTTACGCCGCCACCAGGCGACCCAGTTGACGAAGAACAGGATGTGCCGCCCTTCCTCGCGCATCACCGGCTCGAACGTGTCGATCAGTTCGGGCGGGAAGAAGCCGGTATCCTTGGCGAGCTTGAACAGGCCGAAGCCGAAGAAACTGTCGATACATTCCGAATAGCCCGAGCGCATGAATGCCCATTCCGCGTCCTTGGGCTTGCGGTAATCCGGCTCGGGCCGCAGCTCGATGCCGTAGGATTGGACCATGTCGGCGAGCACGACCTTGTGCCGGCGCTCCTCGAACGCGTCCATCTGGACTGCCGCTTTCAACAGCGGATCCTCGACCGTCTCGCTGAACGTCTTGACGAACAGGCCGGTGCGACCCTCGGTCTGCACCGCCATGTCCCAGATCGGCAGCGAGACGATCTTCTCGCGCGTCTCCGGCTCGAGCTCGGGCCAGTCGATCAGCGCGGGCCGATAGGGATCGTGCGTATCCAGGATCATGCGGCTGAACAGCATCAGATGGTCGGGAGAGCCGAGCCGCACCGGACCGGTGGGCAGTGGCGCGTCGGTGTCGAACTCCCCCCAATCGGGCACGAGGTTCATCGGTCGGTCTTTCAGGCAAAATCGGCGAAATGGCCGAGGGCGACGCGCTCGCGCGTCAGGATGGTCTTGGCAAGCGGGTCGACTAATGCAGCCAACTCGCCGCGATAATCATAGCTGGGCGCCGATCCGGGATAGGCGCCGGTCGCCGGATGGGTGTAGATCTCAGTCAGGCCGTCGGGCAGCAGTTCCAGGATGCCGCGCACCCTGTCGCCGGTCATCGCGCCCGACCAGGCCAGCCCGAACACCTGATCGGGAACGAGTATCCCTGCACGCCGCAAGCGTGCGCGAACCAGGCGTGCCCAGATCGTCTCGATGCGAGGACCGGAAGCGGTTCCATCGACCTGCGCCAGTAGCCGGCGAGGCTCGATCGGCGCCCTGGCCGCGCGCATGCCGTAACGCTTCCCGATCTTCAGGATGGCGCCGGCGATCGTCGGATGGAGGTGGAAATGCTTGTGCGCGTTGACATGGTCGAGCGTCAGCCCGGTCGCGGCGAAGGCAGCGAATTGCGCCTCCACCTCGGCAGCCAGTTGCCGCCGCGCGGCGGGAGAGGCGAAGATGGTGACGCCGGCTCGCGCCATGTCGGTGCGGAAATTGCCCGTGCCATCGACCAGCGCTGGAAGGCGATCGGCCGGCAGTACCGGCCGTCCCTCGACCAGCACGATATGCAGTCCGACGCCCAGGGTCGGAAGCGCGCGCGCACGCGCCACGGCATCGGCCGCCGCCTTGCCCGCCACCATCAGCGAGGCCGCGGTCAGGATGCCGTCGCGATGCGCCTGTTCGACCGCGTCATTGACTTCGGGCGAGGCGCCGAAATCGTCGGCGGTGACGATCAGCCGTTTCACGTCGCTTATGCGGCTTCCTTGCGGCGGCGCAGGAAGTCGAAGAACTCGACGCCTTCGCGCAGGCGGCGCTTCATCATGTCGAAATCGCGAACCATTTCCCACACGATCGACCCGATCTTGGACGGGCGGAAGTAGAAGCGTTTGTAGAATTCCTCGACCTTGTCGAAGATCACGGTCGACGGCAGATGCGGATAGCTCAGCTGCGCGATCTGGTTGCCGCCATCGGTCAGCAGATGGTCGGTGCCGTCGAACCAGCCATTCTCGGTCGCTTGCTTGAACAGAAACGTCCCCGGATAGGGCGCGGCGAGCGACACCTGGATGGTGTGCGGGTTGATTTCCTTGGCATAATTGATCGTCTCTTCGATCGTTTCTTCGGTTTCGCCGGGGAGGCCGAGGATGAAGGTGCCGTGGATCACGATGCCGAGCTCGTGACAGTCCTTGGTGAATTGCCGCGCGACATCGGTGCGCAGGCCCTTCTTGATATTGTGCAGAATCTGCTGGTTGCCGCTCTCATAGCCGACCAGCAGCAGCCGGCAGCCGCCGGCCTTCATCGCTTCGAGCGTCTCCCTCGGCACATTGGCCTTGGCGTTGCAGCTCCACGAGACGCGGAAGCCCGGCTTGCCGAAACCGAGTTCGCCGAGCGCCCGCGACAGCTCCTCGATCCGCGGGGCGTTGTCGGTCAGCGTGTCGTCGTCGAAGAAGATCTCCTTGACCTCGGGCATCGCCTCCAGGACGTATTTCACTTCCTCGATGACATGGCCGATCGATCGGGTGCGGTAATTGTGGCCGCCGACGGTCTGCGGCCACAGGCAGAAAGTGCAGCGGCTCTTGCACCCACGGCCGGTGTAGAACGACACATACGGGTGCTTCAGATAGCCGCCGAAATATTTCTCGATCTGGAGATCGCGCTTGTAGATCGGTGAGACGAACGGCAGCGAGTCCATGTCCTCGATTACCGCGCGATCCTTGTTGTGGACGATCGTGCCGTCGGCATCGCGATACGAAATGCCGTGGACCTCGCTGAGCGGTATTCCCTTGGCGATATCGAGGATCGTGAAGTCGAATTCGTTGCGGCACACGAAGTCGACCGCCGTGGATGCCTCCAGCGACGTCTGGGTCTCGACCGCGACCTTGGCACCGATCAGGCCGATCAGCGCTTTCGGGTTGCGCGCGCGGATCAGCTCGGCGGTGTGGACGTCCTGGCGGAACGACGGCGTCGAGGTGTGAAGGATGATGAGGTCCTTGTCGTCGACCTCATGCTTGATGTCGTCCCAGCCGAGATCATGCGCCGGCGCGTCGATCAGCTTCGACCCTTCGATCAGCGCGGCCGGCTGGGCGAGCCAGGTCGGATACCAGAAGGAGCGCACCTCGCGTTTCATCTGATAACGGGCGCCGGCACCTCCGTCATAACCGTCGAACGAAGGGGCCTGAAGAAACAGCGAGCGCATCATCGGAAAGGTAACTCCGGTTCGGCCGAGATCCGGCCACGTTGTGCCATTCTAAGTGTTGCGCCGCGCCAATCAACCGATCGCACCGTCAGGCTGGCGATAAATACCGTCAATGTGAGGCAATCGCGCAGCGGCAGGAGCCATAATGGCGCGGTCCGAGCGCCGCCGCGCCGGTCCGCCACGATGGCGGTGGCAAGACGCGCAAGCAAAGCGAGGCCGGCGAGGGCAAGGCCTGGCAGGGGGTGAACGGGGATCGCGAGCAGCGCCAGTGGGAATGGAATGGCGATCACGCCCATCGCATAAGCGACCGGCACCACGTCCCGCACCGTCGCGCCCCAGCGCAGTTCGTGCCGCCACAGCTCCCCGAAACTGCGTTCCGCCGACGCATGAGTGACCAGCATTGCCGGCATTGCGACTTTAAGGCCCAGCGCCGCGACCGCCTCGCCGATCGCATAATCGTCGGCCAGTACGTCGGCGAACGCCGCGAATCCGCCGATCGCCACCAAGGTTTCGCGCCGCATTGCGATGGTCGATCCCATGCATGGCCGCGCTAGCCCGTGTACGGCCCCGAAAACCACGCCGGGCAGGAATTGCCAGCTCAGCCCGGCGGCGGCGATCCTCGACCAGAAACCGGCATCGCCGCGTCCGTTATAGGCGATCGTCACCGCGCCCGTCTTGGGCGCATCGAGCGCCGCGAGCAGGCGTGACAGATAATCGGGTCCTACCGCCATGTCGCTGTCGCTCAGCACCACGACATCGTGCGCGATATGCGGTTCGAGATTGATCAGATTGGCGATCTTGCCGTTGGCGCCACGCGCCGTCGGATCGACGATCAAGTCGATCCGAGCCTCAGGAAAGCGCGCGCGAAGCGTCTCGACCGCGGCAATCGCGGGATCGTCGGCGCGCTGGACGCCGCACAGCAACTGAATCGGTCCGTCATGATCCTGCGCCAGGAAACTGGCGAGATTGTCGACCAGGTGCGGTTCGGCGCCGTGCAGGGGCTTCAGGATCGTCACTGCGTCATCACGGCGCCCCGCCGCAGCCCCAGGCGACAGAAAGCTGCGCAGCGTTATCGCGGCCGCAACCATATAGGCCGAGCCGATCAGGCTCAGCCCCAGCACTGCCCATGTCAGTCCAGCGATGATCGCGATCGGGACGCTTGCCATGCCTGCTCCTCTATCCGGAGCTGCAGGTCCTGTGTAGAGCGCGCACGTGGGTCAGTCCGACGCATCTTCTCCACTCGTTCTCGTCACCGGCGTTTCCGGCTTTGTCGGCTCGGCCGTGGCGCGCGCGCTGGCGGTGCGCGGCGCTCGGGTGCGCGGCCTGATCCGCGGATCGAGCCCGCGCGCGAACCTCACTGATTTTCCGGGCGAGCTTGTCGAGGGCGACTTGCGCGATGCCGAAGCCGTCGCACAGGCGATGGCCGGGGTGCGCCATCTCTTCCATGTCGCCGCCGATTATCGCCTCTGGGCACCAGATCCGGAGGAGATCGTCCGCAACAACGCAACGACGACGCGGATCGTGATGGAGGCGGCGCTCGCTGCCGGGGTCGAGCGCATTGTCTATACGTCGAGCGTCGCCACGCTGAAGCCGCGCGACGACGCGCCCGCGGACGAAAGCCGCGCGGCGACGCCGGACCAGGCGGTCGGCGCCTATAAGCGGAGCAAGGTCGTGGCCGAGCGGCTGGTCGAGGAGATGGTCGCCGACCGCGGCCTGCCCGCGGTGATCGTTCAGCCCACCACTCCGATCGGTCCGCGTGACGTCAAGCCTACGCCGACCGGGCGCATCATCGTCGAGGCGGCGAACGGCAGGATGCCGGCATTCGTCGATTCCGGGCTCAACCTCGTCCATGTCGATGACGTCGCCGCCGGGCATTTGCTCGCGTTCGACAACGGACGGGTCGGCGAGCGCTACATTCTGGGCGGGCAGGATGTGATGCTGGGCGACATGCTTGCCGAGATCGCCGCGATCGTCGGCCGCAAGGCTCCCACGATTCGCATCCCGCGCGCACCGCTTTTTCCGTTTGCCTGGGTGAACGAGCAGATCGCGCGGGTCACTGGTGGCGATCCGTTCCTCAACAGGGATTCGCTCAGGATGGCGAAGCACTGGATGTTCTTCACGTCGGCCAAGGCGGAGGCCGAGCTCGGCTATCGCGCGCGGCCGCACCGCGAGGCGCTGGGCGATGCGATCGCCTGGTTCCGCGACGCAGGGATGGTGCGGTGATCTGGACTTTCGTTGCCGGGCTGTCGCTGGCGATCTGGCTGGTGCTGATCCTTGCCCGGCACGGTTTCTGGCTGGCGCGCGAGCGCGACACGCGCGACGTGCCGGCCGATCCCATGCACTGGCCGGACGTGGTGGCGGTGGTACCCGCGCGAGACGAGGCTGATGTGATCGCGCGCTCGATCGGCAGCCTTGCCGGGCAGGATTATCCGGGACGCTTCCGCATCATCCTGATGGACGATTCGTCGAGCGACGGCACCGCCGATATCGCCCGCGCGCTGGGATCCGATCGGGTCGAGGTGGTGCGCGGTCTACCGCTCGCTCCGGGCTGGACCGGCAAATTATGGGCGGTCTCGCAAGGTGTCGAGCGTGCCGGGAGCGCGCCCACCTGGCTGTGGCTCACCGACGCCGATATCGACCATGCGCCGGACACGTTGCGAACGCTCGTCGCGCGCGGGGAGGCGGGTGCACTGACCCTGGTCAGCCTGATGGCTCGGTTGCGCTGCGACAGCATCGCCGAACGGATGCTGATCCCGGCCTTCGTGTTCTTCTTCCAGCTGCTCTACCCGTTCGGGCTGGTCAATCGCGCCGGCGGGATCGGGGGAGCCGCCGGCGGGTGCATGCTGGTGCGGCGCGAGGCGTTGGAGGCGGCGGGGGGTATCGCGGCGATTCGCGATGCACTGATCGACGATTGCACGCTGGGCGCGTTGCTCAAGCGACAGGGGCGTATCTGGCTCGGCCTCACCGACCGGTCGCGGAGCATCAGGCCGTATGACGGCTTCGGCGCGGTGGCGGCGATGATCTCGCGCTCGGCTTATGCCCAGCTGCGCTATTCGCCGTTGCTGCTCGCGGGCACTCTGTTGGGCCTGGCGCTCGTCTATGCCGCGCCGCCATTGCTCGCGATCTTCGGCCAGGGTTTCGCGCGGTTCGCCGGGAGCGCCGCCTGGGCGCTGATGGCGATCGCCTTTCAGCCGATGCTCGCTTTCTATCGCCGCTCGCCGCTCTGGGGCGTAGCGCTGCCGTTGATCGCGGCTTTCTACGCTGGCTGCACCTTGCTATCGGCCTGGCAGCACATGCGCGGTCGTGGCGGCATGTGGAAAGGTCGGGCGCAGGCAGCGGCGGGGCGATGACAGACGTAACCGACCTTGCTTCGGGCAAGAATCACACCGACGAGAATTTTCCGGTGGCGAGCTTCCTGCTGCGCCCCGAACATCGCGCGCCGGTCATGGCCTATTACCGCTTCGCCCGGGCCGCGGACGACATTTCCGACAATGCGCAGGCCTCGCCCGAGACTAAGCTCGACTTGCTCGCCCAAATGCGCGCCGGGCTGGACGGAAAGGGCGCGCCAGAGGCGATGGCGCTGGCCGAGGTGATGGCCGCGCGGCGGATCGATCCGGTCCATGCCCATGACCTGCTCGATGCGTTCGTCCGCGACGTGACAGTCACCCGCTACCGCAACTGGGGCGAGCTGATCGGCTATTGCCGGCTCTCGGCGATGCCGGTCGGGCGCTATGTCCTCGACGTGCACGGCGAAAGCCGCGAGACTTGGCCCGCCAACGACGCTTTGTGCGCCGCGCTGCAGGTGATCAACCATCTCCAGGATTGCGCCAAGGATTATCGCGAGCTCGACCGAGTCTATATCCCGCTCGATACCGGGTTGCGGGTCGAGGATCTCGGCGGCACACGTACCACGCCGGCGCTGCGGGCGATCCTCACCGATCTCGTCGGGCGCACGCGGCAACTGCTCGATTCGTCCGCCGGATTCGCCGCGCTGATCCGTGATCGGCGGCTGGCGGCGGAAGTGGCGGCGATCCACCGGCTGGCACTTAGCCTGTGCGATCGACTGGAGCAGCGCGATCCGCTGAGCGAGCGCGTCCATCACGGCAAGGTCGAAGCGGGCTGGATCGCGCTCGGCGCGGCGCTTCCCGTGCTCTTCAGGCGCGCGGCATGAGCGACGCCGCCACCACCGCGCCGGCGACACAGGCTGCCGGCAGCTCCTTCTACGCCGGCATGCGCTTGCTGCCCAAGGCCGAGCGCGAGGCGATGTACGCGATTTACGGCTTCTGCCGCGTGGTCGACGATATCGCTGACGATCAGGGGGGAGAGCGGGAAGGGCGCGCGGTGGCGCTCGACCGCTGGCGCCGCGACTTGGACTCGCTCTATGCCGGGGACGATCCGGGGCAGGCGAGGTTGGTGGCGGAGGCGGTACGTCGATTCGACCTGGACCGCACCGATTTCGAGGCAGTGATCGACGGCATGGCGATGGATGTGGCTCGCGATATTCGCTGGCCGGCCATGGCGGAGCTCGACCTTTATTGTGACCGGGTTGCCTCGGCGGTGGGCCGGCTGTCGGTGCGCGTGTTCGGCATGCCGCGCGAGCCCGGTCTCGAACTCGCGCACCATCTCGGCCGCGCGCTCCAGCTCACCAATATCCTGCGCGATATCGATGAAGATGCCGAGATCGGCCGGGTCTATCTCCCCGCCGAGGCGCTGACCGGGGCCGGGATCGCGCTGACCACACCGGTCGAGGTCGCCGCCGATCCGCGCATCGACCAAGCGGTCCGCCCGCTGGTGGCGCGTGCGCACGATCATTATCGCGCCGCCAATGCCATTCTCGCGGCGCGGCCCGCAGGGCATCTGATCGCGCCGCGGCTGATGGAAGCGGTCTATTCGAAGCTGCTCAAGCGCATGGAAGTTACCGGCTGGGCGCCGCCGCGCCGGCGGGTGAAAGTCGGCAAGCCGGCCTTGCTGTGGACGGTGGCGCGGCTGCTGGTGACGCGGTGACCTTCGCGCGAGCGACGATAGCGGGGGCCGGTCTCGCCGGGCTGTCGGCGGCGGTGCGGCTGGTCGAAGCGGGATTGACCGTGCGCATCGCCGATTCGGCTGCCCAGGCGGGTGGGCGATGCCGCTCCTATCACGACCCGCAACTGGGTCTCACGATCGACAATGGCAACCACCTAGTGCTGGCGGGGAACAGGTCGGTCGCGGCGTTCCGCGCGACTATCGGGGCGGCCACACCGCTTGCCGGGCCCGATCACGCTGATTTCGCGTTCGCCGATCTCGCCAGCGACGAGCGCTGGACGATCCGGATGAACGACGGGGTGCTGCCGTGGTGGGTGCTGTCGAAGCGGCGGCGCGTGCCGGGAACGGGGGTGATGGACTATCTCAGGCTCGCCGGGTTGCTGACAGGCGCTCCTGCGGACGCAGTCGGCGACCGGATCGATGCGACCGGACTGGTGTGGGACAAGCTGATGGCGCCGGTGCTGCTCGCGGTGCTCAATACCCTGCCTGAAACCGGCTCGACCCGGCTGACCGCGACAGTCCTCCGCGAATCGCTGTTGCGCGGCGGCAAGGCGACCTTGCCGCGCATCGCCGAACCGAGCCTTGGGGCGGCGTTCATCAATCCAGCCTTGGCCTGGCTCGCCGCTCGCAACACACCGTTCACGCCAAGCAGGCGGCTTCGCGCGATCGAAACGCTCGGCGATCGCGCAACCGCGCTGGACTGGGGCGCCGGGCCCGAACCCGTGGCCGATGACGAAGTCGTGATCCTCGCCGTGCCGCCCTGGGTCGCGACCGCGCTGCTGCCGGAGATTTCGGCGCCCGACGCCTTCCACGCGATCGTCAACGGCCACTTCGCGATGACGCCGCCGGAAGGTGCGCCGACGATGCTTGGTGTGCTCGGCGGCACCGCAGAATGGCTGTTCGCTTTTCCCGACCGGATCTCGGTGACGGTCAGCGCGGCCGACGCGATCGTCGATCTCGACCGCGAGGATGTGGCACAGCGTTTCTGGGCAGATATCCAGAGCGCCTATCGCTTCACGGCGCCGATGCCAAAGTGGCAGATCGTAAAGGAAAAGCGCGCCACCTTCGCCGCAACGCCCGTACAGGACGCCAAGCGTCCCCCGGCTGCGACACGCTGGCGCAACCTGTTCCTGGCCGGCGATTGGACCAATACCGGCCTTCCCGCGACGATCGAAGGCGCGCTGCGGTCAGGCGAGACCGCCGCACGCTTGGCGATTGGCGCTCGGACGCGCTAACGGATCGGCATGGCCACCAAGCTTCAGTCAGCCGATCCGCTTGCGGCGATCGATAGGGCGGTGGATCGCGCCGCTGCCGCATTGACCGCCGCACAACGCCCCGATGGCCATTGGGTGTTCGAGCTCGAGGCGGACTGCACCATCCCGGCCGAATATGTGCTGCTGCGCCACTATCTCGGCGAACCGGTCGACGAAGTGCTGGAAGCGAAGATCGGCCGCTATCTGCGCCGCATCCAGTCGCCGGCGCATGACGGCTGGGGCCTGTTTCATGCCGGCGGATTCGACGTCAGCGCCAGCGTGAAGGCCTATTACGCGCTCAAGATGATCGGCGACGATCCACAGGCGCAGCACATGGTGCGCGCGCGGACGGCGATCCTGGCGGCGGGCGGGGCTGCGGCGGTGAACGTATTCACTCGCATCCAGCTCGCCTTGTTCGATGCCAGCCCCTGGTCGACCGTGCCGACCATGCCGCCAGAGCTGATCCTGCTGCCCCGCTGGTTCCCGATCCATCTGTCCAAGATGAGCTATTGGGCGCGTACCGTGGTGGTGCCGCTGCTCGTGCTGTGTGCGCTCAAACCCGTTGCGCGCAACGCCAAGGGCATCAAGGTCGACGAGCTCTATACTGGCGAGGCGGTACGCGCCGGGACCAAGGCGGCTGATCCCAAATGGCTGTGGACCAAGGGCTTCAATGCGCTCGACCGGTTGCTCAAGGCCGGCGACGGGCTGTGGCCGACCAAGCTCCGGCAGCGCGCGATCCGGACCTGCGAGGCCTGGGTAGTCGAACGGCTCAACGGTGAGGACGGGCTCGGCGCGATCTATCCGGCGATGGCGAACAGCGTGATGGTGTTCGACCTGCTCGGCTATGCAGAGGACCATCCGGCTCGCGTCATCGCCCGGCAATCGGTCGAGAATTTGCTCGTGATCAAGGAGGACGAGGCCTATTGCCAGCCCTGCGTGTCGCCGGTGTGGGACACAGCACTCGCGGCACATGCGATGCTGGAGGCGGGGGGCGAGGCCAATATCGCCAGCGCTGACGCCGCGCTCGATTGGCTCAAGCCGCGCCAAGTGCTCGACGTGGCGGGGGATTGGGCGGAGGAACGGCCCGGCGTGCGCCCGGGCGGCTGGGCCTTCCAATATAATAATGCGCACTATCCCGACCTCGATGATACCGCGGTGGTGGTGATGGCAATGGATCGCGCCGGGACGGCCGACCGGATGCCGATCGACCGCGGGGTCGAATGGACGGTCGGACTGCAGTCGAAGAATGGCGGCTGGGGCGCGTTCGACGCCGACAATGCCTACGAGTATCTCAACAACCTGCCATTTGCCGACCATGGCGCGCTGCTCGATCCGCCGACCGCGGACGTCTCCGCGCGCTGCGTGTCGATGCTCGCGCAGCTGGGCGAGCGGCCGGACAGCCCGCGTATGGCGGCGGCGATCGACTATCTTCGCCGCGAACAGGAACCCGAGGGCAGCTGGTTCGGTCGCTGGGGGGTCAATTACATCTATGGCACCTGGTCCGTGTTGTGCGCGCTGAACGCGGCAGGGTTCGATCAGGGAGATCCGATGGTCGCGGGCGCTGCCGCGTGGCTCGAGACGATCCAGAATCCCGATGGCGGCTGGGGAGAGGATTGCAATAGCTATGATCTCGATCGCACCGGCCATGTTCCGGCTCCCTCGACCGCGTCGCAAACCGCCTGGGCGTTGCTAGGGCTGATGGCGGCGGGCGAGGTCGACAGCCAGGCGGTGGCACGCGGGATCGACTGGCTGGCCGCTAACCAGGATCCCGACGGACTGTGGGGCCAGGAATATTATACCGGCGGCGGGTTTCCGCGGGTCTTCTATCTCCGCTATCACGGCTATCCGAAATATTTCCCGTTCTGGGCGATGGCGCGCTACCGCAACCTCAAGCGCTCGAACACCAAGCGTGTCACGGTCGGCATGTGACCTTGATCATCGCCTGCGGGCTCAAGCGCGAGGCGCGGATTTTCAACCGCCCCGGACGCGATCTCGTCGTCGTCACCGGCGGCGGCGTTGCGGCGACGCTCGAGCGCGATCTCGACGATAAAGCCGCGCTTTTTCCCGGCATCATCCTGTCATGCGGCATCGCCGGCGCGCTCGCCCCGTCGCTGCGACCCGGCGATGTCGTGATCGACGGCAATGTGGTTGTGGTTGAACGGCTGGGGCAGGCGCTGCCGTATGCTCATCGCGGCGGGATTGTGGGGAACGACGCGATCACCGCAACCGCGGCGGAAAAACGCCTCCTGCACGAGCGGACCGGCGCGATTGCGGTCGACATGGAGAGCCACGTCGCCGCGCGCGTGGCGGTGCGCAAGGGCCTGCCGTTCGCCGCGTTGCGGGTGATTTCGGATCGTGCCGAAGACGATCTCCCGCCCGCTGCGTTGGTCGGGATGCGGCCGGACGGCGGGATGGCACTGGGCGCGGTTCTCGTCTCGCTCGCGCGCGATCCGCGGCAGCTGTCGGCGTTGATCCGTACCGGGCGCCAGGCCGATCAGGCGTTTCGCAGCCTGGCGCAGGCATTCGATGCGATTATCGGGGCCGGGATAGACCGACTCGGGCTGCCGGCCCGTTAAGGCCGGCAAACGGGATCACGCAGCGCGCTGGACCCGTTTGAAGCCTTCGGGATCGGCCGCCTTGATCTTCGCTAGTTCCAGTTCGACATGCGAGGAATAGACATCCTCGGCAGGCCGCGCGGTCGTCAGGTCGACGTCGGGCGCCATCGGGCCTTCGGTCTTGACGCCGTTGCGGCCGACCTTGAACATCTTGAGCGGATGGCGGATCGCGTCGGTCGCGGCGGTGCCTTCGAAACCGCAATGCGTCATGCAGTTCGAGCATTTCTCATATTTGCCGACGCCGTATTTTTCCCAGTCGGTACCTTCCATCAATTCCTTGAAGGTCGCGACATAGCCCTCGCCGAGCAGGTAACACGGCTTCTGCCAGCCGAAGATCGTCCGTAACGGCATCGACCAGGGTGTGCATTCGTAAGTCTGGTTGCCGGCGAGGAAATCGAGGAACAGCGGCGAGTTGGTGAAGGTCCAGTCCTTGCCGCCATTGCCGCGGGCGAACACGTCGCGGAAGAATTTCTTGGTCCGCTCGCGGTTGAGGAAATGCTCCTGGTCGGCGGCACGCTCATAGGCATAGCCGGGCGAGATCGTGATCTCGACGCCGAGCGATTCCATCTCATCAAAGAAGGTCGCCAGCCGCTCGGCATCGGCGCCGTCGAACACGGTGCAATTGACCTGCACGCGGAAGCCCTTGCTCTTGGCCAGCTTGATCGCCTCGATCGCGATTTCGTAGGTGCCGTCGAGATCGACGGCATGATCGTGCATCTGCTTGTCACCATCGAGATGGATCGACCAGGTGAAAAAGGGCGACGGTTCGTATTCGTCGATCTTCTTCTTGAGCAGCAGCGCGTTGGTGCACAGGATCACCAGTTTCTTCTTGGCGATATAGCCCTTGACGATCCGCGCCATGTCCTTGTGCAGCAGCGGCTCGCCGCCGGCGATCGAGACGGCCGGCGCGCCGCATTCGTCGATCGCTTCCATGCATTGTTCGTACGACATGCGCTGGTTGAGGATGGGATCGGGATAATCGATCTTGCCGCAGCCGGGGCAGGCCAGGTTGCAGCGGAATAGCGGCTCGAGCATCAGCACCAGCGGATATTTCCCGCCCTTGATATGCTGCTTCAGCGTATAGGCGCCGATCCGCGCGATCTGGGAAAGCGGTAAGGTCATCGGGAAATCCTATTCGGCAGCCGCGCGGGTGACGTTGCGCAATTGGGGAGGAAGCGTGAATTCCACATCTTCGGTGACGCCATCCAGCTGTTTCACCGAAACCGGGCGGACCGAAGCAATGGCGGCGATCACGCTTTCGATCAACTCGTCGGGTGCCGACGCGCCGGCAGTGATGCCGACTGTCGCCACGCCGTCGAACCATGCCGGATCGACGCCGCCGCCATCGTCGACCAGATAGCTCGGCACGCCCATTTCGTCGCCTATTTCGCGCAACCGGCTCGAATTCGAACTGTTGCGCGCGCCGACCACGATCAGCAGGTCGCTTTGCCGGGCGAGATCGCGAACTGCGGTCTGCCGGTTCTGGGTGGCGTAGCAGATGTCGGCGACGTCAGGACCCTGGACGTCGTCGAAACGCTGGTTGAGCGCCGCGATCACGCCACGCGTATCGTCGACGCTGAGGGTGGTCTGCGTGATATAGGCGATCGGCGTATCCGTCGCGAGCGGCAGGGAGGCGACGTCGTCGGTGGTCGAGACGAGATGAATCGGCGCGTCGACCTGGCCCATCGTACCGATCACCTCGGCATGGCCGGCATGGCCGATCAGCACGAGCGTTCGCCCCGCTTTGGCATAACGACGACCCTGGACATGGACCTTGGTGACGAGCGGGCAGGTCGCATCGAGCACCGGCAAGCCGCGCGCGACGGCAGCCTCCTGGACCGATCGCGGGACGCCATGCGCGCTGAAGACGGTCGGCGCCTCAGGCGGAATTTCATCGAGTTCGTCCACGAAAATCGCGCCCTTGCCGCGTAATCGATCGACGACATGGCGATTGTGAACGATCTCATGCCGGACATAGACCGGGGCACCATAGAGATCGAGTGCGCGCTCGACGATCTCGATCGCGCGGACTACGCCCGCGCAGAAACCGCGTGGATTTGCCAGCAGAACGTTGATCGAAGGCGAAGAAGGATCGGTCATCTGGTCCTGCATGCAATTCCGTCTTTCGAAATGCCGCGACCCAGCACTGGGCCCTGGGGGCACAGATAGTCGTTCACCCCCGGTTGCAAAAGACGCAATATTGCAACGCGGCAAAGAGTTTGCGTTCGACAAGGGTGGACGCCCTCACGCTGGGCGGGGTATTGCCCGGCGGCCGATCAGGAGTGTTTTGATGCGTATCACTGTCTCCTCCGCCGTGTTGCTGGCGCTTGCGATTCCCGTTCCTGCGTTCGCCCAGACCGATCCCGCGCGCACTACGGTGCAGGCGCTCGACGATGGCCTGATCGCGATCATGAAGGCGAAGGGGGCGGTAAAGAGCCGTTCGGCGGCGATCGGCCCAGTGATCGACCGCGCGTTCGACCTGCCGCTGATGACGCGACTCGCGGTGGGCTCGGGCTGGACGACGACTGCGCCGGCCGATCAGCAGGCGCTGGTCGCCGCCTTTCGACGGATGACTATCGCCCAATATGCCACCAATTTCGACAGCTGGTCGGGTGAGCGGTTTGCGATCGCACCGCAGATCGAGGCACGGGGCGGCGACAAGCTGGTCCGCACGACGCTGACCACGCCGGGCAAGGCCGATATCCCGATCAGCTATCGCCTGCGCGCGAGCGGCGGCACCTGGAAGATTATCGACGTCTTCTACCGCAATTCGATCAGTCAGATTGCGACGCGACGGTCCGATTTCGCGACCGTTCTGGCCAAGGGGGGGGCCAAGGCGTTGATCGCCCATCTCGATAGCTTGGCGGCGAAGGGCGATTTTTGACGATCTCGCTTGTCCTCCCGGCAGTGGCGCTGATCGCCGCCCCGGCCCAAGAGCAAACGGCACCGCCGCCGGCACCTCCGGTCGTCGCGCCGGCGCCCGTCGCTGGGTCGGCTCCTATCGTTGCCCCGGCGCCGCCCGTCGCCGACTCGCCGGCGGCAAGCCCTTCCGCGCCGATTCCCGAGTTTGCGGACCCGCTGTTCGATCCCGAAACCGCCGCTCCGGCCGCCATGGGCGAGACGCCGTTTCGGGCAACCGCGGTCGACCCCAATCGCGGTGATCCGCTGGAAGGATTCAACCGCGCGATGTTCGGGCTCCATCAGGCGCTCGACAAGTCGATCTACCGGCCGGTCGCAATGGGCTATCAGCATATCGTACCCAAACCGGTGCGATCGGGATTGCGCAACTTCTTCGGTAACCTGACCGAGCCGGTCGTGTTCCTGAATTACCTGCTCCAGTTCAAGTTCGGCAAGGCGGCGGAGACGCTGGCGCGGTTCACGATCAATTCGACCCTGGGTGTCGGTGGCCTCTTCGACATCGCGAAGACGAAGGATTTCAACCTTCCACATCGCAACAACAGCTTTGGCGATACGCTGGCTTATTACGGCGTCGGGCCCGGACCCTATCTGTTTCTGCCGCTGATGGGCCCGACCACGTTGCGCGATGTGCTGGGTGGGCCGTTGGACGGGGCCGTCCTGCCGCTCGCGGTCGGCAAGCCGTTCAGCGACTGGCGCTATCAGCTTTCCAGCGGGGCGATCACCGGACTCGATCTGCGCGCCGAATCCGACCCCGAATTGCGCGCATTGTTCGGCGGCGCCGTGGACCCGTACGCCACCTTGCGGTCGGTCTGGCTGCAGAATCGCGCGGCCGAGGTCGCCGGTCTGCGGCACCACCGGGTTGACGTGCAGAGCCCGTCGGAACTCGATGACCCTTTACGTGATCCCGGTGGGCCGGTCGCGTCTCCGCCCGAGTCGAACGCGCGGGAATTGCAGGACCCGATGGCCGACCCCGCCGCGCCGGCACCCGCAGAAATGCCACATTGATTTCTTCTAATGCTCATCAACATCCCGCGGTTTTCCGAAGAGATGGTCGTTGTCCGCACGATTGTTTCGCGGCGCTGTTGGGTTAAGTTGGGCGCAGGAGCCGATACCAGATGACCATTTCCTTCGAGACGCCGCTGCTCGACACTGTTTCGACGCCGGCGGATCTTCGCAACCTGAAGCCCGAGCAATTGCGGCAATTGGCGGACGAACTGCGCGCGGAGACGATCTCGGCGGTGGGGACGACCGGCGGCCATCTCGGCTCGGGGCTGGGCGTGGTCGAACTGACGACCGCGATCCATTATGTGTTCGACACGCCTGACGACCGGCTGATCTGGGACGTCGGGCACCAATGCTATCCGCACAAGATCCTGACTGGACGGCGCGACCGCATCCGCACGCTTCGCCAGGGCGGCGGCCTGTCGGGCTTCACCAAGCGCAGCGAGAGCGAATACGACCCGTTCGGCGCGGCGCATAGCTCGACCTCGATCTCGGCGGCCCTGGGGTTCGCCATCGCCAACAAGCTGGCGGGGAGACCCGGCAAGGCGATCGCGGTGATCGGCGACGGCGCGATGTCGGCGGGCATGGCGT